>DAINSI010000001.1:0-12273 GCA_036741395.1 Candidatus Dormiibacterota bacterium
ACTCGGAGCTGGAGGGCAGCCGACCGGGTTATCGGGATCACGCGTGCTAGGAGCCCCGGCCGACGGGCTGCTGGTGCATCCCGTCAATAAAACCGCGCACACCGCGAAGCCAGCCGCCTGTACCCACGCACGGCCCGAGCCTGCCAGCGCCGTCAACCGTCCTTGCGTCGTGGCTCGGATGTCATTTGCAAATACTCGCGTGGCCCAGGACTTTTCAGTCGTGTGTGGCAGCCGATACCGGACTAAGCAGAAGCTTCTCGAACTTCCCTGTTAGGCAGTTGACCTTTCCCTTCCCGCCGCCCTCGATTGTGAGCCCAGCGCCTGACGAACTTTTGGCTCGCCATAGAATCGGGCCGAAGCCGTCGGCCCCCCCGGGCACCGGCCCATGGATAGAAACGCGAAGGCCCGCGAACTGGTCACGCATATCGCGAAACGTCGCTGGGTCGGCGGCGACGAGGTCGTCGGCCTGCCCGTTGCGGCGATGTCCCTCGACGCCTGAGATCGTGGGTGTCAGCTCGAAACCTTCGCCCGGCCAGCCGAAAAGGCGAGACAAAGATTCGGCATCGCGAGCGTTCAAGGCATTTACAACCGAGTCGAGTCTTGATTCGATCCCTCTCTGTGAGCACCAGCCACCTGCCGGCGCCGGACCCGAGGTCCAAACCTCCCGGACGGTGTAGCCACCGATCGCGATCGCCAGCACCAAACATGCCCCCAGGAGCACACGCATTTCTATTGCAGGATAGCCCGCCCGAGATACTTCGGACTCAAGGAACATTCGCGACCCCTGGCATGCTCTGGGCCTGATCCGCACTCCTACTCCGACGCGCGGCGCGACGCCGCTGTTACCGCGAGGTACGACGCCATCACGATGGGAGCCAACATCCCGATGGCCATGCCCGCCAGCGTCGCGATCAGGCCGATTCGCGCTGGTGTTCGTCTCGGGAACGGTGGCGCGAAACGCAGACGGCAGTGCCGCCGAGGGCCCCTACCGGACCCGGATGTTTGTCACGGATATCGGCTTCTACCCACAGGTCGCCCGCGCCCACCGAGAGGTCCTCGGAGCCGTCCTCCCGGCGGCGTCAATGCTCGAGGTGGTTCCCGCCGCGGCCAAGCCGCGCGACGGCCGCCCCGCCGAGCGCGGCTGCACCCGCGACCGCCTCCTCCGCCAGACCCATCTCTGGACCACCCGTATTGGGGAGGGCGCTCATGGGCGGTGTCCCGGCCACCGGTTGGTCGCCGCTGATGATGCAGTGGGTCATGTGCAAAGAGAGGGCCATGATCGTGTTGGTCGGGTTGAATCCGCCTGAGGACGTGAAAACCGAACCGTCGGCGATGTAAAGGTTGTCGACCTCGTGCATCCGGCTGCAGGCATTGACCACGGACGCGGTCGGGTCGTCGCCCATCCGGGCGGTCCCCATTACGTGCGCGGTCGTCGCCGCGCTCGCCGCGGCGCTGCCCAGCGGGTTGCCGCTGCCGGTCTCGGCGAGGTTGGCGACCGGGATCCAGAAGCTGCCGATGGCCCCCGGCGCAGCGGCGCAGACGGCCTGCATCTGGGGGCCGTAGTAGGAGGAGGCGGTGATCTCGAAGAGGTGAGCCGAGTGGGTGATGCGCGGCACCGGGAAGCCGTAGACATCGTGGATTGCGGGGTCGAGATCGACGCGGTTGGCTTTCTGAGGCATGTCCTCCCCCGGCATCTGCATCCCAGCGACATGCGCCCGGAGCACGGAGAGCTTCATCAGGTCCTTGTGCGCTTTCCCCCCGGTGGGGAACGCCGCCGAGTAGAGCCCGGCCTCGGCGAAAAGGCCGATGGTGGCGCCGAGCTCCTGGATGCCACCCTTGAGGTAGGGGAGGCCCGCACGCGCAGCCATCTGCGGGGTGTCCGGACCGACGAAGTCGTCCATGGTGAGGGTGCTACTGGGCCCGCGCAGGGCGTGGACATCGTCGCGGAAGATGCCGCCGGCCAGGGTGAAGAAGTGGAACATCAGGTTGCGCCCGACCTGGTCGGAGAGGTTGCCAAGGCCGCTGGGGTGGTCGGAATTTGCGGACATCAGCAGCAGACGCGGCGTCTCCATTGCCGACGCCGCGAGGATGACAATGTCGGCATTGACGGTGTGCGTCTTGCCGTCCTCGTCGAGGTAGCTGACGCCGGCGGCGCGGCGCTTTGAGGCCATCTCGACCCGGTAGACAAAACAGCGCGAGCGAAGCTGGGCGCCGCCCTTGAGGGCGTCGTGGAGGAAGGAGACCGCCGCGCCGCCCCGGGCGTTGATGGGGCAGCCGTAGCCGGAGCAGAAGCCACAGGAATTGCAGCGCGGCCGGCCCTCGAAAGCTGCCGAGTTGATCGCCATCGGTACCGGGTAGGCGGTCTTGCCCAGCGTGGCCCCTCCCTGCGCCAGCAGCCTCCCCGCATACATCGTCGGGCTGGGCGGCATGATGAACTGGCGCGATCGAGGCGCCTGCTGGAGCACGAAGGCCGGTATCTGGTGGATGTCTCCCTGGACTCCGAGCTTGTACTCCACCGCGTCGTAGTAGGGCGCGAGGTCGTCGTATGTGATCGGCCAGTCCGCGACGTTGGCACCCGGCACCGGCCCATACAGCGATAGGCCCTTGAAGTCCTGCCTCCAGAAGCGCGGGCACTTGGCGTCCCAGTGGATTGTCCCGCCCCCGACGGTGGTGGGCAGGTCATTGACGTCGCCGATGAACGTGCGGTCCGTGCCCTGGGCCGCATCCAGCTGGGTGCGCATCGTCCTCGGCTCAAGTACCGGGTCCTGGTTCTCGAATGCCCGGCCGGCCTTGACGTCGTCGTTACCGAAGGTGGAGCCCAACGGCGAGCGGCCGCCCAGTCCGGGGATCAGGTTGCGCCCCTTCTCGAGGATGATGACCGGATGGCCGGCGTTGGTCAGGGCCCAGGCGGCGACGCTGCCGCCGGCGCCCGAGCCGACGATGACCACGCTCGGCTTACCCATCAGCCGCGCTTGAAGGGTGGCCGCCCCAGCCAGGGCGCGCTGTGCGGTGTCGCCCGCCCCCGCAGCCCGGGGAGCAGGGCCTGGATATTGCGCGCCGCCGCCAGCGGCAGCGGGGGCGACCCACCGGTGTCGAGGGTGGTGACCTGGTCATCGGAAAAGCCATTCGGCTGGACGTCGCCGCTGTAATGGGTGTACTGCCAGCCGACCAGGCCCTGATTGCCGCCGTACTCGGGTGCGCCGTACTGTGCGTCGAGCGTGTTGGCGAAGGCGGTGCCGCCAAACGCCTGGGTGGCGCTGTCGGTCTGGTCGGTGATGATTAGATCCTGCTGGACCGAGGTGGCAGAAGCGAAGTCGACGCCGAAGCGGCTGCCGACCTCGTTGAGGTGTTTCAACCCGATGGTGTAGATCTGCTGCAGTCCTGCGATCGGCCCGGCGAACTCCCGCGCCTTGATCCCCAGGCTGCCCTCGATGCGGATCCTCCAGCCCAGCTCCGCGTGCTTGTCGAGGGCGATGAAGTCGGCGAAGTCGTCGCGGCTGGAACCGTGGCGGTTGGAGAACGGGCCGCCAGCGTGGATCATCGGTGGTTCGAAGCTGAAGGCGCCGAGGAGGATGTCGATGGCCTCGGCGACTTCGCTTCGATGGCTCCCGGGTCGGGCGACCCCGGTGGCGGGTTGAGGACGCCGGGGCCGTCGTTGGGACCGGGGATGAAACGGCCCGTAAGCGCCCGCAGCGTGTCGAGCTGGTGAGCGTTGAGGTAATGGCCGGCTTGCCCCGCAAGCGGTGCGGCCGCGAGCAGGCTCATAACGCGCTCGTTCGGCAGCATCGACAGGAGCGCCATCGCTCCACCGGCCTTGATGAAGGTCCGCCTGCCTAGCTCCATCCGCTCCATGTTAGGCCGACACGACTATGGCAAAAGCCTAGCCGCCTAAGCCGACCTCACCTCGACCCGGCCCTTGCGGACCCGGGTCTGGAACGTCGGCTGGGGCAGGCTGGCCGGGCCCCGCTGGATGCACCCGTCGGCCAGCTGGAAGCGGCTGCCGTGTAACGGGCAGGTCACCGTCCCATCCTTCAACTCGCCCTCGTCCAGGGGCCCGCCGGCGTGGGTGCAGAGCGCGGCCAGGGCTAACAGCCGCCCGTCCTGGCGCAGCACCATCACGGGCACCTCGTTGGCGGATACCCTGATCGGTTTCCCCTCCACGAGGTCGGCCTCGGGGGCGACGTCGGTCCATCGCTTGACGGTCTCCTCGATGTCCAGGCCGGCGTGCTGCACGCCCAGGCCGCGCGCGTAGACGAGGTGGCCTCCGAGGTAGGCGGACGCACTTGCCAGGCCCAGGCCGGCGAGTCCCAGGGCCTTGCCGGCGCCGCGCGCCCCGGCCTTGCGGGCCATCCACGACCCGGTCATCAGCGCCAGGCCGGCGACGTTGGCGACCCCGTGGAAGATGCCCACCCGCTTCTCGGCGCCGAAGCTGTCCGACCAGTCGGCCAGGCCGGTGGCGGCCGTGCCCAGGGCCGACAGGTTGCCCAGCGCCACCAGCAGGTCCGCGCCCGCCTCGGCGTCCTCGCCCCCCAACACGTCCAGGGTTGCTGCGCTCATCCAGAAGCCGATCGGAAGATCGGTCAGGAGGGGATGGAGGGCATGGCCCAGCCAGGTCCCGCTGAGCATGTTCTTGACGGTGTCGGACGCGGTCAGCCGCTGCACCAGCGCGCTCACCGTCTCACCCAGTGGGTCGAGGACCTCGGTCTGCTCCAGCCCTGACATGACCTCGGTCAGAAGCTTGCCACTGGATCCCTGGTTCATCATGCTGCCGGCTCCACGGTAGCCTGCCGTCCCGCAACGCGTATGTCGAAGACTCGACCGAAGGCCGTGAAGCCCCGCATCTCCAGGTCCGTGGCCGCGGCCGGAAGGTGAGGATCGGCCCGCACGGTACGCGTCACCGCGTCCGGCTCCAGGCCCAGCGACGCCCGCAGCATCAGCATCGAGGAGGCCGCCGCCCAGGCCTGCGGGCTCGATGCGGTGGGGTACTCGACGGGGAACGGCCCGACGTCGCGGCTGTAACCCGCAAAGACCTCGGGCAGGCGGTGGTCGGGAAACTCGGCGGCGGCGTCGATGATCGCGGTCATGATCCGGTTGGCCTCGTCGTGGAAGCCGTAGCGGTGGAGACCGGCGACGATGATGCTGTTGTCGTGCGGCCAGACGGTGCCGCAGTGGTAGCTGATGGGGTTGAAGCCGTGGTCGTCACCCGCCATGGTGCGCACCCCCCAGCCGCTGAAGAGCGCGCGGGAGAGGAGCTGACGGGCCACGGCGTCAGAGCGCTCGAGGGGCACGATGCCGGACCACAGGAGGTGGCCGATGTTCGACGTCAGGCTGTCCACCGGCTGCTTCTGGCCGTCCAGCGCCAGGAAGTAGTAGCCGCCGCGGGCGTCGGTCCAGAAGCGCTCGTTGAACCGGTCGTGGAGGCGCCGGGCGCGCTGGCGCAGGGTCTCCGCGAGCGCCGCGTCCTCCCAGGGCCCCGCGGCCAGCTCGGCGGCACGAACCAGCGCGTCGTAGGCGTAACCCTGCACCTCACAGGACGCCAGGGGCCCGCTGGCGAGGCTGCCATCGTGCCTGCGGAAGGCGTCCCAGGAGTCCTTCCAGGCCTGGTTCTCCAGGCCCGACGCGGCGCGGCGCCGCCACTCGATGAAGCCGTCGCCATCGAGGTCACCGTCGGTCTCCATCCATCGCAGGACGGCCTCGGCGTTGGGGCGGTAGCGGCGCACCCGCTCGTCGTCGCCGCTCCAGCGCCAGAGCTCGTGAAGCAGGATGACGAACAGCATCGGGGCGTCGATGGTGCCGTAGTAGGGAAAATGGCCGCCGTTGATCGCCGTCGGGCCACGGCGCAACTCGTGCACGATCTTGCCGGGCTGGGCGTCGCGGATGGGGTCATCGACGGTGGCCTGCAGCCGGGCCAGCGTATCGATCGCACTCCACCCCAGCCACTGGCCACCCGGGAGCAACTGCAGCGCGGTGACCAGGGTGTCTCGCCCGAAGACGGTCATGAACCATGGCAGGCCGGCCGCGGGTAGACCGGAGGCCAGGTCGGGCTCGTCGATGAGCAGGGTGAAGAGGTCGTCGGCGCCCCGGTCGTAGGTCTCCTGCAGCGAATGCCACGAGGTTGCCAGCCGGGCCAGGCCCGGGCCGACCCCCTCAGTCAGGCGCCGACTGCCGCGGACACGCCCGAAGTCTGCCAGCCCGTGGCGGCGGATCAGCGCCTCGTCGTCGATGCGCAGGCTGACCTGGAGGACGGCGGTGAAGACGCCGTGGGCCGGCAGGAACACGTGCCAGGACATCCCCCGGGCATCGACATCGGGAGGGGGGGACGCGTCGACCGCCACCTGGCCGAAGTAGCTACCGCGTCGCTGCTCGTAGGCCAGGGTCCCGCCCGGGCGGGGGCCCACGGCGTTGCGGTTGTCATCATGGTCGGCGGCCGCCTCGATGAAGACGCGATCACCGGGGTTGCTGAAGGCCTTGGCCTTGACCTCGAAGAGGTCCAGGAAGTCGGCCTCGACGTCGAGGCGAATGTCGAACTCGACGTGCCGGTCGAGGTGGCTCTGGAGCTCGATCTCCTCCTCCATCCCGGCGCCCACCACGCGGCGGCGGATCACCGACACCGCGTTGGGTGGCAGGGTCCCCCCCGCGGAGTTCATCAGGAAGACCAGGGTGGAGTACGGGTCGACGTGGTGCGCCGTGAGCAGGCTGGGGCGGAGACCGTCCACCAGCAGCCGCCAGCTCGAGAGGTAGCGAGCGTCCCGGACGTAGAGCCCCTGGGTGCCCCCGCTGATGTCGCCGGAGCGCTCGGAGATCACGAACGAGGTCCCGTCGATGGCCACCAGGGATTCAGGCATCGCCGACCATCGTAGTCGAGGGCCGCGCGGTGGTCAGGCCGTGATGTACGCGACCGCCTCCGCCGGTTGGAGGGCATGACGGTCGAGCACCCGGGCGTACATCCTCAGGTACTCCTCGACCATCACGTCGGGCGAGAAGCGGTTCCTGGCAAACAGGGAGCAACGCGCGGGGTCGATGAGGCTGATGTTGCGCACGGCATCCACCATGTCGTCGATGGTGTCGACGACGAAGCCGGTCCTGCCGTCGTCGATCAGCTCCGGGGCGGACCCCTGGCGGAAGGCGATCGTGGGGGTGCCGCTGACCATGGCCTCGACCATGCTCAGGCCGAAGGGCTCCGGCCAGGTGATCGGCGCCAGCAGGGCCGTCGCGTGGGCCAGCAGCCGCGCCTTGTCGGCGCCGCCGACGTTCTCCACCCAGGTCACAAACTCACCGTCCAGGTGCGGCTTGATCTCTTCGTCGAAGTAGGCCTCGGAGCCAGGGTCCACCTTGCCGGCGAGGATGAGGCGGAAGCCGGCGCGGCGGGCCACCTCGATGGCGTGGTGCTGTCCCTTGTCGGGGCAGATGCGTGCCAGCACCAGCAGGTAACGGTCGCGCTCACGGGCGGGAAGGAACTCCAACGCGTCGATGTCGACGGCGTTGTGGACCACGCCGGTCCACGGCAGCCAGGGCGCCGGCGCCAGCTGACTGTGGCTGATCCCGATCAGCGAGGCTGCCGTGCCCAGGCTCTGGATGGCGCTGGCGAGCGCCTCGGTGACCGGTCCGTGTACGGTGTGGACCACGGGCGCAAGGTCGAGGGCGTGGGCCCCGGCGACGGCCGACAGCCCGGAGTGGTCGTGGATCACGTCGATCGGGCCGGCGTGTTCCAGCATGTAGCGCATCACCCGGGCGGCGTAGGTCACGTCCCGCAGGCCCTGGGTGTGGACCGAGCCCAGGTCGAGGCGCCAGTCCTTGGAGCCCAGCCCGACGACGGCGTCGCGGGAGTCCTCGGCCCCGAACAGGATGACCCGGTGGCCGCGGGCGCGCAGGCCGCGCGCCAGCAGGCTGACGACGAGCTCGATCCCCCCGTAGCCGACGGGCGGCATCGGGTACCATGGCGGGGCCACCATGGCCACCGTGAGCGGGCGCGCTGAGGAGGTCGGATGGGTCGTCACGGGAATGATTGGAACCTCCACGGTTTGCCTCCGCCCCCTACGGGAAGGCGATACCCATACTATCAAGTTGACCCGCCCTGTGAAGGGGGAGCAAGGGCCGCCGAGAAGCTGGCCCGGGGGTGATCCCGGAAGGGTTACTGGTAGATGAAGCCTATCAGGGGGACCTGGCCGGGGATGATGTGGCGCTGGTCAACCATCCCCAGGCCGCGGTAGTTCATCTCCGAGATCAGGTAGCTGCCGTCGCCATAGACCTGCTCGACGACGGCGACATGGCCGTAATATCGGCTCTCCCAGGTGACCATGATCGCCCCCGGACGCGGCCGTGAGCCCGTGGCCATCCCGTACGACTGGGCGGCTCCGAACCACTGCCAGGCGTTGCCGTTCCAGGGGATGTTGCGCCGCGAGGCCACGTAGTAGGTGCACTGGCCCCAGGGGAAGTGGTTGTAGCCGGATCCGCCGTGGGGGATCTGGTCCGGCCCGCTGCTCGCGGCCGCCGACTGGGCCGACTGGGCGGGGGCGGAGCCGGCGTCCTGGGAGGAGGTGAAACCGGTGCCGTCAGGGATCATCACGAAAGTCCCGGCGCTCAGCTGGGTGGGGTTGCGGATGGCGTTGTAGCCGATGATGGTGGCGGCGTCGACGTGGAATTGCTGGGCCAGGCTCGGCACCGTGTCCCCCCTGGCGACCTTGACCAGGATGCCGTTGGTGGGCGGGATCAACAGCTGCTCGCCCAGCGCGAGCGAGTCGACGTCGGCCAGGTTGTTGGTCTGGCGCAGGGTGTCGATGCGGAGCCCGTAGCGCTCGGCGATGGCGCCCAGGACATCGCCGTCCTGGACGGCGTAGGTAATGACCTCGCGGTGAGACTGCGCCGTCTGGCCGAGGCCCGCGGGCTTGACGATAAAGCCCCGGTCGCTCACCGCGCCGGAGGCCACCGCCGCGTCGGCGGCGCGGGCGCCCGACGGCAGCCCCAGCACCCGGCCGGGGGCGGCGTGGGCGCCGACCATGCCGCCGATCGCGGGCACGAAGACCACCATCAGGAGGAGGGCGCCGTGGCTGAGCCAGCGGGAGATCGAGAGGCGGTCATCGCGCGGGCGCGTGACCCGCGCGAGCGGGCGCGCGAGTCGCGCCACGACAGGCGGTTCGGTCCTGGCCTCGAAGGCACGCTGGCGCCCAGGCCCGAGCCGCTCGCGCGCCGCGGTACGGTCCTGTGCGGGCACCCATGCCCTATCTGACGGCGCGAACGCAGCCGCTCTGACGCCCAGGTTGAGGTCCTCCGAAGTGGTAATACGCGCCCCTCATTCCCGTGAGGTGGGCCAGATCGGCCCGGCGCGACTGGTCAGACAGTACCTTGACCGGGGTTGCTTATTCAATCCGAACCGATGTTCCGCGGCTCCCGGAGCGGCCTCAGCCGGAAACCGGGTCAGCGCATGAAGCCGCGAACGGTCTCCGCGAAGCTGGCGATGTCGATCGGCTTGGTGATGTAGCCGTCGAAGCCCTGGCCGATGGCCTTGGCCTCGTCGCCCTCCATGGCGTGGGCGGTCAGCGCCACCATCGGCACGGTGCTCCAGCGCTCGTCGCCCTTGAGACGCCGCATCAGGGTGGTGCCGTCCTCTCCGGGTAGGGAGAGGTCGAGAAGGAAGATGTCGGGCGCGACGCCGCTGTCCAGGAGGCGGTTGAGGGCCTCGGCATCCTCAGCGGCGGTGACGTCGATCCCCGCCGAGTTGAGCAGCGCCGCCACCAGGACCCGGTTGTCGGCGTAGTCCTCGACCACGCACACCATCGGCTTCACGCTTCCACCTCCGGCCGGGGATGCAGCCCCTGCAAGGCATGGTGCAACTGCTCACGGCCGAACGGCCGGCGCAGTTGCCGGACCCCCGCGAACAGCTCGGCAGCGGGCACGTCGCCGTCCGTGACCAGCAGGACCGGGAGCGCTTCCAGCTTGGGTTCGCCCTTCACACGCGCAAGCATGTCAGCAATCAGCTCGGCAGGCAGGTCCAGCGCGACCAGGGTGGGCCTCATCTCGAGCGCGGCCTTGACCGTGAGCTCCGGCGCGCATATGCCGACGAAGCCCAGGCCGGAGGCGGCGGTCCAGTCCTGGATGCGCTGGGTGCTGGCGTAGTCCGTGGTCACCCACAGGACCACTGGGAGGGGGGACGGGCCCAGCTCGCCGAGCAGCCCTGCGGTGACCCGGGCCGACGGCAGCTCCAGGGAGAAGTGACTTCCTGAGCCGAGGTCGCTGCGGACCGTGAGGTCACCCGCCATCTCCCGGGCCAGCCGCTTGCTGATCGCCAGCCCCAACCCGGTTCCCCCGGTCCCGGTGCGGGCGTGGGCGCCGACCTGGCGGAAGGCCTCGAAGACCATCGCCTGCTCGTCGGCGGCGATCCCCGGCCCGGTGTCGATGACGTCCACCAGGGTGGTCCCGCTGCCCGCGTTGATCTGGACGGTGACCGATCCCTCCTCGGTGAACTTGATGGCGTTGCTGAGGAGGTTGGTGATGATCTGGTGCACTCCCCGCTGGTGGGCGATCACCGTGGACTCCTTGGAGTAGTCCTCGAGCTCGAGCTGGAGGCCCTTGTTGTCGGCCAGCGACTGCATGTTCTCGACGACCTGGCGGACGACCCCCCGGACGTCGAGGACCCGGGGGCTGAGGGGCATGCGGTTGGCCTCGATCCTGCTCAGGTCGAGGACGTCATTGATCAGGGCCAGCAGCAGCGACGCGTTCCGGGAGATGCGCTCCAGGTAGTCCGCACCGGTTTCGCTGACGTCGCCCGCGAGGCCGTTCTGCATCAGGCCGGCAAAGCCCATGATGGCGTTGAGCGGGGTGCGCAGCTCGTGGCTCATCGTCGCCAGGAAGTCGGACTTGAGCAGGTTGGCCCGCTCCAGCTCTGCCTTGGTGTTGAGGAGGGCGTCGTTGAGGGCGCGAACGGCCTGTTCCTCCTGGCGCCGCTCGGTGATATCGGTGAACATCAGGACGGTGCCCTTGATGTCGCCGCCGAGGTCAACGATGGCATGGCTGGAATACTCCACCGAGAAGGGTGTCCCGTCGCGCTTCCAGAAGACCTCGTCATTGACCCGAACACCCTCCCCGGTACGTGACGCCCGCAGGATCGGGCACTCGTCCTCGGGGTAGGGCAGGCCGTCGGCTCGGCTGTGGTGGCTGACCGGGTGGAGGCTCTGACCCGCCAGCTCCTCGGGCGTGTAGCCCAGCAGGGTGGCGCCCGCGGTGTTGACGAAGCTGATCCGACCGTCCAGGTCGAGGCCGCAGATGCCCTCCCCCGTGGACTGCAGCAGGGACCTGAACCAGGAGCTCAGGAACTGCTCGCGGATGAGGATCTCGGTACGGTCGTCCTCGGCCCGGCGGCGCTCCATGACCCGTCCCAGCTGGGTGCCGAGATCCAGCATCAGCTCCACCAACAGCGGGTCGGCGGTGTCGGCAAGGGCCGCGTAGAACTCCATCACCCCCACGCACTCGTTGCGCGCAAAGATCGGGAAGCCGGCCCAGCCGGTGAGACCGCGGTCCCGGGCGGTCTCGCCGGCGGCGAACCCGGTGGCGTCCTCGCTGCTGCTGAGCCAGACCGGCCGGCCGGTCTTCAGCACCTTCCCTGGGGGGCTCAGGCGCGGGTTGAAGGTGCCGAAGCGAAGGCTCTCGCGGATCGCCTCCTGGTTGCGCTCGCTGAAGCGCCAGATACCCGTGGACATCAGTTTGCCGTCGACCGTGGTGAGGTAGACGTGGCCCACGGGCCAGCCGTTGTGCAGGCAGACGCGCTCGAGGGCGACTTCCATCGCCTCGTCGACCGATTCCGCCTGGTTCGCCGCCACCGCGATTGCCCGGCGCAGCTCCAACTCGGCCTTGCTGGCCCGTTCGTACTCCTGGAGGCGCATCGGGGTGGTGATGTCGTGGACCTGGCCGAGGAGACCGACCGCGGCGCCCGCGCCGTCGGCGATGGTGGAGCAGCTGATCAGCACCCACTTCTCCTCCCCATCCGGACGTCGGAAACGCCCGTAGACGTCGAAGGAGTCCTGCTGATCCTCGAGGTGGGCGCGGATGCGTCGCTCCGCGATAGCCACGTCGGCGGGCTCGGCGAGCTCCCGCCAGCTCATCTGCTCGAGTTCCCCGTGGCGCCGGCCCAGCAGCGAGGCCAGCTCCTTGTTGACGCGCACCAGGCGCCCGTCCAGCGCCACCACCGCCAGCCCCACGATGGCATCCTCGAAGACCGGGGTCAGACGGGCGACGAATGCCGCCAGCGCCTCCGCCCCCCGGATCCGGCCGGTATTGAGC
>DAINSI010000001.1:12283-80615 GCA_036741395.1 Candidatus Dormiibacterota bacterium
GATCTCCTGCATTCCGACCTCGAGCTCGGGCGAGAGCAGGTCGTTGGACCGCCGGGCGTGGGCCCGCCGAGGATCGTCGACAACCGGCTCCCGACGCTGGCCCGGCGTCCGACGCTGGCGCGGTGTCGTCGCACCGGGTGCCGTCGCACCCTGCCGCCCCTCAATCCCTGCCAGGGTGACGTCGGCGTCAGCCATGGCCATTGCACCCCGAAAGCTGCCGGGTTTCTCCCCGGCGCGCCTTAGTGTAGCCCGCCGCGTCCCGGCGTTCAGTCCCCCGGGGGTGCGCCGGGGCCGGCACCTCCGCCGCCACCGCCGCCGTTGCCGCGCCCAAAGCCGCCGGGACCTCGTCCCCCCCCGGTGAAGCACCCGGACGGCCCCGCGGGCACGATCTGGATGGTGCGAGCGGTCACCTGGCCCGACGCGTCCCTGGGCCCATTGGCGGCCACGCACTGGTGCAGGGCGAGGTCGGACGAGGCCGCGACGGCCGACTTGCTCACCACGACGGTGGTCGGGACGGAGACCGTCTGGTCCCCACTCGCCGCTGTCTTGACGGTCACCGTGGTGCCCGCCACCGCCGTGACCTCACCGGAGGCGAAGGCGAAGTTGGGGTTCTGCCCCTGGGCGTTGGGACGGGGCGAGCGCAGGGGGTTGGCGCCACCACCCGCGCCGCCGGGTCCCCCCTGCCCGCAGGCGCCGTTGACCTTGTCGGTGAGACGAACCCCGGACGCGGTGACCGCCCCGGCGGCGTCCTTCTGGCCGGTGGCCACCATGCACTTGCCCACGGCGATGTCGGCGAAGCTGCCGGTGCTGGTCTTGACGAACGTCGTCGAGGCGCCGTACGTCACGGTCACGTCGCCAGCGGTGGCGTTCAGCACCAGGCTGGTGCCGGTTATCTTGACCAGCTCGCCCTGGGCGCCATTGCGCACCCGCGGGGAGGGGCTCGGTGACGCCTTGGCGGCGGTCCCGCCGGTGGCGGTCGAGCCACAGGCGGCGACGCCGAGCGCCAGGGCGCCGAGCAGGGCGGTCGATGTCAGGCGATTCATGTTGGTCTCCAGAGTGGGGTTGGTGGGCGGGGGATCACTGGGCGCGAAGGGCCTCGATGGGGGCCAGGCGGGCGGCGCGAAGGGCGGGGTAGACGCCGAAGACCAGGCCGACCGCGGCAGCCACGGCGACCGCGACCAGGATCGGCCCGGGGGTGATGGTCACGGCGATGCTGGTGAAGCGCGGCAGCAGCACCCCGGCCAGCAGCCCCAGGCCCACCCCGAGCACGCCGCCGAGCACGCTCAGGGTCGCGGCCTCGATGAGGAACTGGCGCAGGAGGTCGCCGGGCGTGGCGCCCAGCGCCTTGCGCAGGCCGATCTCACTGGTGCGCTCGGTGACCGACACCAGCATGATGTTCATGACGCCGATCCCCCCCACCAGCAGTGAGATCGCGGCCACGCTGGCGAGCAGGATGGTGAGGGTGCTGGTCACCGCCTGCGCGGTGCTGAGGAACGAGCTCTGCGACGTGATCGTGAAGTCGGCGGCGGTGGGGTCGGTGATGTGGTGGGTGCTGTTGAGGAGCTGGGTGGCCTCCTGGTAGGCGGATCCCACGGTCTCCGAGCTGCCGGCGCTGAGGAGGATGCGCTGGACCCCGTTGGGGTTGCCACCGGTGATCTGGTCCTGGGCGGTGGTGATCGGCACCACGACCAGGTCATCGCCGTTCTGGAAGGCGACGCCGCCGCTCTGCGCCAGGATCGCGACGACCTGGAACTCGGAGGACCCGATGGCCACCGAGTCCCCCACCGTGACCCCCAGGTTCTGGGCGGTGGTGACCCCCAGCACCGCCGACTGGGCGTGGGCCTTGACATCGGCGGCGGTGAAGAAGCTGCCCGTCTGGAGGGTGCGGGCGTTGGTGACCAGCCAGTCCGGGGTGCTGCCCTGGACATTGGTGTTCCAGTTGCTGGACGCGCTCACCAGCGACTTGCGCGCCTGCACGATGGGGGCCACGGCCTGGATGTCAGGCGCGTTCTCCCTGCTGCCCAGCCCGCGGACGTCGTCCATGCTCAGGCTGCTGGCGCTGCCGCCGCCCCCAAAGACGCCCCCGGTGACGGTCGAGCCCGGGCTGATCGTGAGCAGGTTGGTGCCCAGCGCGGCGATGCGGGTGGTGACGGAGTCGGAGGAGGCCTGGCCGATCCCCACCGTGCAGATCACCGCTGCCACGCCGAAGAGGATTCCCAGGGTGGTCAGGATCGAACGCAGGCGGTGCCCGGCGATGCCGCGGAGGCCGGTCTCGAAGGTGCGCATCAGGCTCATGCCGTCACCATTTCGCGCATCCCCTCGGCAAGGCGGCCGTCGCTCATCGTCACCACCCGGCGGGGGATGGCGGCGACGTTGGGGTCGTGGGTGATCAGGACCACCGTGCGCCCCTCGTCATTGAGGTGGCGCAGGATCGCGAGCACCTCGCGGCTGGAGTTCGAGTCAAGATTGCCGGTGGGCTCGTCGGCCAGGATCATGTCCGGGTTGGTCACCAGCGCGCGGGCGATCGCCACGCGCTGCTGCTGCCCGCCGGAGAGCTCGTTGGGCCGGTGGTTGACGCGGTCGGCCAGGCCCACCTGCGCCAGCGCCTCGAGGGCTGCCGCCCGGCGGTCTGACGCCGCCCGGTAGAGCAGTGGCAGCTCGACGTTGCGCCAGGCGGACATCGATGGCAGCAGCTGGAACTGCTGGAAGACGAAGCCGATGCGGCGGTTGCGCACCCCCGCGAGCTCGGTCTCGCTCATCCGGCTGACATCCACGCCGCCAAAGAGGTAGCTCCCCGACGTGGGCACGTCGAGGCAGCCGAGGATGTGCATCAGGGTCGACTTGCCTGACCCCGACGGCCCGATCACGGCCACGAAGTCGCCCTCGGTGACGCTGAATGAAACGTCGGTCAGGGCGTGCACCTCGCCGTCGCCCCGCCCGTAGACCTTGGTGATCGATTGCAACCGGAGCAGGTCACCGGCGGCGCGGGGTCTACCCTCCGCCGCCACGGCCTCCACCACCACCGAAGTTCCCCCGGCCGCCGCCGCCACCGGGGTTGAGCAGGCCACCGCCGTTGGTCGTGGTCGGGACGGTGCGGCTGACCGTGGCGATGACCACCTCGTCACCGGCGTTGATCCCGGAGACGATCTCGGTGCGCAGCGCGTCGGTGGCCCCAAGCTGCACCGGGCGTACCTGGGGCTGGCCCGCCACCAGGACCTGGACGACGCTCGCCGTGCCGGTGCTGCGCACCGCCGACGTGGGCACCGTCAGCACCTGGCTGACCTGGTTGATGATGATGCTGACCGACGCCGAGGTGCCGGCGCGGAGCGTGTTGTTGGCATCGACCAGCGTGACCGTGACCGGGAACGTCGCCACCCCGGAGGTCACGGTGGCGGTGGTGGCGACCTGGGTCACCTTGGCCGAGAGCGCCTGGGTGGAGCCCGCCGGGGTCACGCGTGCCGCCTGGTCGACGACGACCTTGCCGACCTGGGCGTCGCTGATCGACCCCGTCACCGCGTAGGCCCCGGGGGTCTGCAGCGACACCGCGTGCGTGGTGGTGCTACTTGACGTCGCGGCGGTGCCACTGGTGGACGGGCCGCCGCCCGAGACCGATTGCCCCACGGTGATATTGACGGCGCCGACGACCCCGTCGACCGGGGCGGTCAGGGTGCCCAGGTCGAGGTTGCGCTGGGCGGTGTCGACGTTGACCTGGCTGATATCGGCCTGACTCTGGTCGATCTGGATCTGAGAGGGGGTGGCGCCGGCGACCAGCGCGGTCAGGGCCGCCTGTGCGTTCTGCAGCTGGACGCGTGCGGTGTTGACCTGTCCGAGGGCCTGGTCGTTGCTCTGCTGAGCCTTGACCACCGCCGAGTTGTAGGCGTCATTGGCGGAGCGGACGCCGTCGTTGTCGGCCTGGACGGCGTTGCGGTCCTGGGGACATTGGGCCTGCTGCTGGGTGGTCGCGGTGGGCGAGCAGTCGGTATCGCGCTGGCTGCTGTCCCGCTGCAGCTTGTTGTTGGCATTGGTGATCCCGTCCTGGGCCTGGGAAACCGCCTGGGCGTTGGCCTCCTGGGTGTCGGCGAGTGCGGTCTGCGCGTTCTGCAGCCCGACCGCGCCGGCGTTCACCGACGCCTGGGCGGAGGCCACGCTCTGCGGCGTCGCGGTGCGGTCCTGGGTCAGCTTGGCCTGGGCCGAGGCGAGGTTGGCCTGCGCCTGGGTCAGGGCTGCCTGGAGGTTGCTGAGGTCGAGGCGGGCGAGCACGTCCCCGGCCTTGACTGCGGCCCCCGCCTGCGCGTTGACCGCCTGCACCCGACCCGCCGAGCCGAAGTCGAGATCGGTCTGCGCCGCCGGGGTGAGGTTGCCCGAGAGCGGGAGCGTCTCGGTCACCGTCCCCATCGTCGCGGCGGCGGTGCGGTACTGGACGGCACGGGTGGCACGGCCGGAATAGAAGTAGGCACCGGCCGCCACCAGGGCCACGGCGACGACCGCGGCCAGCACAACGCGCACTCGAAGAATCCGGCTCACCGGTCAGATCCTCGTCCGCAGCGGTGAAGCCCCGCTGAGGCACGAGTAATAAGTTGATAAGAGCGGCGGGCGGCCGACCTCATGCGACTTCGCGGATTTCGCTGGCACCGGCTGACGCGCCGGCCGACGCCGCCCGAGGCAGAGGCAGCGCCACCGTGAAGACGGTGCCGCGGCCGCCGGCATTGTCCTCGACGCCGATCTGACCCCCGTGCTGGGCCACGATCCACCGCGCGATCGACAGGCCCAGGCCGGCGCCCCCGGAGCTGCGCGCATGGTCGGCGCGGTAGAAGCGCTCGAAGACGCGATCGCGGTCGTCCGCGGCGATACCCACGCCGTCGTCGCCCACCGCGAGCCGCACCCTCTGCGCCCCGGTCTCCAGGGCCACCGTGATCCTGCCCCCGTCGTCGGTGTGGCGGGCGGCGTTGTCGAGCAGGATCCAGAGCAGCTGGCGCAGGCTGTCGGCATTGCCGGCCACCCGCGGTAGGGGCTTCCGCGAGAGGTCGACGCGGCGCCCGGGGTACGTCCGGCGGGCCTGACGGCAGACCTCCTCGCAGAGGCGCGAGAGGTCGATCGCCGTCAGCTCGAGCTGCTGGCCCGCGTCGGCCCGCGCCAGGGTCAGCAGGTCGGCGACGAGGCGGCTCATCCGCTGGGCTTCGGCATCCATGTCGTGGAGCGCCTCGGCGCGGTCCGCGGCCGAGATGTCGTTGCGGCCGCGCAGCAGGCCGAGGTTGCTGCGGATGCTGGTGAGCGGCGTGCGCAGCTCGTGGGACGCGTCCGCGACGAAGCGGCGCTGCGACTCCAGCGCGCCCTCAAGCCGACCATAGGCATCGTCCAGCCGGCCCATCATGGCGTTGAAGGCGCCCGTCAGCCTGCCCACCTCGTCCCGCGCCGGGGCCTCCGGGAGACGCCGGCGCAGGTCGCTGGCCGAGCCGATCGCCTCCACGGTCTCGGTCATCCGGTCGAGGGGGCGCAGCGCCCGGCCCGCCACCACCCAACTGGCCAGCAGGGCCCCGAAGAGGCTCAACAGGGCCGCCACCAGCAGGTAGAGGCGGAGCAGGTTGACCTGGGCCACGGTCGCGGTCGCCGACTGGCCGACGACGACGTAAGCGAGCTCCTGCCCGGGGACCGTGGAGAGGATCTGCCCGGGGGCGACCGGGCGCACCGAGACGCGCAGCTTCAGCCCCGACTCGTCGATGGTGGTGGCCTGGCCGCCGGCGCCGGCCTGGGCCAGCAGGTTGGGGTCGATGCGCGGGAAGCCCCCGTCGAGCTCGCCGGTGCTGTAGATCGGCGTCCCGGTCCGGTCCACGAACTCGACGAAGGTGTCCCCGGTCGCGCGGATGTCGACCGGGAGCTGGGGCCGCTGAGGATTGAAGCCCAGGCCGAACCCGGGCCGCCCGTCGCGCCCACTCGCGGGCTGGGCGATCTGCTGGCTCCGCTGCAGCAGGAGCTGGTCCTGCTGGGAGTACAGGCTGCGCTCGAAGAGAACATCGACCAGGGCCCCGAAGAGGACCACGGTCAGCAGCACGACGGCCGCGCCGAAGAGGGCGATGCGGGCGCGGATGGGCAGGGAGGCCATCAGCTCAGGCCGCGCGAAGGGCATAACCCACGCCCCGCACGGTGTGCAGCAGCCGGGGCCGGCCCGCCTCCTCGATCTTCGCGCGCAGGTAGCCGACGTAGACGTCCACGGAGTTGCTGGCAGCGCCGAAGCCGTAGCCCCAGACGATGTCGAGGATGCGATCGCGAGTGAGGACCTGGCGGGGGTTGCGCAGGAAGAACTGGAGCAGGTCGAACTCCCGGGGCGTGAGGTCGATGAAGCGCTCGCCGCGCTTGACCTCGCGCGTCCCCACGTCCATCACCAGGTCAGCGAAGCCGAGCTTGTGCATCGACGTTGCCGGCTTGCGCCGCAACAGGGCCCTGACGCGGGCCAGCAGCTCCTCGTACGCGAAGGGCTTGACCAGGTAGTCATCAGCGCCGCTGTCGAGCCCGGTGACGCGGTCGGCGGTGGCGTCGCGGGCGGTGAGCATCAGCACCGGCACGTCGTCCTCGGCGCGGATGCGACGGCAGACCTCGATCCCGTCGATGCCTGGGAGCATGACGTCGAGGATGACCAGGTCGGGCCTGTCGCTCTGTGCCCGCAGCAGCGCGGCATGCCCGTCAGAGGCGACCGTGACCGCGTAGCCCTCGTACAGGAGCGCGCGCCGGAGCGACGCGGCGATCGAGGCATCGTCGTCAACCACCAGGACGCGGGGCTGGTTCACGCCGTCAGCAAACCACCTTCATGTGAAGACCGTCTAAGAACGGCGAGGTTGGGCGCCAGGGGCGTCGCCCGGTGCGTTACGGTACTCAGCCATGAGGTTGGGCCTGGCGTTCGCCAGCATGGGGATCGCGACGCAGCCCGAGGCTGCGATTGAGGTGGCCCGTCACGCTGAGCAGGCAGGGTTCGACTCCCTGTGGGCGGTGGAGCACGTGGTCATCCCCGGCGACTACGGCTCGAAGTACCCCTACAGCCCCAGCGGCCGCATGGCCGGCGGCGAGGACACCGCGGTGGTCGACCCGGTCGTCTGGCTGACCTGGGTGGGGGCTCACACCGAGCGCATCCTGCTCGCCACCGGGATGATGATCCTGCCCCAGCGCAACCCCGTGGTCACGGCCAAGGAGATCGCCACCCTGGACCACCTGTCGGGGGGCAGGGCGCGGCTCGGCGTGGGCATTGGCTGGCTGCGCGAGGAGTTCGAGGTCGTCGGCGTGCCCTTCGCCGAGCGCGGCGCGCGGACCGACGAGTACATCGAGGTGATGCGGGCGCTCTGGCAGCAGCCGCAGCCCTCCTTCCAGGGCAGGTTTTTCAACTTCAGCGATGCCCGCCTCTGGCCCAAGCCGGTGAGCGGCACCGTCCCGATCGTCATCGGCGGCCACAGCGAGGCCGCGGCGCGGCGCGCCGGGCGGCTCGGCGACGGCTTCTTCCCCGCGCCCCCCACCCTGGACGAGGCGGAACACCTGATCAAGCTGATGCGTCAGACCGCCGCGGAAGCGGGCCGCAACCCCGGCGCCATCGAGGTCACGTTCGGCACCAGGCCCACCCCGGAGGCCCTCGAACGCCTCGCGGCCCTGGGGGTTGCGCGGGTGACGGTGGCCGCCTTCGGGGACCTGGACACGGTTCGGGCCCGGCTGGACCAGGCCGCGGCCGCGGTCCGCGACACGGTGGGCCTCGAGAGCTAATCCCGGCCTAGTCGGCCTCGCCGCCCTTGGCGATCAGGTACCCTCGGGCCCGCTCCGTCAGGGGGTAACGGTTCACCAGCGACCAGAACCTCGGGCCGTGGCTGCGATACCGCAGGTGGGCAAGCTCGTGGACCAGCACGTAGTCGATGACCCAGGACGGAAACGCCTGCATCCGGGCGCTGAGCCGGATCGCGCCGGTGTCCACGGTACAGCTGCCCCACCTCGACTGCTGCTGCTCCGACCAGCGCACCGACGCCGCCCGCAGCTCACCCGCGAAGTAGCGCCGAGAGAGTGCCTGGGCACGGCGCGCGAGGTCGTCATCGTTGGGCCCCGACTCGGCCCGCAGGATGCGGCGACGCATGCGCTCGACCCACATCGCCTCCTCGCTCAGGGTCATGCCGGCGGGCACGGTGACCTCGATCACGCCGTCGCGGCGACGGGCGCTGATGGTGCGCCGGCGGCGCCGGCTGCGCACCACCACGAGCTGCGGGGCGGTTGGTTCGATCAATGCATTGACTTTGTCTAAAGACGTGATAGAGTGAGTGTCACGTTATGCACAAGCCGCCCCTGGTGGGTGGCTCCAAGAAAGGAGGCCAAGGATGTTCTACGGTGGAGGCGGACTGCTTCTTCTGCTCGGGATTATCTTCCTCGTGATGGGCTACACCATGATCGGCGTTATCTGCATCGTGCTGGCCCTGTTTATCGGCGGCTTCGGCTTTTACGGCGCGCGGAGGCGGATCTAAGCTACGACCTTGAGCCCGCACCGGCTCCGCAGGTGATCGACGGGGTCCCGACCGTCCATCGCCAGAGGCCCCGCTCCGCAAGGAGCGGGGTCTTCTACCTTAACGGCCGCGTTAAACGCGGCCCCCCTGGTGGAGGAAGGCGCGGAAGTACCGCCGGGGATCGCCCTCACCCTGGCGGATGACGTCCTCACCCACCGCCAGGTCGGCGATCTCGGCGTCGACACGGATGAGCAGGCCGTCTCTCTGCCAGATCGAGAAGTCGGTTACCGCGTCGAATGGCGAGCCCGCACCGTCGACCCCCGCGCAGTCGGAGCGAATCACCTCGTGGTCGTCCTGGCGGGAGGTGGCGCGAGGCACCACCGCCAGCGCGGGTACGGCCTGGTTCAGCTCCATGAGGTAGCCGTGGAGCTGTGCCAGGCCCCGCAGCGACCGCGAACGCCAGATGTGTTCGTTGCGCCGCGCCTTGACGTGGGGCTCGGCGTGGACGTCAACGATGACCTCGGCGTCCACCATGAGCTCCAGCCTGTCCCAGGCACGCATCTCGATGGCGGCGAAGAGATCGCCGGCCAGCCGGGCTTCGGGACCGCCCTGGGGTGCTCTCAACATCTGTTTCCTCCGGGTTGCTCACGCCTCCCCGACACCCATCGTGATTATAACGCGCTGCGTTACGGCCGCGGCCCCCGGGCAAAAGAAAGAGGCCGGCGAGATCTCCCGCCGACCTCTTCGAAGGCTGCTCAGGTAACGGCGTTGATCGCGGCCGCGACCTTCCTGCCGGCGGTTCGAGCGCCGCGACGAACAGTCCGGCGAGCCTTGGTCACGTTGCTGCCCAGCGCCTTCTCGATCTTCTTCCAGCCAGCCTCGAGCTCCTTGACCTGGGCCTTCAACGTCTTGTTCTCGTTGATCAGGTCCGAGATCTTCTTGCTCATCGCGTCGGCGGGGTTGGACGATATCGCGGCGGCCCGACGGTTGCGCGAGCCCGGGGGCCGGCCGCGCCGCTTGGCGGTTGCCGAACCGGCCGCGGCGGTGCTGCGCTTGCGCGCCGTCGCGGTCTTGGTGGCTGCGGTCTTCCTGGTGGTGGACCGCTTGCGCGTCGTTGCGCCACTGGTGGTGCCGGCGGCGCTGACGCGCCGGGCGGTTGTGCTGCGTCGCCGGGTGGTTGCGCGTTTCCGGGCGGGCGGCGTCATTCCTGCCGCGGCGTTTGGCTGCTCCGACATTAAGTGATGTCCTCCGTGGGTGAGTTTTCGTCAGCATAGTCATTTCCGGCGCATTTTGCGCAGCGGCTGCACCGGTTGTGTCCGCAACTTGTCTTCCATGCGCCGCCAGGATCGTTGTTCAGGGGCATGAGGAAATGCCGCGGAAAGCGGCGTGGAGAGGATGAAAATGGATGGACGGCGCGCACCACAGGGGCTGGATGCGGAGGACCGCATCGCATTTGGTCTGACCGCGCCACACCTGTTCTACCTGGTGATCTTTTCCATGACCGGTTGGGGATTTCTATCCAGTCACCTCCCCCTGGTGGTGCGCCTGCCACCCGGCGTGGTCCTCCTGTTCGGGGGCGCGATCCTGGCGTGGGGCCGCGTCGCCGGTCGCCCGGTCGACAGGTGGTTGTTGCTGTATGGCACCTACCGTCTGCGGCCGCGTCGCTCGGTTGCGCCTGCCACCGTCGTGGTACCACCAGGGATGGTGACAATCCCGGGCGCAGCTGTCCTGCAGCTCCGCCGAGCGCCGTCCGCGCGCGGGCCGAGGGCGAGGCGGGTGGCGTTCTTCTCGATGTGCGGTGGTACCGGGAAATCAACGCTCGCTGCCGAGACGGCGATCGGACTGGCGGCCGGGGCCTGGCGCTCAGAGCCGGGAGACTCGCCCACCCGGGTCGCCCTCCTCGACCTCGACACGCGCGCATCGTCGATGGCCATTCGCCTGGGCCTCGATGGCCCCACCCTGGACGACCTGCTAGCCACGCGAGGCCTCGATGAGGCGGCTTTCGAGAGATCCCTACTGCGCCACGAGAGCGGCGCCCGCGTCCTCCTCGGCCCGGCGCATGCGGTACAGCACCCTGGGGCGCAGGCCGTGGTTGCGCCGCTGCTGGCGCACATCGATGACCGGGAATTTGACGTGGTCGTGATCGATCTCGCCTCGGGTACCGGCGACCTCAACCGCGACGTCCTCGAAGTCGTGGATGCCATCTATTACGTCTTCGCGACAACACCCACCGGGGTCCATGACCTCTACCGCGGTGTGGCTGCACTGCGACGGCTGGGTCTTCGCGACAAGATCTGCCTGGTTGAAAACCGCGCCCACGGCACCGGCGACCTCACCGAGATACTGGGGGACCTGCGCGTAACCGTGACGGCGTCGATACCGTTGGCCCGGGCGCTGGCTGACGCCGAGCTACTGCACCGCCCCGCCGTGCTTGATAGTGAAAAGAGCCAGCAGTTCCTGTGGCCGCTGGCGGAGTCGGTCTTTCCTGACCTCTGGGCCCTGGAGACCGGCTTTCTGGCGGCAGCTGGCGGCGGCAATCTCTAGGGAATCAGAGGCCGCCGGTGCGCAGAGCGTGGACCAGCTGGCGCACACCCGTGGTGTTCTCCCCCTGGTCTGACCGCGCATAAATCCGCGCGCACTCCTTACCTGGGGTGACCGGCTCTGCAGTCCGTCGCACCAGCAGCAGCAACTCATTCCCGTCACGAACATCCTCGAGGCCGGCGCCGGGTCGCAGGTACGCCGGTGGCCCGTCATCCGAAACGCTGTAGACACCACCGCGCGGCCGCCGCGGAGGGTCGTGCGGGAATTGATGCACGATCACCTGCGACGCGACACCGACGGGCGCGGTGGCGTCCTCCGCGGACAGCGCACCGAGGTCGGCATCCAGCATCTCCAGCAGGTGAAGCAACACCAGCGGTGCGCGGCCGGCCTCGACGTCCAGCTCCGTGGCCTCCGGCAATGAGGCAACCATGCGCGGGTTGACCTCGATGACCAGCGGGCCGTCTGCGGCGAGCACGAAGTCGACGCCGAAGAGGCCGCGGTAGTTGTTGGCGGCGAGGTCGGCGCCGAGCGCGCGCACGCAGCGCTCGATCTCTGCGCGGTGCGCCACCAGGCGCCCCTCCCCCCACGCGTTGCCGCACGAACCGAGCTGCTCCGGCGTCAGCCAATCGACGCCTGTGACCTGGCGGCACGGCTCGTTGACCGCGGGGGGGTGGCCCCCCTCGATACCGGCGCCGTCGCCCCGGAAGGCGACGCCCGAAGCGGTGAAGGGAAGGCCGTCGATCCACTCCGCGACGCGCATGCTGCCGCTCCGCTCGCGCGCGTTGACGACGTCCAGCTGCGCCTGGTTGTCGACCAACCAGGTGCGCTGCCCGGCGTTGCCGCGAGGACCCTGCACCACCACCGGCGCGCCAAAGTCCTCGACCAGGTCGGCGTACACCAGTGGCAGCCGGCGGGCGTCCCAGCGCGGTCGCGGCACCCCGGCGCGCTCCGCCGCGGCGACAAAGGCGAGCTTGTTCTCGTAGGCCCGCGCCGCGCTGCTGGGCGCGGCCAGCAGCCTCCCGCCCAGCGCCGTGACGGCCTCGGCGATGCGCTCGGACGGTTTGAACGAGAGCACCGCGGTGGGGCCCAGGCTGCGGAAGAACTCGCCGGTCGCCGGGTGGCGCAGGAGGTCCAGCGAGGACATGCCCGCGGTCGCCTCGGGTCCGCTGTGCTCCGAGAGACAGAAGACCTCGGTGCCGCGCCCGCGCAGCACGTCGACGGCGTCGCTGGCGGAGATGCAGGCCAGCGCCGTCCCTGGCAGAGCGCGCTGCAGGCCGGCCGCCAGCCAGATGTCGTGGGCCGCCACCACCGGGCGCAGACCGTCCTCTTCCAGCCGCGCGGTGGCCAGCGCGACGGCGGCGTCCAGGGTTGGGCGCATCAGCGCAGGTCCTCCAGGCTGTCGAGGACACCCGCGAACGTTGCCAGCGGCAATTCCAGCCGCGGCGCGCTGGGGTCGACCACGGCGCGCCCGGTGAGCAGCAGACAGGCCTCCCGCACAGCATCCTCACGGGCCGCCATCCGCAGCCCGGCGAGGGCCGCCCAGCACTCCGGCGCAACCGCATGCCCGGACGCCCGCAGGGCCTGGCCGGCCTCGGCTATCGACGCGTCATCGACCCACCACGCCTCCCCGCCACTGCGGCGGACCAGGTCGACGACCTCGCCGGCGCGCGCCGACACCTTGACCCCGAGGTCGCCGACCAGGCTCCGCCGCCCATCACCGGGGCGCCCGAACTCGCGGCTGAGCCCGTTGACCAGGCCGGCCTGCACGGGGTGGAGCGGGAGCCCGCGGCCGGCCTCGCGGAGGGCCGCGCCCACGGCCTGGAAGGTGGTGCCGCTGCTGGCGTACCCGAGCAGCGCGACACCTTCCGCGAGCTCCACGGCGAGCTCCTCGCCGAGGCCCGCGAAACCCTCCAGCGCCTCCACCGACTGCGACGGACGCAGGTCCGGCCAGCCACAGACGCGGCTGAGGCGGAGGGTGAAGTTGATGGGCTTGGTGGTGACGACCACGCGCCCCCCGGCGGCGCGGATGGCGGCCGCCCTGGCGGGCTCGGTCAGCGGCGAGAGCAACGCCACCACGGTCACCCCCGCGATCGAGCCCCGGGCGGCTGCCGCCAGCGCGGCGTTGCCCGAGGAGGAGATGACGGCGACGGCGTGGCCCCGCTCCTGGCACGCCGCAATCTGCCGCGCCGCGCCGCGGTCCTTGTGCGAGCCGGTGGGGTTGAGATCCTCGCGCTTGACCCAGAGCCGATCGACGCCGGCCCAGCGCGCCAGCGCCGCATCCGCCTGCAGCGGCGTGTGTCCCGGGGATGTCCCGCTCATCTCTCTACAATCGAGGTCATGGCAGCTTGCCCCGAGTGCAGCACCGAGGTCCAGGCCGACGTGCCCCAGTTGGGGGAGATCCTGGTCTGCACCGGCTGCGGCGCGGACCTTGAGGTCATCAGCCAGGAACCGCTCACGTTCGAGGTCTACGAGCAAGAGGAAAAGTAGGTGGCGGAAAAGTAGGTGGCGGAGAAGTGGGGAGGGTGGCCTCCCGCACCTGCTTCTTGAAGCCGGAGTCCTCATCGGCCCCCACGTAGTAGAGCGTGAAGAAGCCCGGGCACGCCGGCGACAGCAGCACCGAGTCGCCATCCCGCGCCACCTCGACCGCCCGCCGCACCGCGGCGCCGAAGTCCGCGACACGCTCCACCTCCACACCCTCGGCGAGCAGGTTGGCGACGATCGCCTCGGTGCCGCCGCCGGGCAGGGCCAGGGCCCTGCGCACGCGGCCCTGCGCGGTCCTCGCCAGTGAGGTGCTGTCCAGGCCCTTGTCCTCGCCACCGAGGATCCAGACCACGTCCTGCCCGAGCGTCCGCAGCGCCACCTCGCTGGCCGTCGGCGTGGTGCTGTTGAGGTCGTCGTAGTAGCTCACCCCGTCGCTCAACCAGATGAACTGGATGCGGTGCTTCAGCCCCCTGAAGTCACGGATCGCGCCGGTGACGGCCGGCGGCGCCACGCCCATCGCCAGGGCGGCGCAGGCCGCGGCGGCAACGTTGAGCGCGTTGTGCCGGCCGGCCACCGGGATGCCGGCGACCTCGATCGACCACGACCGCGCGGAGGCGTCCGGCCAGGGGCCGGCGGCATTGACGGTCTCATCGCCCGCGACCACGCCCGGCCGCGCTCGCACCGGTTCGTCGGCCGCACTCTTTAGGGTCTCGCCGAACCAGTACGTTGCGGCTGGCGTCAAAGCCGCGAGACCCCGGGTGACGTCAAGGTCGCCGTTGAGCACCGCCACGTCGCCCTCCTGCTGGTACCGCACCAGCCCCGCCTTGGCGTCGACATAGCCGTCCCAGCCGCCGTGCTCCTCGAGGTGGTTGGGGTAGATGTTGGTGAGCACCGCGACCCGCGGGCTGCGGTGCAGCATCTTGAGGTGGCGGTTGCTGATCTCGAGGACCAGGTGGGTGTCCGGCGTGGCCGTCTGCAAACGGTCCAGCGCCTGCTGGCCGTGGCGATCATTGCCGGCAAATATGACGTCCCGCCCGTCGGCGACCAGCATGTCGCGCAGCAACCGTGTGGTCGTCGACTTGCCCTGGCTGCCGCTGACGCCGACCACCGGCCCGGGTGACAGCCCGAGGTACAGCTGGACCAGGCTGAAGAAGCGCTGCTGCAGCCCAGGACTCTGGGCGAGCGGGCGATTGCTCTCGTACAGGTACCAGCCCTGGGTGACCGCGATGGCGTCGGCGCCGTCGACGCCCTCCAGGTAGCGGTCGCGGAAGACCATGCGCACCGACTCCAGCAGCTTCTCCAGCATCCGTTCCCGGTCCGCCATCGGCCAGCCCACGTGCACCCGCTTGAAGGCGCGGGGAAAGGTCTCGGGGGTGCTGAAGTCGTGCCCCACGAGCCGCTTGAACCCGTGATCGGCGAGGAAGAGCAGCAGGTGTGCCCCCTCGACGCTGCCGGCACCCACGACGTGCACCTCCCGGTCGCGCAGCGCAAAGAGGTCATCCCACGACCCGATCCGGTCGCCCAGGTTGGTGGCCGCGCCCGCCATTGCGGCTCAGCCGCCCAGCAGCACGGGGCGCCGCCAGCCCTGGTGTTGGTAGCGCCGGCCGTTGTCTTCCAGGCTCTCCTCGATCACCCGGCGCTGGGTGCGACAGGCGTGGAGCACGGTGGCGTCGGACGTCATCAGGACGACGTGGCCGACCTTCTGTCCCCGGGGGGTGGCGAAGAGCAGGTCGCCCGCCGCGACCCCGCCGGCGACCACCCGCAGGCCCACACGCCGCTGGTCCCTGGTGTGCCGCGGCAGGAGCACCCCCGCGACCTCGCGGACGACGCGCTGCAGCAGGCCTGAGCAGTCGAAGCCCGCGTGGGTCGTCCCGCCCCAGACGTAGGGCACATCGAGTTCGGCGCGGGCGCCATCGATGACGGCCTGCGCCCCCACCCCCTGCGGCTGGGCTTCGCGCGCGGCGCCTTCGACAGGCCGGGGGATGTCCTTCCAGGAGGCACCGCCGCCCTCGGGCAGGTCGCGGAGGTCGGCGCGCGCGGCCCAGCCCATGGCCAGGTCGGGGCCCTGCACCAGCGCCCAGGCCCCGATGGCGCCCAACCGGCGCAGCGGACCGTCGGCGGCAAGGTACTGGGTCTGACGGCCCATCTCCTCACCAGCGCGCTCGGGCGTCCGCCAGAGGTCGAGCAGGCCCACGGCGATCTCCGACCATCCCTCCTCGAGCCCCGAGTCGGGATCCGCGGCGACCCTGAGGTCGACATCCGCGCCGTGCGCCCGCGCCAGCTCCGCCACCGCCCGTGCCTGGCGCGCCGTGAGCACCCTGCCGGAGACGATCGTCCTACCATCGCCTTCCTCGAGGTGGAGCGCGACCTGCTGCAGGGCGTGGCCCGTCTGGGAGGCGGCGAAGTCGTCGAGGGCACCCGGGAGAAGACGGGAACCATCCCGCGTCGTGTCGGCGCTCGTCACGCCGCCGCCTCTTCGCCCTCCACCGCCCGGACCATCGCCACCAGCTCATCCAGGTTGGAGACGCGGGCGCAGTCTGGGTTGGCGAGGACGCCGTCGCGGTCGAGGAAGACGGCCTGCAGCCCCGCGGCACGCGCGCCCATGACGTCAGCCCAGTAGTTGTCGCCGATGTGCCAGGTGTCGCGCGCCGGGACGCCCAGGCGGCGCAGGGCGATGTCCCAGATGCGTCCGTCGGGCTTCATCGCGCCGGCGTCGACCGAGGCCACGATGACGTCGAAGTATTCGGTCAGGCCGTGCTGGCGGCAGAGCGACGGGAGCGTATCGACGAAATTGGAGACGATCGCCATCGGGATTCCCATACGACGCAGCTCCTCAAGCGCCGGCAGGGCGTCGGGGAATGCCTCCCACGCATCCGCGCTCCAGGCGCTGGTGAAGACCGCCTCGCCCAGCTCCGCGAGGCGCTCACCCTCCACGCCCAGCCCACGGAGTACGAGGAGGTTGTACTCGGTCCAGAACTCCCGGGCCAGGTCCATCGAGGCCTCGAAGTCGCGACCCTCCCGGGTGGCACGGATGTAGAGCTCGTGGGCCGGACGGTGCGCCTGTGCGACCAGCTCCAGCGCGAACTCGTGGCCCTGCGCGGCGAGGATCCGACGGTAGAGCTCGGGGCCGTTCGGGGTGTGCCGCAGGAGTGTGTAGCCCATGTCGAAGCAGATCGCGCGCGGCCGCCGCATTTTCCAGAGCGTAGCAGCCGCAAGCCCGCTCACCGGTGCCCTCGCGGGAGGGCCCGGGCCCTATCCCAGCAGCGACTCCACGGCCGCGCCGTAGCTCCGCGCGGTGGTCGTGTAGACGTCGGCCAGGCGGGTCGCGGTGGCGTCCCAGCTGAAGTGCCCGGCAAGCTCCACGCCGGCGTCGCCCATGCGCCGCCGCAGCTCCTCGTCGCTGAGGAGGAGGTCGAGCGCGTGGGCGTAGGCGGCAGGTTCGTGCTCGCGGACGGTGAACCCCGTGGTGCCGTCGGCGACGACCTGGGTCAGGCCGCCCACGCGCGACGCCACCACCGGCGTCCCGCAGGCCTGGGCCTCGAGCGCCACCAGCCCGAACGACTCGCTGTAGGAGGGCACCACACAGACGTCGGCGAGGCTGTAGTAAGCGGGCAGCTCCGGGTGGTCGACGGCGCCCAGGAAGGTGACCCGGTCGGCGACGTCGAGGTCCGCTGCCAGCGCCCTCAGGCGTGCCCCCTCGCCGGCGAAGTCGCCCGCCTCGCTGACCCCGTTGCCGCTGTCCGCGCCCGCCACCAGCAGCCGCCGCGGCGATGTCGACGCCGGCAGCAGGGCCAGCGCGCGGATCGCGGTCTCGACGCCCTTGAGGCGCTCCAGCCTGCCGGTGAAGAGGATCACGCGCTCGTCGGCGCCCAGCCCCAGGCGCGCCCGCAGGGGCGCGGCGCGGGTGGGATGAAAGCGCTCGAGGTCGACCCCCAGGGGGACGACGTCGATGCACGAGCGGTCGGCGCCGTAGAGGTAGGCCAGGTCATCGACCTCGCGGACGGTGGGCGCGACCAGGCGGTTGCAGCTGCGCGCGATCTCCAGCTCGACAGCGATGCGCTGGTCGCTCTCGCGGCCGGCCCCCTCGGGGCGGTCGCGGTCCTTGACCCGGCCCAGGGTGTGCGCCATGTGGACCCAGGGGACTCCCCAGGCCTGGCTGAGGCGCCGCCCGACCCATCCGCTCAGCCAGTAGTGGCTGTGGACCAGGTCGAACGACTCCCCGGCGTCGCGGGCCCAGGCGTTGACCCCACGGTAGAACTCCGGCAGGTGATAGAAGAGGCCCGCCTTGTCCAGCTGGTGCTCGGGACCGGCGCTGACGTGGACCAGATGGCAACCCTCGGGGACGTCGAGGTCACGGGGCGACTGGGGGTACTCCTTGCGGGTGAAGATGACGCTGCGCAGGCCGCGACGGGCCAACTCCTCGGTGACCGAGCGGATGTACACGCTCATGCCGCCGTTCTCCGCCCCACCCACCTCGCTGTAGGGGCAGGAGTGCGCGGCGATGACGGCGACCGTCCGGGTCTTCTGCGCGCTGAGATCGCTCACGTCAGGATGCAACCGCGACCGATCTCCACTTATGCCAATTCTGAGGGTGGCGAATTAGCTCACGCCAGTTCCGGTGTCGGGGCGAACTGGCTCACGCCAGTTCGACCGTCAGGTGCACCAGGTCCACGTCGGTCGCACCCAGGTCGTATTTGTATTTCTCATCGCCGCGCAGGAAGTCCAGCTCCTCCAGGCCGGCCTCGATGGCCAGCCGGATCTCCTCACTCATCAGCACCAGGCCGGGGCTGAGGCTGAGCATCCCGGGCTCGTACCCCGAGTTGTAGAGCAGGAGCTTGTTGCCATAGACGAAGCCCAACACCGCCGCCACCGGGCGGTCCTGGTGGACCAGCAGGCGGAGGCAGAGCCAGCCCTCCTCGAGCAGGTGCAGACAGATGTGCCGGAAGAACCGCTGGACGTCGGGGGTGAGGAAGTCGGCCTTGGCCCGGGTGCTGGCGGCGTGGAGGCGGAAGAACGCCTCGAGGTCCTCCTCCAGGCTCGCGGCGTCGGACTCCTTGACGGTCCAGCCGCCCGCATCCTCGAGGCGCCGGCGCTTGCGCCGGAGTTCGTGGCGGTCCTTCTTACGCAGAGTGGCGAAGTAGGCCTCGAAGGCGCCCGGCAGGGTGATCCGCGGGCTGACCTCCTCGTTCTCGATGTTGTAGCGCCGATCCATGTCCCGCGCCGCCTGCGTCAGGGCGGCCAGGGTGACGCCGTCGGAGCGCAGGAAATGGAGGTCCAGGACCAGGCCCGGTGACTCCAGGCAGTGCTCCAGGAAGGCGCGCCCAACCGCTTCCTCGTAGCCCCCCTCGACCAGGAATCCGGTGTAGTCCGTCACCTCCAGGCCGCCGCCGAAGCGGACCACCGGGAATCCCCCCGCCTGCTTGCGGTAGGTCGAGGCCAGGCCGACCATTCGGTCCTGGTGACGGAAGGCCAGCAGGTGGAGGTCGGCGTCGCCACCGAGCTCACGCCACCAGGCGTGCTGCCAGTGGTGGGTCATGAAGATGTTGTCCTCGGCCGACCGCCGCTCGAGGTCCTCCCACTCGGTGCGCAGGTCATCGAAACCTGAAGCGTCGCGGTGGACCTCCGTGGTGATTTCTCCCACGGCAAGCCGGCGGCCGGCGCCCTGGAATTCGGCGGCGGCACCCATGCCAAGTATCCTACGCACCGAACCGATGGCGCCCCGGATCCTCTTCCTCTTCTCCGACACCGGTGGGGGTCACCGGGCGTCGGCCAACGCCGTCAATCGGGCCCTCGAGCTGGAGTATCCCGGGCGCTTCGAGGTCGAGCTTCTCGACCCCTTCGTGCAGGGCGGGGGTCCGCTGCTGGGCTGGATCGTCTACCGCTACAACTTCATGCTCAAGCACCTGCCGCGGACGTACGGCTTCATCTTCCACGCCACCAACAACCGCGCCGTGATGCGCCTGGCGATCCGCATGTTCGGCCACCAGGTACGACCCGGCATGAAGCAGCGCATCCAGGAGATGCGGCCCGAGGGGATCGTCTCCTTCCACCCCCTGACCAACCACGTGACCGTCGAGGTGATGGACGAGGTGGGGCTGAAGGCGCCCTTCATCACAGTGGTCACGGACATGGTCGACCTGCACCGCTTCTGGCTGACGCGCCGCGCCGACCTCGTTGTCGTCCCCTCCGCCGAGGCCCGCCGCTACTGCATCAAGGTCGGCCTGGATCCCCGCCGGGTCTACGTCGAGGGTCTCCCCGTGAACCCCAACTTCAGCGGCCCGGCAACGCAGGCGGAGCGCCGGGAGATGCGCCAGAAGCTGGGCTTCGAGGACCGGCCCACGCTGCTGCTGGCGGCCGGGGGCGAGGGCGCCGGCCGGCTGGGCGCGTTTGCCAAAGCCCTCGACAACGCGGACCTCGGGCTCCAGTTGATCGTCGTCTGCGCCCGCAACGAGAAGCTGCGCAAGAAGCTCGCCGCCCGCCGGTGGAAGGGCCCGGTGCACGCGCTCGGCTTTGTCGAAAACATGCCCGAGCTGATGCGCGCCGCCGACGCCATCGCGTCCAAGGCCGGCCCGGGCACCATCACCGAGGCGCTGGTCAGCGGGCTGCCGATCTTCCTCACCGGCTTCGTCCCCGGCCAGGAGGAGGGCAACGTCCGCTATGTGGAGGAACAGGGGGTCGGCTTCTACACCCCCAGCCCGCGCAAGCTGGTCAAGGCCATCCGTGAACACATGATCGCGGACCCGCCGGCCTTCGACCGCATGCGCGGCCGCGCCGAGAAGGTCGCCCAGAAGGATTCATCGGTCGAGATCGCGCAGCTGATCGCGGCCACCGTCGACCCCAACCTGCCCCGAAGCGACGACCTCGACTGACGACCCGCCGCCGTGGTCACATCGCGGCGTCGCAGACCAGGCGGAAGTCGCAGCGGGCGCACTTCCAGGGTGAGGGCTGGGGCGCGAAGTCCCCGGCGATGATCCCGGCGGCGAGGTCGCCGGCGCGCTCCTGGTCGGCCTGCAGCTGCGAGGTGGTCTTGAGCACCTCGACCTCGATGGCGTCCTCCAGGTAGCAGATCGCCAGCGTCACCGGCCGCAGGCCGAAGACCTGCTCGGCAGCGATGGCGTAGAGCCCCAGCTGGAGGTCGCGCTCCAGCTGCCACTCGTCCTTGACCTCGCCGGTCTTGTAGTCGATCAGGCGGAAGCCATTCCTGGCGCGGTCGATGCGGTCGATGCGGCCGCGCAGGCGGAAGCCCGGCAGGCTGAGGTTGAAGGGCTGTTCGGGCGCCACGTGGAGGCTGCGGCCGTCGAGGCGGCCGCGCCGGTGCAGCGCGGCGATGAAGTCCCGACCGCGTTGCTGCCAGAGGTCGAGGTTGACGGGGTCGCAGAAGCGCTCGGTGGCAAACGCGGCGTCAAAGATGGATGTCGCTCGCGCCAGCTCGGGCTGGCCGTCGATCGCCTCCTGGAGGATCAGGTTGAGGGCCTGGTGCACCGCCACACCGAACTGCTGCTCGGGGCTGGGGCGGGTGGGGAGGTTGTAGATGTTGCGGTACTGGTAGGCGCGCGGACACGTCTGGTAGAGGTCGAGCTGGCTGTAGCTGACGGCCAGCTCGCGGACCTCCGGGTGGTCCATCGGCAGGGCGGCCTGGGCGACCGGCGCGGGGGGCGCTGCGACCGACGGCTCCAGTTCGGGGGCCAGCGGTTCGACGGTGGTGCCGTCGGGCGCGGGCAGGAAGCCCATGTCGGCCATGAAGCGCGAGGGCTTCCACTTCTTGCTGCCCTCGTAACGCTCGGCCGCGCTCAGGAAGAGGAAGTGGCGGGCGCGGGTCACGGCGACGTAGCAGAGGCGGCGTTCCTCGGCGATGCGGGGGTCCCGGCTGAAGACCTCCTCGACGATCAACTCCTGGGGTAGGGGCAGGGCATCGCCCTGGCTGCGGAAGGGGAAGCGGTCCTCGACCAGCCCGGGGCAGATCACGGCGCCGAACTCCAGGCCCTTGGCCTGGTGCACGGTCATCAGGTTGACGGCGTCGCGACCGGTGTCGATGGGGGGGATCGACTGCGTCGACGCCGACACCGAGGCCGACTCCTCGATGGCGTCGAGGTGGGCCATGAAGCCGGCGAGGGTGGCGTCCCCGTCACCCGACGCCTCACTGAAGCCCTGGGCCATGTCGACGAACTTGTCGATGTTGGCGCCGGCCTGCCGCCGCTGGATCTCGGAGGGGTAGCTGAGCAGGTCGACGTAGCGGGTGCGCTCGAGGGCGGTGTAGAGGACCTCGTCGGCGCGGTCGCGCAGCGCCTGGTGGCGGACCTGGCGCACCAGCTCAAGCGCGCTGCGCAGCCGCTCCTGCACCGCGTGGCGCTCCTCGTCCTGGTCGTCACCGGACTGCAGCACCGGCCCGGCGGCGTCCTCCAGCGAGCCCTTGTCGCGGTCGGCGGCACGGGTCAGCGCCAGGATGTCGTCTCCCGGCAGTTCCACCCCGGGCATCCCCAGCACCCGCGCCGCGGCCTGGGTGTCGGCGGGATCCACGGCCCAGCGCAACAGCGAGCGCAGGTCCTTGATCTCCGGCTGGTCGAGGAAGCCGCGGCCACCGGACAGCTGGTAGGGGATCCCGGCGCGCTGCAGCGCCCGCGTGTAGGGGCGGAGCTGGGCGTTGGTGCGCACCAGCACCACGATCTCGCCGGCGGGTTCCGCGCCCGACTCCAGCAGCTCGGCGATGCGCTCGACGGTCCACGCCACCTCGTGGGCGGCGTCGGGGGCGAGGTAGAGGCGCGCCGGGCCGCCGTCGCGGTCGGATACGACCTCTTTTTGGACGCGCTCCTGGTTCTGCCCCACCAGCCGGTTGGCGGCGGCGATGATCGGACGGGTCGAGCGGTAGTTGGTCTCCAGGCGGACGATGCGCAGGCCGGGGTAGACCTGGCGGAAGCGTCGCAGGTTGGCCACCGAGGCCCCGCGGAACTTGTAGATCGACTGGTCGTCATCCCCGACGACGGCGATGTTGCCGTTCTCGCCGGCGAGCATCTCGACCAGGCGCAGCTGCGAGAAGTTGGTGTCCTGGAACTCGTCGACCATGACGTGCGTCAGCCTCGCGCGCCAGCGGGCGAGGACGTCGGGGTCGCGCTCGAGCAGGCGCACGCTCCAGTAGATGGTGTCGTCGAAATCCATCAGGCCGGCCTGGGTCAGCTCGTCCTGGTAGGCGGCGTAGACCGCGGCGACCTGGACCTGGACGTCGGCACCGAGGCGGCGCTCGCCGACCATGTCGGCGGCGATGCGGTGGTAATCGTCGGGCCCGGCCATCTCCTGCTTGGCGCGCTCCAGCAACTTGAGCAGGTCGGGCGCGACGTCCCGTGGGCGGGGCAGGCGGTAGAGCTGGTCGGGTCGGAGACGCTCCAGGACGCGGCACATCAGCTGCCAGCGCTCGACGTCGGCGGCGATACGGAACGGCCGCGGGATGGGCAGGCGATGGCCCTCCTGCTGCAGGAAGCGCAGGGCGAAGGCGTGGAAGGTGCTGACGTAGAGCTCCTGGAAGCCGGTCTGGCAGAGGGCGCTGATCCGCGCCTCCATCTCCGCCGCGGCCTTGACGGTGAAGGTGAAGACGGCGATGTTGTCGGTGCTCACGCCGGCGCTCAGCAGGTTGAGGAAGCGATGCGTGATGACGCGGGTCTTACCGGTGCCCGGGCCGGCCAGCACCATCAGCTGACCGGCGAGGTGGTCGCAGGCCTCCTGCTGCTGGGGGTTGAGCGCGGCGGCCTGGGAGACCTCGGGGGCGATCGACGTCTCGGTCATGGGGTCGGTCCCATCCGGAAGCGGATGTCGGTGACCACCTTGTCGCCGATGACCTCGTTGAGCTGGTCGATGATCAGCTGACGCTGGAGGTGGAGTTGGTGGCCCAGCGCGGGGCTGTCGGTCTCCACCGTGACGCGGCCGCGGTTGTACGCCGTGGGATGGGCGCCCGCGGCCACCGCGTCACCGACGACGCCGGCCCACGCCCCCATGACCTGGAGGTGGCGGGCGCGGGTCTTCAGTCCCAGGCGCGCCAGCGTGGGCATGATCAGTTCGCCGATCGGCTGGGGGCCGTCATCGCCGCGCACCACCCGGCGCGACCGGGGCAGGGAGTCGAACACCGGCGCGTCCCGCGGGGCTCGGGGGGTCTTCTGCCGCGCGTCACCGTCGCCGCGGGGCGTCACGCGCTCCACCGCTGCACCCGGCCGCGGGCGACTTCGCGGGTGTTGACGCGCTCCGCGAAGCCCGCCGGGAAGTAGCCGCTCTCGGCCGAGGTGATGACCGACTGCGGCGATTCCTCGACCGCCTGCAGGAGGTGCTCCCGACGGGGCGCGTCCAGCTCCGACATGACGTCGTCGAGGAGCAGCACCGGGGCGCGACCACCCGCTCCCAGGACATCCACCTCGGCCAGCTTGAAGGCCAGGATCGCGGTGCGCTGCTGCCCCTGCGAGGCGTGGGCCGATGCCGTCAGGCCGCCCAGGCGAAACTCGAGGTCGTCGCGGTGAGGCCCGGCCACCGTCACCCCGCGGGCCAGCTCCTCACGCTGGCGGGAGCGCAGGTTGGCGGCCAGCGAGGCCGCCGCCTCGTCGCCGAGCGCGACGCTGGGGGCGTAGGCGACGTCGAGGTCCTCGCCCGGGGCCACCTCGCGGTAGCGCCGCGCGATCCGCCCCGAGATGTCGTCCACGAACGCCGCCCGGCGGTCCATGATGTCGCCGCCCACGCGGCTCAACTCGTCGGTCCACCAATCCAGCGCGGAGGGCGGCTCGAGGTCCTCGGCGACCCGCTTGAGCAGCTGGTTGCGCTGCTCCAGGAGGCGGGTGTACCGGCTGAGATTCTCGGCGTAGGTGCCATCCAGCTGCGTCAGCACTCCGTTGAGCAGCTTGCGCCGCCCCTCCCCCGAACCGCGCAGCAGCACCATCTCCTCGGGGTGGAAGAGCACCGTGCGCACCAGCCCGCTCACCTTCTGCGGCGACACCGGCCGCTCGTCCAACCGGATCGTCCGCCTGGTCCGGGTGCTGCCGGGGTCACGCTCCAACCGCACCTCGATCGCCCGCGTCTCGCTGCCGGTCTCGAACTCCATCACCACCCGGCCGCCGGCCTGCTCCCACATCACCATCTCGGCCAGCACCGAAGCCCGCGGTGACCGCGATGTCGCCGCCAGGTAGATCGCCTCGAGCAGGTTGGTCTTGCCCTGCGCGTTGGCCCCCAGGAAGAGGTTGACGCCGGGCGCCAGCTCCACCGTCTCCTTCATGTAGTTGCGGAAGGCGTAGAGCGATATCGATATCAGCACGGGCGAGCGTTCCCCACTACGCTCATACGAACAATTGTACGCCCCTACCGAAGGGGAGTCACCACACCGTTGGCGCGGCGGGGTGACGGTGGGAGCGCAGTCGCTGGTCCTTGGTCACCAACCCCCAGCCGTGCTCGACCGCGGTGGCGTAGATCAGGCGATCCGCGGGGTCACCCGGGAACGTCTGCGGCAGGGCGACCGCGGCGGCCGCGATCGCGGGCGTGACCGCCAGGGTGCGGACCTGGCCGGACAGCCGCCTGAGCCACGCTCCGACCGGTACGGTGAGCCGGACCCGGTCATGGTGGGCCAGCCACGCCAACTCAAACCAGGTGATGTCGGCCACCGCCAGTTCCTCTGCCGCGTCCACCGCGGCGGCGGCGGTCGCGCTGAGGCGCTCGGGCTCGGCGGACCACCAGTGGAGAACGTGGGTGTCGAGCAGGACCGTGCTCAAGAGAGATCCCAGGCGGCTCCGGTGCTGAAAATGTCCTCGTCGTCGGCCGACGTCATGGCCACCCCCTGGAGGAGGCCCTTGAGGGAGTGCGGCCCGGTTGCCGGGACGAGGCGGGCGACCGTGCGGCCGTGCTTGGTGATCTCGACCTCCTCGCCGTCGGCGACCTGGTCGAGAAGTGCCAGCAGCCGGGCGCGGGCCTCGGTTGCCGTCATATTTTTAGTCATATGTGCACTATAGCGCACAGTCCTGGCGGTGCACGAGGCGCGCGCCCGGCGTCCACGGTGTCGGGAGGCGCCCCGGACCGCGCGATAGCAGACGGCCGGGACCGGATGACGCGTCCCGCCCCGTCCCGTCTGTACCCATGGCCCCTTACGCTACATAGCGACGCGAACGGGCATGATCACGTAGGTGTAGTCGTCCTTCCCGGCGGGTTTCACGACCCCCGGGCTGAGGGGGCCGTTGAAGCTGAGGACGCACTTGTCCGAGCCCAGCAGGCCCAGGACGTCGAGCAGGTAGCGCGAGTTGAAGGCGATCTGGATGTCGGCGCCCTCGATCTCGGCGCTCACCGATGCCTCGCTGGAGCCCACCTCGCTGGTGGTCGCGGAGATCGAGATCTCGCCGGCCTCGGTCTTGATGCGGACGACGTTGGCGCTGTCGCGGGCGAAGATGGCCACGGCGCGGGCGCGCTCGTGGAGCTCCTTGGTCGACAGCGTGATGGTGGTGTTGGCGGGCGCCGGGGGGATCACCTGGGAGTAGTTGGGGTAGGTGCCCTCGATCAGACGGGACATCACCTCGACACCCTCGGCCTTGAAGAAGACGTGGTTGCGGGAGCGCCCCATGGCCATCTCCACGCGGCCGTCGCCCTTGAGCACCCGGGCCAACTCCTGCAGCGCCCGGGCGGGGATGATCACCGAGTCGGCGCCGTCGGCCCCCGGCTCGTTGCCGCTGGATCCCTCGGCCGAAACGGCGCTAAGGGTCTTGACCGCGAGGCGGTGGCCGTCGGTGGCGGCCAGGGTCAGGGTCTCCGGGCCCAGCTGGGTGTAGACGCCGGTCAGCACCGGGCGGCCCTCGTCACTGCTGGCGGCGACCACGGTCTGCTCGATCGCGGGGAGCAGCTCAGACTGCTGCAACTCGACCCGCAGCCCATCCTCCCGCGCCGGCAGGGCGGGGAACTCGGCGGGGTCGATGCCCTTGATCTTGACGTTGTGGTACGGGCCGCAGTTGACGCTTAGGGTCTGGGTTTTGGTGTCCAGCTCGATGTCCATCTGCTTCTCTTTGAGCTGGGCCACGAACTCGGTGAGGAGCCGGGCCGGCAGGGTCACCGATCCCTCCGAGTGGACCTCGGCGGCGACGTGGTTGACGATGCCGATCTCGAGGTTGGTGCCGGTCAGGCGCAGCCCCTTGTCCGACGTCTCGAGGAGGACGTTGTTGAGGATCGGCAGGGTGGTCCGGGGACTCACGGCCCGCGAGACCACCTGCAGTGCCTGGCTGAGCGCTTCGGGCGAACAGGTCAGCTTCATGACTTACACACCCATCCCATTTAAGTGACCGCCTGCAGATTAACTATTCGTAGTAGGGATAGGGCGGTGTACAACTGGGAAAAGCCCCGCTTCCGTATTCCGAATCCCGACAAATTATAGGTCGCGATGCTGTGGACGGCGGCGCTACAAAAGTTCGTAAGTCGGGGCCCGGGGGAGGTTGTTGGACGCCCGCACAGCTTCTCCCCCGTTTCCAACAGTCGCGCCTGTGGCCTCGATCGCCGGGTGGGGTGCTGGTAAGTGATGAGTGCGTCGGTGTCGGCCATCATGTCAGCGGTAGAGAAGCTCACGGATCTTGGCGACCTCGCTGCTGACCCGGGGGTCGTCCTGGCAGTCCTGGACGATCTTCTCGTAGGAGTGCAGAACGGTGGTGTGGTCGCGGCCGCCAAAGGCCTGGCCGATGGCCGGCAGTGACGACGCCGTCTCCTCGCGGATGATGAACATCGCCACCTGCCGTGGGAAGACGATGTGGCGGTCACGGCGCTTGCCGCACATCTCCTCGACGGAGAGGCCGTAGAAGTTGGCGACGACCTTCTTGATGCCGTCCACGGACAGCGAGCGGGTGTCGGCGGTGGGCAGGATGTCCTCGAGGACGCGCGCGGCGATCTCCATGGTCATGGGCTGGTGGGTGACCGAAGCGTAGGCCAGGACGCGGATCAGGGCGCCCTCCAGCTCGCGGATGTTGCGCTGGATCTTGTGGGCGATAAATGTCAGCACTTCCTCGGGGACGAGCCGGTTGTGGGGCCCGACCTTGGACTTGAGGATGGCCACGCGGGTCTCGAAGTCGGGGGGCTGGATGTCGGCGATCAGGCCGCCCTCAAAACGAGAGCGCAGGCGGTCCTCCAGGGTGGGGATCTCCTTGGGGGGGCGGTCCGAACTGATCACGATGTGGCGGTTCAGCTCGTGCAGCGCGTTAAAGGTGTGGAAGAACTCCTCCTGGGTGCGGTCCTTGCCGGCCAGGAACTGGATGTCGTCGATCAGCAGCACGTCGCAGTTGCGGTAGCGCTTGCGGAACTCGTTCATCGAGTTGCGCCGGATCGATTCGATCATCTCGTTCATGAACCGCTCGCTGGTGACGTATGCGACCTTGCGGCGGCGGCCCTTCTTCATCACCGCGTGGCCGATGGCGTGCATCAGGTGGGTCTTGCCCAGGCCGACACCGCCGTACATGAAGAGGGGGTTGTAGGCCTCGCCGGGGGCATCGGCAACGGCGCGCGCCGCGGCGTGGGCGAAGCGGGAGTTGTGGCCCGGGACGAACGAGTCGAAGGTGAACTTGGGGTTCAGTTGGCTTGAGTGGGGATCGTACTCGGGCTCATCCATGACTGGGGTGTCATCGACGATCTCCTCGAAGACCTCCTCGAGGTGGCGCTGCTCGGTGACCTCGAAGGTCAGCTCGACGTCGCCGGCCATGATCGCGCTGAGGGTCTCTTTGATCAGCGCCTGGTAGCGATCCTCGAGCCAGTCCTTGGCGAGCTTGGTGGGGACGCCGATGTGGAAGGAGCGCCCGTCGAGCGAGATCAGACGGGTGTTCTTCAGCCAGGCCTCGTAGCTGGGCTTGGCGATCTGGTAGCGCCACTCCTCCTGGGCCGCCTGCCAGATGTTTTCGGCGTTTACTTCCTGCACTTTAAAGGCCTTCCCCCCGCTTCCGACTTATCCACAGTTACGCCCTGGAGGTGGAAAACTGAACCTGAGCGCGGGCTTGGGGTGTGGACAACCTGTTCATCCCGCCGCCTTTCATTTCCCCTGGGGCCGGTGAAGCATAGCGATGCGTCCGGGGCCCTGCAAGTGGCGAAAATCCGTTCGTGGGAGACCCTCACGGAGGCCTCGAGCGCGCCCCCGCGCAAGGGTGGTGAACAGGGTGGTGAAGCGGTCACCCGATATACTCCTCCGGCCTTATGAAACGCACGTTCCAGCCCAAGAAGCTCCACCGCCGGCGCGTCCACGGGTTCCTGACCCGCATGGCCTCTCCTGGTGGCGTCCGCGTGATCAAGGCTCGCCGGTTCAAGGGGCGCAAGCGCCTGACCCCCGGCGGCCGCAAGCTCCTCCCCTAGGCGCAGGGGCCTTCCTCATGCTGGCGCGGTTGCGCCTGCGACGTGGCATGGACTTCCGCCACGTCTACTCCAGCCGCCAGGCCCGGCACGGCAGGCTGATGGTGGTGCACTGGCGGGACAACGCGCTGGACCATCCCCGGGTCGGGTTCTCGATCTCCACCAGGGTCGGCGACGCCGTTGCCCGCAACCTCGTCAAGCGGCGGCTGCGGGAGATCTCGAGGCCGGTCCTGGAGCGATCCGACCGGGGCGTCGACCTGGTGGTGGTGGCCCGCCCGGCGGCGGCGGCGGCGGGGTTCGCTGAACTCGATGCTGAATTCGGGGCCCTGGCGGCCGCGGTGCTAGGCTTGTGAAAACTCGATGGCCCGTGTTTCCCTCGTCCTGATCCGGGCCTGGCAGCTCACCCTCGGGCCCGTCCTAGGCGTCCTAGGCGGCTGCCGCTACCACCCGAGCTGCTCTCACTACGGGTACGAGGCCATCCACAAATATGGGTTCTTCAAAGGCTGGAAGCTCACGGTGTGGCGGATTCTCCGCTGCAACCCGTTCACCACGGGGGGCTATGACCCGGTGCCCTGATTTGGCCTGCCAGTGACGCTGACCAGCCTGGTCATCGCCGCGAGCAGCCCCCTCAACTTCCTGAAGCCGATCGGCGATGCCATCGGCCTGCTCAAGATCCCCTTCACCTTCGTCCTCAGCCACCTCTACGACGTCTTCAACGCGGTCGGCCCGCTCCGCGCCATCGGCGCCTACGGCCTGGCGGTCATCTTCCTCACCGTCATGATCAAGCTCTGCCTCTTCCCGCTCTACCAGAAGCAGCTGACGATGTCCAAGAAAACCCAGGCGGAGCAGCGGCGCGTGGCCCCCGAGCTGGCGGCTCTGCGCAAGAAGTACAAGGGGAAGACCACCACCCAGGAGTTCATCCAGGCCCAGCAGGGCCTGTACAAGGAGCACGGCATCAACCCCCTCGGCGGGCTCGCCGGCTGCCTGCCGACCCTCGCCCAGCTGCCGATCCTGATCGGCCTCTACCAGTCGATCTACAACTTCCACGGCAACGTCGACCCCCACTTCCTCTGGATCGCCGACCTCACCCACCCGGCGTCCTACACGCATCCCATCACCTGGATCCTGCCCGCGCTGGCCGGCATGACCACGTTCGTCCAGTCGAAGATGATGACGCCTGCGCCGGCGGCCAAGGGGGATGACTCCCAGGCCGCCCAGATGGCCCAGATGAGCTCGACGATGAGCCTGATCATGCCCGTGGTGATCGTGTACTTCGCCTTCAACTCGCGGATCGGACAGGGGCTGGTCCTCTACTGGGTGATCAGCAACCTGTTCTCGATCGGGCAGCAGTACTTCGTCAACGGCTGGGGCCAGCTGCCCATCCTGGGCACCAAGCCCGAGCCGATGGCGGCCCCCGCGGGCAACCGCAACGGCAGGGGCAATGGCAAGGCAAGTAACAGCGGGAGCGACGTGCGCGGCACGGCGGACATCACCGGCAACGGCAACGGCAGCAACGGCAACGGCTCGGGGGGCGGGCGCAAGCAGCCGGCCGGAGGCAGGCGCAACAAGCGCCGTTAGGCGCACCAGAACAAACCCGCCCGGCCAGACCGCCGGGCGTGAGGGAGACCGAATATGCCTTCAATCGAGACCACCGGCAAGACCATTGAGGAGGCGCTTGACGGCGCCCTCACCCAGCTCCAGGTGCCCCCGGAGCGCGTCGAGGTCGAGGTGCTGCAGGAGCCCAGCGGCGGCGTGCTGGGGATGGGGGGCACCGAGGCCAAGATCCGGGTCACCGTGCTGCGGGCGCACGCCCTGGTGGCAGAGCGGCTGCTGGTGGAGGTGCTCGAGCGCATGGGTATCGAGGCCAGCGTCGAGCACCGCCTCGACGGCCGCGACGAGGGTCCCGCGATCATCGACATCCGGGGCGCCGACCTCGGGGCGCTGATCGGCTGGCGGGGCGACACCCTGCGCGCGCTCCAGTTGCTGCTCAACAACATGGTCCGGCGGGAGATGCCCGAGTCCGAACCCGTGGTCCTGGACATCGAGCGCTACCGCGCCCGGCGCGAGGACTCCGTCCGCGACCTGGCGCTGCGCGTGGCCGACCGCGCCAAGCAGAACCAGGAGCGCATCGGGCTTGAGCCGATGCAGCCCTTCGAGCGCCGGGCGGTCCACACCGCGCTGGCCGACGATCCCGAGGTGACCACCGAGAGCGAGGGCGAGGAGCCTGATCGCCGGGTCGTGATCAGCCCGCTGAACCCCCGTCGACAGGAGGTCGTGAACTACGGCAACCGGCGGACCATGGAGGGCGGCGACCGCGGCCGCGGTGGCTTCGGCGGTGGCGGCGGCCGAGGACCCCGCTAGGGCCATCCTGACCTCACCGTCAGGCTGAGCCAGGTCGTGGCCGAGCGCAGCTTTGTGCCCGACGATCCCGACTGCGTCTTCTGCGCCCAGGCAGCTCAACCGGTCGCGCTGCGCCGTGGCCGGCACGTTCACACCATCCCCGATCTCTACCCGGTGGTACCCGGGCACCTCCTCCTGGTCAGCCGCGAGCACCTGCCCAGCTACGGTGCGGCGTCGCCGGTGGTCACCGAAGAGCTCCAGTCCGAGGCCGACCTGGCGATGCGCTTCGTCCACCAGAGCTACGGGGTCGAGCCGCTGCTCTGGGAGAACGGCGGCGCGGGCCAGACCGTCTTCCATGCCCACCTCCACGTGATGCCGGTGGCGCTGCACGAGCTCGAGGAGGTGATCGAGTCCGAGCACATGACGGAGGTGGGCGGCTGGGACGACGTGCGCCGTCACTGGGAGGCGGGCGGCTCGTACCACTACCTGCAGTTCCGGGGCCACCGCCGCCTCGCCGAGGGCAACGGCGCGGCCAACTGGGAGTTCCGGCGCCGGGTGGCGATCGCCGCCGGGCTGCGCTACCAGGGCGGGCGCTGGGTCCGGCCCACCACCGCGGATGACGTCGGTGATGTCCAGCGCCGCTGGGGGGAGTGGGTAGGCGTCGCGGGGGAGACCTCCGGCTAGTTCCGGAGCCCCTCCCTGCCGGCCATCACCTCCAGGGCGACGGCGTCGGCGGGCTCGCCGTCGTCGAGCAGGTCCCGCGCCTCGTGGAAGTGCTTTCGGGCGGCCACCAGCCGGGCCTTCCAGGTTCCACGATTGGCGGTGGTCAGCTCGGCGCAGGTTGTCTCGAGCCGTCCCAGGGCCTCGGCGAGCTCCTGGAGGTCGGCGTCGCTGTCGTCCCCGGAGAGGCGCAGCGCCACCACCTCGGCGGCGTCGCGAAGCGCGGCGACGCCTTCACTGGCGCTGTTTCGGGCCGCGGGGCGAGAAGAGGGCACGCCGGTATAGTAAGTTCCGATGCCCTCCAGCGAAATGGTGGCTTCAGGTCACACCCTGGAGGTCCTCGATTCCGGCGCGCGGTTGATCACCGCGCCGATGGCCGCGCGAGCGTCGGTCAGCGTCGCCCTGATGTTCAGCGTGGGCTCCCGTTATGAGTCCAGGGAGCTGGCCGGGATCAGCCATTTCGTGGAGCACATGCTCTTCAAGGGCTCCGACCAGTACCCCGGCTCCAAGGAGATTGCCGAGGCCATCGAGGGCATCGGCGGAGAGCTCAACGCGGCCACCGACAAGGAGGCCACGATGTACTGGGCGCGGGTCTCCGGTGACCGCCTCAAGGAGGCCGTCTCAGTTCTCTGCGACATGGTGCTGCACCCGTTGATGCAGCCCGAGGAGGTCGATAAGGAGCGCGAGGTGATCATCGAGGAGCTGCGGATGTACCGCGACTCCCCGGGCGACCACGTCCACACCGTCTTCGAGGAGATGATGTGGCCCGACCATCCCCTCGGGGTGGACATCGCGGGCACCGAGGAGAACCTCCCGGGCGTCGACGGCGACCGCATGCGCGAGCACCTGCTGACCCACTACGCCGCCCAGAACCTGGTGGTGGTGATCGCGGGCAACGTCGATCCCCAGGAGGCGCTGCACGTGACCGCGCCCTATCTCGACGGCTGGCGCCGCGGCGAGCGCGCCGCCTTCCCCGCCGCCGCACCGCTGGGCGGCGACGTCGGGGTCCAGGTCGTCCAGCGCCCCACCGAGCAGGTGCACCTGGTGGTGGGCACGCGGTGCATCGACTACTTCCACCCCGACCGCTACGCCATCGACATGATGAACACCGTCCTGGGCGAGGGGATGAGCTCGCGGCTGTTCCTCGAGGTCCGCGAGAAGCGCGGGCTCTGTTACGACGTCCACTCGTGGGCCGGGAAGATGGCCGACACCGGGTCGGCCGGGGTCTACATAGGCACCGACCCCAACCGCGCCGACGAGGCGCTCAAGGCCGTGATGCACGAGCTCCACCGCATCGCCGAGGAGCCCGTCGGCAGCGACGAGCTGGAGAAGGCGCGGGCCTACCTCAAGGGGCGGATGGTGCTGCGCCTGGAGAGCACCGGCGCGGTCTCGACCTGGTTGGGGGGGCAGGAACTCCTGACCGGGCGGATCATCGAGATGGAGGAGACCCTGGCGTCCCTCGACCGCGTCACCGCTGAGGACGTGACGCGCCTGGCGCGGGAGACATATGCGGAACAGCCGATGCGGCTGGCGGCCATCGGGCCGCTCAGGAACGAGGACGGGCTGCCCGGACTCATCAATTGGAGCTGACAACATGAGCGACAGGATCTCTTCTCATCCTCTGAAGTGACCCGCTCCCTCGTACGTTGGCGCGCTTGGATAGAAGTCAGACCCCATGGACTCGCGCTAACCGCGACTGGGGAGATGGTGGTGGCTGGCGGACTGGGGTGGCATGCTCTGGGCGCCCGTGGGCTCTGGTTTGACGAGGCCCTGGGCTGGGTCCTGGCCGACACCACCTGGACCTTCTTCACCAACGCGATAACGGGTCGCTTCATGGGTTCTGGTTTGTATTACGCCCTCCTGCGCTCATGGTCGGTTTTTGGGGACAGCGAGGTCGCAATGCGATCGCTATCCGTGGTGTTCGTGGTGGCTACGCTGCCGGTTCTGGTGGTTCTCGCTCGCGAGCTATTCGGAGGCTTCGCCGCGGCGGCCGCCGGACTGGCGTGGGCGTTCGACCCTTTCGCCCTGTATTACGCTCAGGAGGCCCGACCCTACGCGATGGTGATGTTCCTGGCGGTTCTGGCGTCTCTCTTCTTCCGTCGTGCCGTCGCCACCGGTGGCAGAGGCAATTGGATGGTCTACGTTCTGATCGTCCTGGGGCTTGCGTACACCCAGACCCTCTGTCTCCTCCTTGTGGCGGCCCACCTCGCCACGGTCCCCCTGCACAGTCGCCGTCCAGTACGACAAGCGTGGTTAGCAGGGCTGGCGATCCTCCTTGGACTGCTCCCCCTCGCCCGGTCGTTCATCCGCGGCGCTACTCAGGGTTTCGACTTCATCCCACCGCTTTCCCTCCGCGGCTTCCTGGCCGCCATCGCCGTCGTCGCTGGCGGCCAGCGATGGCTCGTCGCGCTTCTGGCGCTCGTCGCCACCGCAATCATCGCGGCGCTTCTGAGGGAGGGAGTCGGTCCTCTGATGCGCTGGGAATTCGGCTTTCTCGGAGCGTGGATGCTGGTGCCGCTACTCCTCCTGGGTCTGCTCTCTCTTCGCATTCCATTATTCATACCGCGCTACCTCGCCGAGATCGCGCCTGCCGTCGCCATTCTCGTGGGATTGGTGATCTCGCGGCAGAGTCCAGTTGCTCGTTCTCTGCTACTGGTCGCGGTCGCAGCCCTAGGGTTGAACAGCGCCCGCAGCTACTACCCGATTCGGAAGCAGGATTGGCGTGAGGCCACCGGCTTCATCGCCGCCAACGTGCAGCCTGGCGATCGGCTCATCGCAGACCCGGGGTGGGCTCTGAGCGGCACTTACTATTACTTCAGGGCACTTCCGAACAGTCAAGCACTGGCCGACCTAACTTCGGCACCGCGTCCAAGCCACCGCACGTGGCTCATCCGGCTCGATGGTGCCGCGGCGCCGGGAGCCACGCCACCTTCCGCCGATCCGGGCTCGCACTTGGTGGTGCGACGCCATTACAGCGGTCTGGAGGTTGACCTTCTGAAGGTCAATTGAATACGACGCCATATTATTCACCTGACTTGCTGGACACCCAAGAGGACCGCCTGGGCGGCCCCACCAACTGGAGCTGAAAACATGAGCGAACAGACACTCGTGTTGGTGAAGCCGGACGGCGTGCAGCGCGGCCTGGTCGGCGAGATCATCGGCCGCATGGAGCGCAAGGGCCTGCGGCTGCACGCGCTGAAGATGATGAAGATGGACGAGGCCCGGGCCCAGCGGCACTATTCCGAGCATCTCGAGAAGCCCTTCTTCAAGGACCTGGCGGCCTTCATCACCTCCGGACCGCTGGTGGCGATGGTGCTGGTGGGCCCCAACGCGGTCAGCAACGTGCGCCAGATGATGGGCGTGACCGACCCTGCCAAGTCGGCGCCGGGGACCATCCGTGGCGACCACGGGCTGACGATCGGGATGAACCTGATCCACGGCTCGGATTCCCCGGAGCGGGCCAAGCAGGAGATCGAGATCTTCTTCGAGCCCGCGGAGGTGCTGGAGTACAGCCGAGACGTCGAGCGCTGGATTTTGGAGGGCTGAGATGAGCGCGGACACCCTGGAGGTGGCCAGGAGGCCCCCGACCTGGGCTTTGCCAACCGGGGCACCTTCGTGATCGACCGGGAGGGCAGGGTGGCCCACGTCGTCGTCACGTCGGTGGACGAGTACCTCGAGGCCCTGGCGTTGTGTCCGAGCTGACCGTGAACCGCCTCAGGTGAAAGTGCTCGTCGCGGGGCCGGGGCGCTCTGGGACGACGTGGGTCGGGGAGGCGCTGTCGGCAGCACTCCGTTCCGCTTACGTGCACGAGCCGGATAACCCGGTGTTGGAAAAAACCGCCCAGGACATGGTGGCCTCGTGCGGGCTATGGCCCTTGGTTGCCGTCGGGGACGATCGCCCCATCTATGCACATGTCTGGGGGCGAGCCTTCGCCGTCCGCCCGTCCCTTGGAACGACGCCCGTGAGCCTGAGGCATCGCCTGGCCATCGTCGCAGGCCGCCATGGTATCCAGCGGCGCCGCGATGTCGTCGTCAAGAGCGCCTACTGCGCGTTCTCCCTCGAATGGATTGCCGAGCGTTTCCGCCCCGCGATGGTGCTCGTTCGCAGGAACCCGTTGAACCTGGTGGCGAGCTGGCTTCAAATGGGCTGGCATGTCAGGCCCGACCTCTACGGCCAGGAAAGCGAGATCGTGCGGGCCATCGTGAACCCCATGGGCCTACCCGACAAGCCTGGCGGATCGGAGGTCACCCTGCTCTCATGGTGGATCGCCCTCCAGCTTGAAGTCCAGGAAAGGGTTGCCGCGAGGCATCCCGAGTGGACGTTGCTGTCGCATGACGAGGCGTGTCGAGACCCCCTCGAGGCATTCGCGGCGGTTACCAGGAGGTTGGGGCGCGGTGATGTCGACCGGCTGGCGCAGTACCTCGCCCAGGCGAACCAGGCCGGGTCGGGTTTCCAAACGCGGCGGGTGACGGCGGACCAGCCGGCGAATTGGAAGAGCTTCTTGAGTGCGGAGCATGTTGCCGAGGCGCGAACCGTCTTCGGTTCATTTCCCGCTTCCAAATGGAGAATCGAGTTGGAGCAGGCCCTCAGTTCTTGAAGTTCGAGACCGGGTTGAAGACGGTCAGCGAGCTCAGCGGCCAGATCCTCACCCACGCCTTGCCCAGGAAGGCGTCCTTGCGCTGGTAGCCCAGGAAGCGTGAGTCGGTGGAGTGATTGCGGTTATCGCCCATGACGAAGTACTGGCCGGAGGGGACGGTGTCCTCGTTGCCCTGGTTCCAGGTGTCCGACCAGGTCCAGGGCTCGGGGAGGTAGGTCTCGTTGAGCTGATGGCCGTTGATGAAGATCTGCGCGTGGGCGATGCGCAGGTGATCCCCCGGCGCCGCGATGATGCGCTTGATGTAGTCGTGCTGGGCGTCGATGCTGGGTTTGAAGATGATGATGTCGCCCCGCTGCGGCTCGTGCAGCCGGTAGCTGATCTTGCTGGCGATCAGGAAGTCGTTGTTCTGCAGCGTGTTCTCCATGCTCGGTCCCATCACGTGGATGGTCTGCACGGCGAACGAGATGATCACGAACAGCGCCAGCGCGAGCAGGACAACCTCGATGAAATCCCGCAGCCACGACTTGGATTGCCTCTCGGCGGGCGGGAAGGTGGTCAGAGAGGGGTAGCTGGACATCTCTCAGGTCCGGGGCGGCGTGGCCCGGGCGTGCCCTGGTGAGCCGGCGAGGGCGCGGCTGGACCGCAATGGAGGCACCGGGCGATTCTACCCCGCCTGCTCCTCCCCACCTTCGATGCGATCGATGCTGATGCCGTAGTTGGCGCACATCGTGGCAAACCGCCCGGCGGCGTGGTCATCGAGCTCGGCCAGGCGACCACCGATCAGGGGGGCCAGGTGCTGGCGCAGGTATTTACCGCGCGCCATCCACTGGTAGTAGCTGCGCCCCCCGTGGTGGTAAGGGCCGTAGAGGCGGCCACCCGGGAACGTCTTCTCCAGCCAGCGGAACATGCGCTCGTGGCGGGTGTGCATCCGCAGGGTGACCTCGGGCTGACGCCCGTCGCCGCCGAAGTGGCCCTCCCCGGCGAGGATTCCCAGCAGGAAGCCAACCTGGAACTCGCTGGGAGGCTGGTCGATCGCCACCGGGTAATCGTGCCACGGCCGTGTTTCACCGTCAACCGGTCGGGTGCCGGGAGAAGGGCCAGGAAGAACCGCCCCGCCGCCCGAGCCGCGTGGACAATTGTTGTTTCACCGTCATGTCGCACGTGAAACTCTGATCTGCGGAGATCCATGCCGGTGGGCTTCCCCGCTAGGGCGTGGCGCGTTCTCCGAGCACCACCAGCCGATAGAGGGCGTCCAATTCCTCGTCGGTGGCGAACTGGATCACCAGCCTGCCCCCCTTGCGCCCGCGGCTCAGGCTCACACGGACCTGGAGGGCATCTCGGAACTTGGATTCCAGCGCCCGCGTGTCCGGGTCCTGCTCGCGGCTTCGCTGCCGGCGCGGCGCCCGGGCATCTCCCGCGGCCAGCTCCCGGGAGAGCGCCTCGGCCTCGCGAACGCTCATCTCCTCCCGGAGGATGCGGCGCAACGCCTCCTCCTGGAGGTGCTCCGGCACGCCGGCGATCGCCCTCGCGTGGCCGGCGGTGATGGCGCCGCTGAGGAGGGCTCCCTGCACCGCGGATGCCAGGCCCAGCAGGCGCAGCACGTTGCTGACGTGCGTTCGGCTCTTGCCAACCTGCCGGGCGATCGCCTCGTGGCTGAGACCGTACTCATCGAGGAGGCGCCGGTAGGCCTCGGCCTCCTCCAGCGCGTTGAGATCGTGGCGCTGGATGTTCTCGATCAACGAGAGGGCCAGGGACTCCTGGGGCGCCGCCTCGTCGCGAAGCACCACGGGCACCTCGGCAAGACCTGCCGCACGTGCCGCCCGCAGGCGCCGCTCGCCGGCGATGAGGCGGTAGCCGGCGCCATGACGGGTCACGACCAGGGGTTGGAGCACCCCGTGCTCCCGCACCGAGGCCACCAGGCCCTCCATCTCGGCGTCGTTGAAGGCCTGCCGCGGCTGGTCGGGGTTGGCCTCGATCGAGTCCACCGGCAGGGTCGCGACCCCCGGCGCCCGCGCCGTCAGCTCGCCACCGGGGATGATCGCGCCCAGGCCCCGCCCCAGGCCACCATGTCGCTGGTTTGCCATCAGGTGTCGATTTTATGGCCCGCGGCGGCCCGGGCCGCCGCCGCGGTCTCGCTGGAGAATTCGTTCTCCCCGCCGGGGGCCAGTCGGGACAGCACCTCGCGGGTGAGGGCCTCGTAAGCACGGCCGCCGCGGGAGCGGGGGTCGTACTGGGCGATGCTCTGACCGTAGCTGGGCGCCTCGCTGAGGCGGACGTTGCGGGGTATCACCGTCTCGAAGACCAGTTCGGGGTAGCCGCGCCGCACCTCGGTGACGACCTGGCTGCTGAGCGTGGTGCGGCCGTCGAACAGGGTCATGACGATTCCCAGCACCCGCAGCGCCGGGTTCGACGACCTGCGCACCAGGTCCAGCGTCTGGGTCAGGTGCCCCAGCCCCTCCAGCGCATAGAACTCGCATTGGAGGGGGATCAGCAGGTGGGTGGCCGCGACCAGCGCGTTGATCGTCAGCAGCCCCAGCGACGGGGCACAGTCGACGAGCACCAGGTCGTAGCCGTCGGTGACACCCTCGAGGGCGTACGCCAGGCGATTTTCGCGCCGGGCCACGTTGATCAGCTCGATCTCGGCGCCGGCGAGGGCCAGGTCCGAGGGCAGGATGTCGAGGCCGCTGACGCCGCTGGCGACGATCGCCTCGCCCGCCGGCTGCCCGTCGATGACGACGTCATACACGCTCGCGCGGTCGGGGTCGCGGCGCAGCCCGAGGCCGCTGCTGGCGTTCCCCTGCGGATCGAGGTCGACGAGCAGGACGCGCCTGCCTCGGCCGGCCGCAAAGGCCGCCACGTTGACCGCGGTGGTGCTCTTGCCGACGCCGCCCTTCTGGTTGGCAACGGCCACGATCACGTCCATCTAGTGATGGCCGACGACGAATGGGATCATCAGCAGGATCAGATCGTAGCCGGAGTGGGCGATGATGGCGCCGGTGGTGCCGGCGCGCCGGCGTAGCCAGCCCAGGGCCAGCCCGAGGATGAAGATCTCCAGGCTCGCCAGGCTGATCGCGTATTGGGTATGCAGCACCGCGAAGAGCAGCGCCGCGGGGACATTGCCCAGGCGGGGCATCAGGGCGCCGCGGAAGAGGATCTCCTCGCCAATCCCGGCCGCCAGCGCCAAAACGGCGGCCGCCAGCGGGGTGCTGACGTTGCTCAAGAGCTGCTGGCTGACCTCGTTGATGCTCTTGGACTGCTCGGGCGTGAGGCGGGTCATCAGCAGGTCGAAGGCCACCCCGAAGACGACCAGGACCACGGCGAAGCCTGCCGAGGTCAGGATCCAGCGCCACCCGGGCCAGTAGAGGCCGAGGCGCTGAAGCGTCTGCGCCGGGCTGCGGCGCACGAAGAGGCCGACCCCGACGATGGAGACGACCAGGAAGGGCAGCTGGTTGGTGCCGATCACGAAGAGCAGCGAGGGGGAGGTGCCGCTCTGCTTGATCGCCCGCAGCTGGTCGGTCGAGACCTGCAGGCTCAGGAAGAGCGTCACGACCAGGAGGTACATGCTCGCCGCGACGGCGTTGATCGACGACTCGGGCCGGAACTGGCGGAGGACGCGGCCGAGTCGTGCTCGCACCGCGGGAAAGAGGAGTGATGGCGCCACCACCGCCCCGGCGAGCTGCAGGACGTTCCCCGCGATCACCCGGCCGGCACCGAGGCCGGTCGAGGCCAGGACCTCGCCGGGCAGGGCCACTGCCGTGGCGATGTTGAGCAGGGCCAGGACGGCGACGATGAGGCAGAGCCCGACCTGCCCCGAAAACGCGACGATGCGCCAGGCGCCGCTGCGGTCGCCGAGGTTGGCGGCCACCAGCACGAAACAGAAGGTCAGCAGCCCCAGGCCGACCTCGATCAGCTGCCCCAGCTCCGAGCCCGAGATCATCGGGCTCACGGGTCGACGATCAGGTCGGCGGGGGTTCGGGCTTGGGGTGGCTGGGGGCGCGGGCCGGCTCGGGGGCGCCCGCGCTCCCCGCCTCGCGGCTGGCACGCCGGCGCAACCCCAGGAGGGCATCGATGATGTCCACGGGGAGCGGGAAGATGATCGTGGTGTTCTTCTCGACGCCGATCTCGGTCAGGGTCTGGAGATACCGCAGCTGGAGCGCGGCGGGCTCGCGCCCGATGACCTCGGCGGCCTCCATCAGCTGCTGGGAGGCCTCGAACTCGCCCCGGGCGTGGATGATCTTGGCCCGCTTCTCGCGCTCGGACTCGGCCTCCTTGGCCATCGCCCGCTGCATCGTCTGGGGCAGCTCGACGTCCTTGACCTCGACGGTGGTGACCTTCACCCCCCATGGTTCGGTGTGCTCGTCGATGATCAGCTGGAGGCGGCGGTTGACCTCCTCGCGCCCCGCCAGCAACTCGTCCAGGGTCGACTCGCCCAGGACCGACCGCAGCGTGGTCTGGGCGATCTGGGATGTCGCGTTGACGTAGTTCAGGACCTGGGTCACCGCCTTGCCGGGGTCGACGATCTTGAAGTAGATGACCGCGATGACCTTGATCGTCACGTTGTCCCGGGTGATGACCTCCTTGGGGGGAACCTCGAGGGTGACGGTGCGGAGGTCGATCTTGACCAGGCGGTCGACGCCGAGTGGGATGATCAGGACGAAGCCCGGGCCCTTGATCGGCATCAGCCGGCCCAGCCGGAAGACGACGCCGCGCTCGTACTCCTGCAGGATCCGCACGGACATGAAGAAGAGGACGGCGACAACGACCAGGACAATCCCGAGAGCAAGGAACACAGCAGCCTCCTGAGCCAGGTAATTGTCACTCCTGGAGACAATCGAGTGCGCGGCGCCGTTTCTGTTTCACGTGCGACATGACGGTGAAACAACCCACCTGCACACCGGCGAGCTACGTCCGCCAGTCAGGCCGGCTCAACTTCCAGTCGAAGACCGTCGATTGAGCTGACCCTGACGCGCGATCCGCGCGCGATCGCGACGGCCGTGCTCGCCTGCCATAGGGCGCCATCGACCATCACCAGTCCTCCCTCCGGCCCGAGGTCCTCCTTGGCCTCGCCCTCGATCCCCACCATCGACGCCGGGCCCAGGCGGAGCGGCCGGCTGCGGGCGATCACCGCGCGGGAGATCAGGAACGCCAGGATCAGGCCGACCGCGATCGGCGGGAGCACCGCCAGCCAGAGGTTGGGTTCGAGGAAGGGCGCGCCGGCATCGAGGATCAGGAAGGAGCCCAGCGCCAGCGAGAGCACGCCGCCGCCCGTCAGAACCCCGTGGCTGGGCGAGTGGACGTCGACCGCGAAGAGGACCAGCGCAAAGGCCACCAGGGCGACCCCCGCGAGGCTGACCGGCAGGCTCTCGAAGGCCACCAGCGCCAGCGCCCCGGCGATCACCCCGACCACACCGGGCAGGATCGCCCCCGGGTGGGTGATCTCAAACCCTATCGCCAGGATCGCCAGCAGGAAGAACAGATACGCCACCTGGGGGTCGGCGAGCGCGTGCAGCAGGCTCTGGGTGTAGCCCATCTGCTGCTGGTCGACGAGCGCGCCGCCCGAGTGAATGGTGATGGTGGTGCCGTTCTTGCTCAACTGCTGGCCCTCCACGTCCCGCAGCAGCGCCGGCAGGTCCGGCGCGAGGCGGTCGGCGACGTGCAGCTCGACCGCTTTCTCGGCGGTGACATTGGCGCTGTTCTTGACCGCGTCGGTGGCCCAGTCGGGGTTGCGGTGGTGGAGGTTGGCCAGGCCCTGGATGTAGGCGACGGAGTCATTGAGCACCTTCTGGTCCTCGACGTTGGACCCGCTCCCCCCGGCCGACCCGCCGGCGCCGATGAACACCGGGTGCGCGGAGCCGATGTTGGTCCCAGGCGCCATCGCCACGATGTCCGCGGCCTGGCTGATGTAGAGCCCCGCACTGGCCGCGCGGGCCCCCGACGGCCCCACGTAGACCGCCACCGGGATCGGACTGGCGAGCATCGCCCGGATGATCTTGCGCATCGACGAGTCGACCCCGCCGGGGGTGTCCATGCCGATCACCACGAGGTCGGCGCCGCTGGACCTGGCGGTGTCGAGGCCATTGACGATGTAGTCGGCGGTGAAGACGTTGATCACACCGTCGATGCGCAGCATGGTGACCTTCGGCTGGGCGGCCCGAGCGCCGCTGGACAGGAGCAGCAGGAGGGCGGCAGCGCAGAGCAGGACGGCGCCCGCGCCAGGGGCCGAGAAGCGCCCGCGTGCCCGGGCCGCCGACATGGCCATAAGTGGCATGTTACGCGGCCGGGAGGGCGCAGCCCGTACCTATCATTCAAGACGTGTCGCAGGAACGTGCCCATCAGGAGCGGGAACGGCAGCTCGAGGCTGAGCTACGCGGCCAGGCCGACGCCTACAAGCGACTCAGCCCTGACGAGGAACGTGAGCTCCTCGGTCGGCGCCCCGACGCCGGGACCACAGCGACGCTGGTGGAGCACAACCTCGACCTCGTCGTCATCCAGGCGGAGTCCCACCGCGGACGCGGCCTGCCCTTCTCGGACCTCTACCAGGAGGGCACGGTGGGACTCGTCGATGCCATCGGCGCGTACACCGGCCGGGGCGATTTCCGCGACTTCGCCAGCCTCCACATCGGCCTCCAGATTGACTCCCTGATCCAGGCTGAGGCAGAGGACCGCAAGGAGGCCGAGGTCGACATTCTCGACCTCAAGACCCTGGAAACGGCCCAGGTCATGTTCCGGCGGGGCAACCGCCGCGAGGCCACGCCGGAGGAGATGCTGAAGCTGCTGGGCTGGGAGGAGACGCGCCTCGAGCGCATCGAACGGATGCTGGACCTGGCCCGCGAGCACAACGACGCCGCCACCATCAGCTTCCTCGACGACTCGGACGCCGAGGACCTGGGAATCGACTTCGTCGAGGCGGACGAGGCGCCGGACCCCCGACGCCGCCCCACCGGCGCCGGCCCCGATGACTGACTGAGGCGGTTCGGCCTCCTTCGCATGAACCTCGAAGATCTCCTCGCCACCAGGCCGCTGTTCCACGTCCACGAGAACCAGCCGCATTCGTGGCAGCTCTCCACCGACGTGCTCAAATTCATCGACGCCGAGGTATTGCCGGGGCTGCGTACGATCGAGACGGGCGAGGGGTACAGCACAGTCCTGTTCGCGCTGAAGCGGTGCCACCACACCTGCGTCACGATCAACGCGCCGGGGGTGGAGCGGATCCGGGAGTTCTGCGCTGAGCACGCGATATCCCTGGACACCGTGACCTTCGATACCCGCCCTTCGCAGGTGGCCCTGCCTGGCCGGGAGATGGGCACCCTGGACGTCGTCCTGATCGACGGCGGTCATGGATTCCCGACGCCGATGGTCGACTGGTTCTACATGGTTCCTGCACTGCGGGTCGGGGGGATCGTCGTCGTCGACGACACTCAGATCTGGACCGGCAAGGTGCTCCGGGACTTCATGGCGGCGGACTCCGCCTGGGGGCTGGTATTCGAGCATCCCGGTCGGACGGCGGTGTTCCGCAAGCTCGCCATCGTCGACGTCGCAGCCGAGTTCTATGCCCAACCGTACGTGATGCAGCACACCAGGCAGAATGACCGCTGGCGCCGGCGTGCCCGGGTGACCGGCCAGCTGATCCGGGCCGGTCATTGGGACGCACTGGCGGGCAAGGCAATTGGTTATGGCGCGCGCGCGGTGCGCCGGCTTGTTGGCTGATCCCGAGTTGGCCGAGACCCTGAGGACATCGCTCTACGATCGCCACCTGGCGGCGGGTGCGCAGATGGTCGAGTTCGGCGGCTGGAGCATGCCGCTGCAGTACTCGTCGATGCGCGAAGAGCACCAGGCCGTGCGCCAGGCCGCGGGGCTGTTTGACGTGTCCCACATGGGTGAATTCCACATGCAGGGACCGCGGGCGGAGGCCACGCTGGAGCGAATCGTCACCAACCGCGTCGGCGACCTGGTTGACGGCCAGGCGCGCTACAACCTGCTCTGCAATGAGGCGGGGGGAATTGTCGATGACACCCTCGTCTACCGCCTTGCGCCGGAGCGCTACATGGTCGTGGTCAACGCCGGGCCTCGTGAGCATGACCTTGCCCACATCGTCGCGGTGGCCGGCGACCAACCGGTCGACGACGCCACCACGACGACCGCCCTGCTGGCGGTGCAGGGACCGCGCGCGATCGAGATCCTGCGGCCGCTTACCAACCTCGCCCTGGATGACATCGGCTATTACCACCACGCCGAGGGGCGCCTGGGGGACATCGAGGGACGGTTCAGCCGCACCGGGTACACCGGGGAGGATGGGTTTGAGATCTTCATGCCCTGGGACGCAGCCCCCACGGCCTGGGACCTGATCCTCGAGGCCGGCGCACCTGCCGCCCTCCGTCCGTGCGGCCTCGGCGCCCGCGACACTCTGCGGCTGGAGGCCTCGATGCGGCTCTCCGGCCAGGACATCGGCGAATCGACCAACCCCTTGGAGGCGGGGCTGGGGTGGGCGGTCAAGCTCGACAAGGGCGACTTCATCGGCCGGGAGGCGATCCAGCGGATCAAGAATGACGGCCCGGCGCGCGCCTACATCGGGCTGGCGCTGGAGGGCAGGGCGATCGCGCGTCACGGCTACCGGGTCAACGACGGCGGGCGCGACGTGGGCGAGGTAACCTCGGGGACGTTTTCATTTACTCTCGGCAGGGCGGTGGCGACCGGCTATGTCGAGCGGGGGTCGGCCGACTCGGCGGCACTCTCCGTGGAAGTTCGTGGGCAGGCGGTCGCCGCGCGGCGGGAGCCGATGCCCTTCTACAAACGTCAGAGGAGCTGAATGGACCTATCCAAACACTGCTTCAGCAAGAGCCACGAGTGGGTCGTCGTGGACGGCGAAACAGCTCGGATCGGCATCACCGATTACGCCCAGGCCCAGCTCGGCGACGTCATCTACGTGGAGCTGCCCAAGCCGGGTACCGAGATCACCGCCGGTGGCAAGTTCGGCGTCATCGAATCGGTGAAGGCGGCCTCCGACCTCTATTCACCGGTGAGCGGGCGGGTGAAAGCGGCCAACGACGCCCTGACGCAGACCCCCGAAGCCGTCAACAGCGACCCCTACGCCGGCGGCTGGATGCTTCAGCTGGAGCTGACCGGGCCCCCGTCGGACGAGTTGCTCGACGAGGCGGGCTACAAAGCCTTCACCGAGGGACTCTGACGGCCCTCACCGAACCCCACGTGGACCACCGCTACCTGCCGCTGTCCGAAGCCGACCGCCGCCAGATGCTCGACACCATCGGCGTGGCCAGCCAGGAGGATCTCTTCGCCTCGGTGCCCGAGGACCTCAAGGGCCGGGTGCACCTCCCGGACGGCCTGTCGGAGCTGGAACTGACCGAGGAATTCGCCTGGTTTGCGCGCCGCAACCAGGACCTCACCCAGTGGCACAGCTTCCTCGGCGCCGGCGCCTACCGGCGCTTCACCCCGGCCGCCGTGCTGCAGGTCATCTCGCGGCCGGAATTCTTCACCGCCTACACCCCCTACCAGGCCGAGGCCAGCCAGGGCTGGCTGCAGACCATCTTCGAGTTCCAGTCGATGATCGCCGAGCTCACCGGCATGGACTACGCCAACGCCTCGATGTACGAGGGCGCGACGGCGCTGGCCGAGGCCGCCATGATGGCCGTTGCGCACACCGGGCGGCACAAGGTGGTCGTCGCCGGGGCGGTTCACCCCGAATACATTGCGGTGCTGCGAACTTACGCCGCCGGTCGCGGTGTGGAGGTGGAGACGGTGCGCGGCGACCACGGCCGCGCCGACCTGGAACGGTTGCAGCAGGAGCTCGCAACGAGCGCCGCCGTGGTCTTCCAGTACCCCAACTTCTTCGGCCTCCTGGAGAACGCCGAGCAGCTCTGCGCCATGGCCCACGACGCGGGCGCCCTCGCCGTCGTGGCCTCCGACCCGGTGGCCCTGTCCGTGCTCAGGCCCCCCGGCGAGTTCGGCGCTGACATCGCCGTCGGCGAGTGCCAGTCGCTGGGCATCCCGCTCTGGTACGGCGGTCCGTACTGCGGCTACCTCGCCGCCCGCGAGCCCCTGCTGCGCCGCATCCCGGGCAGGCTGGTGGGCCAGACCGTCGACCACGAGGGGCGGCGCGGCTTCGTGCTCACGCTGCAGGCGCGGGAGCAGCACATCCGCCGCGAGTCGGCCACCAGCAACATCTGCACCAACCAGGCCCTGATCGCGCTCGGCGCCACCGCCTACATGGCGGTGATGGGCGGGGAGGGGCTGCGGCGGGTGGCCGAGATCAGCACCCAGCGCGCGCACCACCTCGCCGCTGCCGCCGCTGCCCGCCCGGGCTACTCGCTGGCCTTCGACGCACCCTACCTCTGGGAATTCGTGCTGCGCTGTCCGCACCCCGCGGCAGAGGTGCTGGCGGCAATGCGCCAGAGGGGCGTTCTCGGCGGGGTGGACCTGGGATCGCTGCGTCTGCTGGAAACGCCGATGGCCGACTGCCTGCTGGTGGCGGTGACGGAGATGAACGGCCGCGCCTCACTCGACGCCTTTGTGGAGGCGCTGCCATGAGCGCCGAGGTCCGGAGCGAGGCGTCATGGGCCGGTGAGGAGCCGCTCATCATTGAGCTCCGCCATCACCCGCATGGGGGTCCGCAGCTGCCTCCGGCCGGCGTCGCCACGACCGCGCTCGAAGAGCTGGTCCCCGCCGCGCAGCTCCGCACCGTGCCGCTGCCGCTGCCCACCACCAGCGAGCCGGAGGTGCTGCGGCATTTCGGCCGCCTGGCGCGGCGCACGTTCTCACTGCAGCAGGGTCTCTACCCGCTGGGCAGCTGCACCATGAAATATAACCCCGCGGTGAACGAGGCGCTGGTGCGGCTCGAAGGCTTCGCGGCGCTGCACCCTTACCAGCCCGAGGACACCGTCCAGGGCGCGCTGGGGATGCTCTGGGAGCTGCAGTCGTGGCTTGGCGAGATCACGGGCATGGACCAGGTCAGCATCCAGCCGGCGGCCGGCGCTCACGGCGAGTGGACCGGGTTGCGCATCATCCAGGCCTACCTCGCGGACACCGGGCACACTCACCGCGACACCGTTCTGGTCCCCGACTCGGCCCACGGCACCAACCCGGCCTCGGCCACCATGGCGGGGCTCAAGAGCGTGACCGTGAAGTCGACCTCCCAGGGCCTGGTCGACCTCGATGACTACCGCGCCAAGCTCGGCGACCACGTGGCCGCGGTGATGCTGACCAACCCCAACACCCTGGGCCTCTTCGAGCGCGACATCAAAGAGATCGCGCGGCTGGCCCACGAGGCCGGCGCCCTGCTCTACTACGACGGCGCTAACCTCAACGCGCTGGTGGGCCTGGCGCGGCCGGGTGACATGGGCTTCGACGTCGTCCACCTCAACCTCCACAAGACCTTCTCGACCCCCCACGGCGGCGGCGGCCCGGGTGCCGGCCCGGTGGGGGTGAAATCCCGGCTGGCGCCGTATCTCCCGGTCCCCGTCCTGGCGGCCAGGGACACCGGCGCTGAGGGCCCGACCGAGATCTACCTCGACTGGGAGCGGCCCAGCAGCATTGGCAAGGTGCGCAGCTTCATCGGCAACTTCGCGGTGCTCGTGAAGGCCTTCGCCTACATGCGCGCCTACGGCGGCTCAGGGCTGCGCCAGGTCGCCATGGACGCCGTCCTCAACGCGAATTACCTCAAGGCGCGCCTGAGCGAGGTGTTCGACGTCGCCTCCGACGAGCCCAGCCTGCACGAGTTCGTCCTCACCACCAAAAAGGCCAAGGAGCATGGCGTCAAGAACATCGACATCGCCAAGCGGCTGCTCGACTACGGCTTCTACGCGCCGACCGTGAGCTTCCCGCTGACCGTTCCGGAGGCGCTGATGGTGGAGCCCACAGAGACCGAGTCCCGGGAGACGCTGGACGCGTTCGTGGCCGCCATGTCCCAGATCTGGGGCGAGATCCAGGAGGATCCTGCCTTCGTCCAGTCGGCCCCCCACGAGACCCCGGTGAGCCGGTTGGACGAGGTGCAGGCGGCCCGGCAACCGCGGCTCACGTGGCGCTCAGTCAGGCCAGGTGCGACGCCACCCATCGCGAAAGGCGTGGATAGCGCGAGAGCAGACTCGCGATGATCCAGCCCGTCCGCAGGTAACTCATGAACTCTTCGTCGGCCTGGGCGACCGTGACCGAGCCGCGGCGCCTGCGCCAGGCGTTCATGAGTCGCCGCCGGTTCGCGCCGCCATACATCCGGACCGCGAAGTAGGTCCGGATGGGCGCACCCAGCACGTCGGCGCCGATCCGCTCCAGGTGGCGGGCGTGCCCGAAGCCCCGTTGGAAGTACATCCTCCGGATCCATGGCCACTCGAGACGGCGGCTGTCGATGCGGTGCAGGACCACCGCGTCGGGCGCATAGGCGATTTCGGTAACGCGGGCCATCTCGCTGATCAGCACGAACTCCTCGTAATCCACCTTGAGCGCGCCATTCGGCCCGAGGGTGGGGTCGAAGGGCGCGGCGTGCCCGCCGAACATCGGTCGGGCAATGGCCATGTTCGCGCCGATGACGCCACGCGGCTCGAGCCGTCGGGGTGCTTCCCCGTGGTCCCGCACGCCAAGGTCGTCGATCGTCGTCCCACCCATCCACGGCGGTGGATCGCGCGGCCATTGTGGCAGGACGCGGCCCCCGACCACGCCGGTCTTGGCGGTGATTGCGCCCGTCAATGCGTCCGCCCACCCGTCCTGGACGATGACGTCGTCGTCGGTGAAGAGCAGGATCGATCCGGTCGATGCAGCCAGGCCGGTGTTCAGCGCCGAGGACTTTCCGGGCGTTTCTTCGCGGAGATAACGGACCGGGATCGCGGCCTTTGCGCCGACCGCCTCGACGATCACCCGGGTGTCGTCCGTCGACCCGTTGTCGACGACGACCACCTCGCGGGTTACGACCGAGGAGTCGGCCTGGATCGACCGCAGGGCATCGGCCAGCCGGCCGGCGCGGTTCAGCGTGCAGATGATGATTGACGCGGTGGGCTGCGTGCTCATCGCTCGCTGCCCGCAGCGTAGAGCCGGCTGAAGTCCGCCGCCAGGTTCTTCCAGTCGAACCGCTCGGCAGAGGCGCGGCAAGCTGCCGTGGTCCCGGGTCGTGATGAGATGTCAAGGGCCTGCACCAGGGCCTCGGCGACCGAGTCGTCGCTGCCGGGGTCGCAAAGGACGCCTGTCACGCCGGGGCTCACCAGCTCGGGCAGGGCGGCGTCGTTCCCTGCCACCACCGGCGTACCGCATGCGAGCGATTCCAATATCGCCATCCCAAAGGAGTCACCGTACGACGGTAGCGCCGTCACCCAGGCCCTCCCGTACCGCTCTGCCTGGTCACCCGAGCCTCCGATTGGGAGGGCATCGACCGCGTCGCGGACTTCGGCAGGCGCCCCGGCGATCAGAGCGGTGGCGTCCCCGGGCCCGCTCAGCCACACGCGCAGACCCGGGTGACGCCGACGCACGACGGCCGCCGCTCGCAGCAGCCGGGCGACGCCCTTGTGTGGCTCGTCGAGCGCGCCCGAAAATAGGATCGTGGGCTGCGACGCTCGCGCCGGGGCCGGCATCAGCTCGTCGGTGTTCACGCCACCCGGGGTCAGCACCCCGTCGCGACCATATTCCTCCTCGAGGATGCGAAGGCCAAACCGCGACATGCAGCCGTAGACGTCCACCTCCCGCACCACGCGTTCATGGGCGCGCCCGTCCGGCCGGGGCTCCCACCACGCGCGCCAGGGAATTCCGAGGTTGGTGTACACCGAGCGCCCGCAGCGCCCCAGCCGCGCCGCGCGAATCGCGGCCACCGCGTCACGCGGGCCGAGGGCGTGGACGGCGTCGAAGCGAGCCTTCGCCAGCCGCGGGACGAGCGCGAGCCCGAAGAGCATTTCGTGGCGCGCTCCGGCCGGCGCGAGCTGACGGAGTCGCACGGTGGTGACCCCGCCTGTTCGCTGCACCCCCGGATGCCGGCCGGCGGTGTATACGGTCACCGTGTGGCCACCGGCCGCGAGCGCCCGACTCAGCTCGTAAATGATTCGTTCTGCCCCCCGGCGAACCTCGGGCCAGGAGTACGCGTGGGTCAGGGCAATTCGCAACTGTTCAGCCTGTTCCTCTGGTCTGCAAGGCCGGTTTCCCGGCACGGCGGAGGCAAGCATAGGTGCCCGGGAGGTTCGCGCTGCCGACGACGAGCCGTCTATATACTCCGCAGTCCGATGACCAGCGCGCCGCCCGCTGCAGACCCCGGGGCCTTCGTCCAGGACCGTCCGAACAACCTCCGCAACGCCGTGCCCTGGCACCCCTACGCACAGCTCATTCGTGAGCTCCCGGCCGCCATCGAGACACTGGTTTCGGACCTGCACCTGGGCCCCGGATCGCGCGTCCTCGACTATGGTTGCGCCGAGCTGCCGTACCGCCATCTATTCCCGGACGACGTGGAAGTTGTCGGCGCCGACCTCCCGGGAAATCCCCACGCCAGCGTGCTCATCCGGCCCGACGGGACCCTACCCGTCGAGGACGGCAGTTTCGACGCCATCCTCTCCACCCAGGTTCTGGAACACGCGCGCGATCCGCGCCTGTACGTCGCGGAGTGCTTCCGAGTCCTGCGCCCGGGCGGGCGGTTGCTGCTGACCACCCACGGGGTGTTCGTCTACCATCCCGACCCGGTCGACTACTGGCGATGGACCTGCGCCGGCCTCCGCTGCGAGGTCGAGTTGGCGGGCTTCGAGGTGGCGCGCTTCCGGGGGATCGTCGGGCTCCTCGCGACCGGGCTGCAGCTGGTCCACGACGGCCTCTACACCAGGTTCCCGCGCTGGCTGCGCCCCCTCATGACCTACTGCCTGCAGGCCCTGATGACGGCGGCCGAGAGGTGGGACACCACGGATCGCGAGCTCAACGCCATGGTGTACGGCCTGGTGGCGCTCAAGCCCGCGGACTGACCGGGGTGCGGCGCCTGGACGTGGCCTGCGCCTCTGACGCCGCCTACGTCCCCCACACTGCGGCGATGCTGCACTCGATCCTGGCGATCGATGGTGCGGCGGTGCACGTCCACTACCTCCACGGTCCGAGCTTCCCCGTCGACCTCCAGCGACGCCTGACGCGGATGGTGCAGGGAATGGGGGCTGAACATCTCCTTCATCGCCATACCGGACCAATGGATCGCCGGGCTCGCCGCTCCCGGTGGGCACCAGACGCTGGCGACGTGGTACCGGATATTCCTCCCCGCCCTGCTGCCCCAGGTTGACCGCATCCTCTACCTCGACGGGGACACCCTGGCCGTCGAATCGGTCGCGCCGCTGTGGGAGCTCGACCTCGGTGATGCCTACGTCGCCGCGGTGACCAACGTCTTCGAGCCCTGGTTCCTGCACCGGCCCGGGGTGCTCGGACTGACCGGACCGCAAGCCTATTTCAACGCCGGGATCCTGCTGATGAACCTCGACCTGATGCGCAAAGATGGCTCAACCGAGGCGCTGCTCAATTACTCGCTCGACCACATCGACAAACTGATGTGGGTGGACCAGGACGCGCTCAACGTGGTCCTCGGGCACAGACGCCACGTGCTCCGCCCGCGCTGGAACTGCATGAACGCGGTCATCCATCTGCCGTGGGCCACGGACGCGTTCGCCATCGAGGAGCTGGAGGAGGCACGAACCCACCCGGCCATCCGCCACTTCGAGGGGCCGCCGGTGTGCAAGCCGTGGCACTACCTGTGCGAGCAGTCCATGCGCGACCTGTATTTCGAGCACCGTCAACAGACGCCGTGGCCGGATGTCCGAATCGAGGGCCGGACGCCGCGCGCCATCGTGTCGCGCCTGCTGCGCGACGCCCGCCTCCGGGTCGCCAGCGCCCGGGCGGCGGCCCCACCGCCCGGCGGTTAGACGCCTTAATGCTTGATGGCGATCCTGCCGGTGTAATCAATCCGGTTGAGCAGGATCGCGGGCTGGCCCTCGAAATATTCGTCGACGGCCCGCCGGCAACCCTCCCAATGCCCGTAGTCGTCGAGGATCAGCACCCCCGAATCGACCAGGCGCGGGTAGAGATGGACGAGCTCGTGGCGTGTGGATTCATACCAGTCGGTGTCCAGGCGGAGGAGGGCGATGGATGCCGGTGCCATCTCTGGCACGGTTTCCTCCACGGGCCCCCGCACCAGGTGGATCCGCTCGGGTGGGTATCCCGTGGCCAGGACGGTCGCCCGGACGACTTCCTCGCTGAAGGCCTCCGGGCCGTAGGCCTCTGCCCACGGCTGCTGGCCCGCGCGCTGAGCGGCGTCCCACTCTTCGAGCGCACTGGGACCGAATGACGAGACGTCGTGCTCTGTGGGCAGGGTCATCCCCTCGAAGCTGTCGAAGAGGTAGATGTCCCGGCTGACGTCGTCCGCCTCCTGCAGCGCTGCGATCATCGCGACGACCGACCCGCCACGCCAGACGCCGCACTCCACGAGCGCGCCGGGAACGTCCCGGCGCGTGCAGTAGCGGGTCGCATCGACGAGCGCCTTTACGCGAGCTGCGCTGGTCATCGTGTAGGGCGCGGCGCGGGCGATGATCTCGCGGTCCGCGGGCGTCAGGTCGAGCATCGCCTCCGCGAGCTCGGCGGGCGGCGGCGCCTTCCCGGTCAGGCGGTTGGCCACGTCAACACGTCAGCGTGTGCGGCGCAGCCAGCCATCCGGGCTGTGGCTGACCAGGTAGCGCTGGGACCGGTCGCGATCGACCTCGAAGCGGTCATCCTGCGCCAGGAACTGTCGCGTGGCGACCAGTGGCCCGGGCCGGGAGTCGGCGAATATCTCGAGCTCGTCGATGACGCCGTCCTGGACGAAGATGTATCCCCCGACAGGGACGAGGTCGGCGTAGCTGTGGAGTTCGGCGAGCACATGCGGCGCGGAGTGATCGCTGTCGAGGAAAACCAGGGGACGCTTGGCGCCGTGCTCGGCGACGAGCTGGCGCACCCGGTCGACCACGTCCGGCGCGATCGACGATCCCTCCAGGAACGTGATCCGCGGATGGGTGAAGTCGACCCTTTTGGCGATGTCGATGGTCGCGACGTGGCCCCGCCCGAGGAGGTCGAACAGTGACGCGAAGAAGAAGGCCGACCCGCCCTGGTTGGTCCCGCACTCAATGACAAAATCGACGTCATCGTCGTAGATCGACTCCTGCAGCGTCCACGCGTCGGCGAGGTTCTGCCAGATCGGTTTGCCCAGCCATTTGACCGTCTGGTAGTTGCGGGTGTGGCTGATCAGCGCGAGCTTGGCGGCGAGCGTCACCGAGAGTGCATCGGGGGGGCGCAACGCGGCCCGCATGCGGTCGAGCATCGGTCGCGAGACTATCAGCAGGGCCTCGGGTAGGATGGCGCGGGTGCGGATCTGGAGATCGCTGCGGGAGCGTGCATCGAACTCATCCGCAGAGATCGACCAGCTCGACAACCTCGCCGCCAACCGCCGGATCTGGAACGAGTATGCGGCGGCCTGGACGCCGCGGTTCCGAGGCTACGAGGCCGACCACGAGGGTGAGGTTCCGATCGAATATTCCTACCTCGGCGACGAGTGGGGCCACCCCCGGGATGTCGACGACGTGGTGCGCCAGTTCGTGCTGCCGTACATCGATCCGCAGGCCCGCGTCGCGGAGGTTGGTGCGGGCGGCGGACGGGTGGCCGCCCGCGTGGTCGACCACACCCGTGAGCTCTGGTGCTTCGACATCTCCGAGAACATGCTCGACCGCGCCCGAGTCGCCCTGGCCGGGAAGTCCCAGGCCCGGTTTGTCCACATCGAGGGGCCAGGCTTCCCGCCAGAGCTGGCCGGTACCTTCGATTTCATCTATTGCTTCGACGTCATGGTGCACTTTGACCTGCACATGATGTGGCGATATCTGAGCGAGTTTGCCCGGTTGGTGCGGCCCGGTGGCAGGTTCCTGGTGCACACCGCCAACATCGCGACGAGCGCGGGCTGGGAGCATTTCGCGTCCCAGGAGAAATTCACGGTGCCGACGCATTATTTCGTCACCCCCGAGACGGTCCTGACCCTGGCCTCGCACCTGCCGGTGACACTGGTGCACCGGGCCGAGGAGGACCCCGCCAACTTCTACCTCGGGCGCGACCTCCTGATGGTCTTCGAGAGAACCGCCGGGCAGGCCTAGATCAGAGGGCGGCGATACCTCAAGCTGCCGTATATCAGCGCCCCGAATTCCACGGCCTCCGTCAGGGCGCGGTCCGACATCCTGTCCCAGATCTGGGCGGCGCCCCTGCGTTGGTTGGAGTAGTAGAGGCTGATGCCCAAGATGACGACGGTCCCCCCAATCCGCCGCCGACCCGACCGCCGGAGGGCCAGGCCGGTCGCGACGGTGCCCATCCCCGCCAGCATCACGACGTGGCGGCGACGCACGAAGTAGCCGCGGTAGAAGGAGCGTCGCGCCTCCGGGGTCTGGCGAAATATTCGCGGATAGTGGCGCAGCCGCGCGCTGTAGGCCAGGCGGCCCATCAGGTTCCGTCGCTGGACCTCGTGCTCCACGACGGCCTCGGGCACAAAGGCCGGCACCGCCCCGTGGCGGATCATCCGCCAGCCCCATTCCACGTCCTCGCCATACTGCGCGCCCTTGCGTCCCTGGCTGTTCCAGGCCTCATCGAACGGACCGGCTCGGTCAATCGCCGGGCGCCGCGCGACCAGGTTGCACGTCTCCCAGCGCCAGGACGGCGGGTCGACGGAAACGGTGTGGTCCAGCAGCCCGACCGGCCCGGAGGGGACCGTCGTCCCCTGTACCAGGTCGGCGTTGCTCAGTCCGCCCAGCGCCGCGGCGAGCCAGCCGGGCCGAGCGACGCAGTCATCGTCGACAAAGGCGACCGCCTCGCCGTGGCTCACCTCGATCCCGGCATTGCGCGCCGCACCCGCACCCCGGGCGGGCGCCAGGACCACGTTCACCCTGCTGTCCGACGCCAGGGTTGCCGCTGCGGCGACATCCTCGGTGGCGGCAGGGTCGCTGACGGCGATGAGCACTTCCAGGGTCACGCCGGTGGGCAGTTCCTGTCCCAACACCGAGTCGACCGCGCGCGCCAGTTCAGCGGGGCGGCCGAGCGTTGGGATGATCACCGAGACCAGCCCGATCGGCGGCCTGGGGATCTTTATGGCCTCCACTCAGACCAGCAGCCGGCGCCAGCGCAGGCTGCCATACACCGAGGCCCCGAGCTCAACGGCCTCGATCAGGGTGAGCTTGAGGACCGATTCAACCCACGGGATGGCGATGTCCCGGGCCGGCGACAGGTAGGTGGCCGTACCCGCCGCCGTCAGGGCCGCACCGAGCGCGCGCTGCCGTCGGGACCGCGCCACGGCTCCCGCGCCCACCAGCGCCGCCGATGCCACGACCGCGGCATGACGCCTGCTCAGGAAATACCGACCAGGGAAATGCCTTCGTGACTCCGGGGCGACCCGAAAAAGCCACGGCAGGTAGCGGGCGCGGGCCTTGTAGCGCAGGTGCCCCGCGCGGCCGCGCCGGGTGACCTCGTGCTCCACCACGCTCGCCGAGACGAAGGCGGCTCGAGCTCCCGATCGCACCATTCGCCAGCCCCATTCCACGTCCTCGCCAAAATGATCGCGCGGATTCCCGGTGGGATACACGGTGTCGTCGAAACCGCCGTAGCGGTCGATGATCTCCCGCCGAGCGACGATGTTGCACGTCTCCCAGAGCCACGACGGCGGATCGACCCAGAGGGTGTGGTCATGGCGGCCGACATGGTTGCCCATGGGGGTCGTCCGTCCCTGGACCAGGTCGGCCGAGCGCAGGGCCTCGAGAGCCGTGGCGAGCCATCCCGGGCGGGCCCGGCAGTCGTCGTCGATGAATGCGATCACCTCGCCTCTCGCCGCGGCGATGCCGGCGTTGCGCGCGGCTGCCGGCCCGGGCCGTTCCGCCGGGACCACCCTGACGCGGCTGTCGGCAGCCGCCAGCGCTGCAGCCGCCGCCATGTCAGCGCCCACCGCGGGGTCGCTGACGCATACCAGCACCTCGATCAGCGAACCTGGCGGGAGCTGCTGTTCCAGGACCGAGCGGACGGCGGTCGCCAGGCCGCCGGGGCGGCGATAGGTCGGCACCAGGACCGACACCAACCGGGCTGGCTCCGCCTTCACAGCATCGGAGCATACTCACTGACGAAGGGACTGCGCGCGTGCCTCCTCGTCCTCGGCGAGAACGTCGGTATCGATTCCGTCGACCAGCACCACCCCGCCCAGGTCGGCGGCTCCTGAGGCCCCCTTGGTCGGCTCGATGAAGAACGCTTCCCCGCGGTCGTCGAGGGCAAGAATCCGCCGGCCGTCATTGCTCAAGACCACGCATCGAGCCCAGTAGGTCCCGCCTCCCAACGCGGGGTCGAACTCGCACGACATCTCCGCCTCCTGGCCCGCGCGGTAGCGGTGGTACTCGAATGAGATCCGTGAGTGCTTGGCGTAGACGACGTGCCCCGACTGGTCGATGACCTGCATCGCGAACATTGGGCTCTCGACATCGGTATCGAACCGCACCGAGGCCTCCACCCGCAGGCGTTGGTCGCGGTGCGCGTAATGCATCGGTCCGTGCGGGCCGATCAGTCGCCGCTCCACGATGGTGGCTCCGCCGGTGTAGATCTTTTCGCCCTCGCTCATGACCCGCTCGAGATTCTCCGAGCGATCGCTGGACAGCAGCTCGTGGTACCTGCCGATGCCCTCTTCGACGTCGCCATCCGACCTGACCTCGCCGTGGTCCAGCAGCAGGACGCGGTCGGAGATGGCGCGGACGGCGCCGATGGCGTGGCTCACCATCACGACCGTCGCGCCCCGGTCCTGGATCTCGCGGATCCGCTCGGTGCACTTCACCTGGAAGGCGATGTCGCCCACCGCCAGCACCTCGTCGACCAGCAGGATGTCGGGCGACGTGTGCACGGCGACGGCAAAGCCAAGACGGACGAACATCCCCGACGAGTAGAACTTCACCGGTGTGTCGATGAAATCCCAGAGTTCCGCGAAGTCGACGATCTGGTCGAACCGCTGCCTCACCTCGGTCCGCGTCAGTCCCAGCAGCATGCCGTTGAGCAGCACGTTCTCGCGGCCCGTCATCTCGGCACGGAATCCCACCCCGACCGAGACCAGCGGCGCCACCCTGCCGACCACGCGGATCCTGCCGTGGGTGGGCTGGGTGATGCCCGCCAGCAGCTTCAGCAGGGTGGTCTTGCCGGAGCCATTCCGCCCGATCACCCCCAGCGCCTCACCGGCGTGAAGCGTCAGGCTGACGTCGCGGAGCGCCCAGAGCTCGGTCCTGCTCGAGCGATTCAGCAGCGAGCCGACCAGGGTCGGCGCCTCATCGAGCTTCCAGAAGCGCTTCGAAACCGCGGTCGCGGTGATCGCTTCGCTCACATCAGGTCCGAGACCAGGCGGTCGTGGCGACGGTACAGCTCGAGCGCAAGAGCGGTGATGACCACAACCGTCACCACTGAGACGATCACCGCGCGGGTGATGTCCCCCTCCCCTCCCATCGCCGCCTGCGTCGCCGCGGGGCCCAGCGTGGCGAGTCGGAAGAGGTCGACCATGCCGGTGACCGGGTTGAAGTCAAAGAGCCCACCCGGTAGGTGCACCACCCGCGCCGGGTAAATGATCGGCGTCGCGTAGAACCACACCAGCAGGCCCGCCTGGACCATGTAACGAAGGTCGCGCAGGTAGACGTGGAGCACCGCGATCAGCGCGGAGAGCGAGAGGGTGAAGAGCAGGACGAGGGCACACGCCGGCAGCAGCCAGAGCAACTGCGGTCCCAGCCCCACGCCCAGCAGAGGAGTGATGATCACCAGGGCGACGATCGACGCCAGGAAACCCACCGCGTTGGTGGCCGTGGGGATGGCCGGCAGGATCAGGCGCGGGAACCAGACCTTGCCCGTCAGGTCCGCGCCGTCGACGATCGCCGCCGACGCGGTCCCGAAGGTCATCGCGAAGTAATTCCAGGCCAGCACCCCGCTGATGACGTAGACGGGGTAGTTGAAGTCGCGGCCGCCGAGGTGGGCGATCCTGGCGAAGACCACCGCGATCACCGCCGCCTGGAGGAGCGGTACCGCGAGAGCCCAGAGGATTCCGAAGGACGCCTGCTTGTAGCGAGCCCGGAAGTCCGTGCGCGACAGTTCATAGGCGACGTCGCGGTAGCGCCAGAGCTCCCGGAGCAGGCTTCCCCACGATTGAGGGCGGTTGTCCAGCTCGAGAATCGACGGAGGTGCGGCCACCAAACCCGGCCTAGAAGCGGGGCCGGGTCAGGTGGGCCCGGTGCAGGTGCCCACCCGCGGTCGCGTCGCCCGAGAACACCCAGCTGAGAACCCTGCGGCCCAGCTCACGGCGGGTGTTGTGGTTGATTTCCCTGTTGCCTGCCCATGGGCCCGGTCGCAGCAGGTATGCGGGCGACGACTCAAGGATCTCGAACCCGGAGACCCAGAGCATGTGACGCAGCCCCGCGTCGCTCGCCATCCACCATTGGAAATCCGCACCGGTGGCGCGTAATTCGAACAGCGGGCGCCGGCGCGAGAGCAGGTTGAGCCGCGGATGGACGTAGTCCATCGACAGCATCTGCCCACGGGTCACCCTGCGCACGGCATCGAGCGCGCGAACCGGGTCGCGAAGGTGCACCAACAGGCTGCCGATGACCACCACGTCGAACTGCCCAATGACGGCCGGGTCGAGGTCGTAGATGTTGATGTCGCGCCAGGTCACGGATGAGTTGAGGATCTCGTGCAGGAGCTCGAACCCGGCGCGCCGCGGCTGCGACTCGGCGTCACCCGGAGCCTGTCCGGGGGCGCGCCTGAACTCCGGCGGGTAGTCCAGCTGAGAGAGGTCGGCGACGTCGATGGCAACGACCTCCGCAGCCCCCCGGCGCTCCATCTCATAGGCGTAGAACCCATCCCAGGTCCCGATGTCCAGGCAGCGCTTACCCCTGACGTCGGGGAATGGGACGATGTCCAGGGAGTGACGCAGGTCCCACCACCCCCTGGTCGTGGCGCCGGGGACGACGTCGATGGTGTGGTACCAGAGAAGCTCATCGAGGCGCACCTGGATGTCGGCGGTGCTGAGCTGCTGGCGAGCCATGGTCTTCACGCCCTTGGGCGGGTGGACCGTGCCAGGACCATGCAGAACTGACCACCATCGCCGGTGGTGCGCTCGAGTTCGAGGTGGCCGGCGTGCAGCGCCAGAAGCAGGCTGTCGCGGTCGACCGCGGAACCCAGCCATTGAGGCTGCATCGTGCCGCGCGGCGCGCGTCCGGCCAGCTCGGCGAGACGGCGGCGGACCCCGCGCACCGACGGGTAGGTGTCGCGCAGGTGGACCTCGGGCGCCTCACTCACCTGGAAGAGGGCCCAGCCCCCAGGGCGCAGCACCCGGCCGATCTCGGTGATGTAGGCGCAGGTCACCGCGGGGTCGGGGATGTGTTGGAAGACCACGAAGGAGTAGGCCACGTCGAAGCCGGCATCCGCGAACTGACCGAGGTCTCGGCCGCTGCCCAGCTCCAGCTCGACGTTGCCAACATCCTCCATGGCCTTTCGGCCCAACTCCAGCATCTCCGCGGACACATCGAGGCCGACCACCTCGCCGGCCCGTCCTGCCAGCGCGCGGGTGATCCGACCGATGCCACAGCCGATCTCCAGGACCCTGTCCGCTGGCTGCAGGGATAGTCCGAAGGGAGCCAGGGTGGCATCCAGCGCGGCCTCACCGGAGCGCCAGAACTCGGCCACGTCAGGACTGTTGTAATCAAGGTTCGAATGGATGAACCACATCGGGTTCTCTCGCGCCCGCCGGTCCCAGAAGGCCCGCATCGCTTCGGTGGAGGCCGCGGACGGCTCCTGAGGCGCCCGTACCATGGCTGGCGATGCTAGCAGCCGGCCCGCGTTGAACCTGCTGGTCCTCAGCAACAACTATCCGCCCCACGCAATGGGGGGTTACGAGCTTCTCTGCGCCGAGCACGTGGGCTGGCTGAGACAGCGCGGCCACGATGTCACGGTGGTCACCAGCACCTTCGGCCTGACCCCTACCGATCCACCCGAGGTGATCGGTGCGTCGGGTGAGCGGGTGGTGCGTTGCCTCGATTTCCACTGGCGGGAATACCAGCACCGCCGGCCCAACATGGTGAACGTGTGGGCCGGCGAGCGGACGCAGCGGGAGGCGCTCCAGGAGGTGCTGGGTGAGACGCGCGCGGAGGCTGCGCTGGCGTGGGGGATGGGCGGGATCTCGAAGTCGATGCTGCAGGTGGTTGACGACGCGGCCATCCCGGTGATCGCCGTCGTTGGCGAGCACTGGCCGATCTGGGACGTGGATTCCGACACGTGGCTGCGCACCTGGCGCCTGTTGCGCCGGCTGCCCGGTTCCTCGTCCCTGCGCGGGTGGGCCAACCGGACGTTCGCGCCGACCGACGTCCGGCGGGTGATGGGCCACCTCGTTCCCCTCTATGTCAGTGACGAATTGCGGCGCGCCGTGGAGACGTCGCATCCGGCCTGGGCGGCGAGGGGAGCGGTCGTTCCCAACGGCATCAGACAGGACCTGTTCGGACGCGAACGACCAGCTGACGCGTCGCTGCACCAGCCGCTCCGCCTGCTGTGCGCCGGCCGCCTCGAGCGTCGCAAGGGAGCCCACACCCTGGTCGAGGCGCTCCCGGCGATGGTGGCCGCCGGCCTCGACCCCGCGATCTCGTTCGTGGGCTGGCGCGATGCCTCGTACCAGCGCGAGCTGGCGGCGCGGGCGGACCAGCTCGGCGTTGCGGACCGCATCGACTGGCGGGATAGCGTCCCCCGGGAACGGATGGCCGATGTCTACCTGGAGCACGACATCCTGGTCTTCCCGACGATCTGGTCGGAGCCGTTCGGCCTGGTGCCCCTGGAGGCGATGGCGGCCGGGTGCGTGGTCGTGGCGACGGCCACCGGTGGTTCGGTCGAGTTCCTGCGCGACGGCGAGAACGCGCTGGTCTTCCCGGCGCAGGACGCGGCCGCCCTGGCGGGGCGGGTGATCGAGCTCGCGGGTGACGCAGCCCTCCTCCGGCGGCTGCGCCAGGGTGGGCGGCAGACCTCCGCGCAGTATTCATTCGAGCGCTACGCGGCGAGGCTCGAGGAGGAGGTCGAGCGGGTCGCGGCGGGGCGGCCGCCGCCGGACAAGTTGATATCCTGCTGAGGCCATGGCCTCCGTCCCCACGATCATCCTCTGTGGCGGTCGCGGAACCCGCATCAGTGACGTGAGCCAGACGCTGCCCAAGCCGATGCTGACGGTGGGAGGAAGGCCCATCCTCTGGCACCTCATGAAGCTCTACGCGGCCCAGGGGCACAACGATTTCATCCTTGCCCTGGGCTGGCTCGGCGACGAGATCCGCCGGTTCTTCCTGGACTACGCCGCGCTGACCTCCGACTTCACCGTGGAGCTGGGGCGCCAGGGGTCGATCTCATACCTCGACGAGCACCCCGACGAGGGCTGGCGGGTCACATGCGTCGAGACCGGGGACGATGCCCTGACCGGCACTCGCGTGCGGCGCGCGGCGCGGCGCACCGCGGCGCCCCGCGTCATGGTCACCTACGGCGACGGTGTCGGCGACATCGACCTCGCGAAGCTGCTCGCCTTCCACGCCGGCCACGGCCGGCTGGCAACGGTCACGGCGGTCAGACCGCCCGGCCGGTTCGGGGAGATCACGTTCGGCGACGACGGGCTGGTGCCGGAGTTCACCGAGAAGCCCCAGACCAGCTCCGGCGCCGTCAGCGGCGGCTTCATGGTGCTGGAGCGGGAGGCAATCGAGCGGTTCATCCCGGAGGACAGGAACGTGATGCTCGAGCGCGAGCCGATGCAGGCGCTGGCGCGCGAGGGTCAGCTGGCGGCATACCAGCACGATGGGTTCTGGCAGCCCATGGACACCCCCCGCGAGCAGGAGCTGCTCAACTCCCTGTGGGATTCCGGGAAGGCACCCTGGAAGCTCTGGTGAGCTTCTGGCGCGACCGCCCGGTGGCCGTCACCGGCGCGACCGGGTTCCTCGGATCGCACCTGACACGGCTGCTGGCGGACGCCGGCGCGCAGGTTGTCGTCCTGGTCCGCGACGACGTTGCGCCGACGCCGGTGGTGGACGAATGGAAGCCGGTGAGCCGGGTGGAGGGGGATGTTCGCGACGCGGCCCTGATGGAGCGGTTGCTCGGCGAATATGAGGTCGCCTCGGTCTTCCACCTCGCGGCGCAGACGCAGGTGGCGGTCGCCAACCGCAACCCCGGCTCGACCTTCGACTCCAATGTCCGGGGTACCTGGACCGTGCTCGACGCCTGCCGGCGCTCACCCCTGGTCCAGCAGGTCGTGGTGGCCAGCAGCGACAAGGCGTACGGGACGCAGGGGGTCCTGCCCTACAACGAGGAGATGCCGCTCGCGGCGGTGAATCCCTATGACCTCTCGAAGGCCTGTGCCGACATGATCTCGATGAGCTTCCACCAGGTTTTCGGTGTGCCCGTCTCGATCACCCGGTGCGGCAACTTCTTTGGGCCCGGCGACACCAACTGGGCGCGCGTCGTCCCCGGTTCGATCCGTTCGCTGCTGCGTGGCGAGAGTCCGGAGGTGCGATCTGACGGCACCCCGGTGCGCGACTACCTGCACGTGGAGGACGGCGCCCTGGCCTACCTGCGCCTGGCGGAGGAGATGGCGACCAACCCCGCGGTGGTCGGTCGAGCCTTCAACTTCTCTGTCGAGCGCCCGCTCAGCGTCCTCGACGTGGTTGGGCTGGTGGCCGCCGCCTGCGGCCGTCCGGACATCGCGCCCCGCGTCCTGGGTACCGCGGCCAACGAGATCCAGGACCAGTACCTATCGTCCGCCCGTGCCCGCGGCGAACTCGGGTGGGCGCCGCGATACACCATGGAGGAGGCGCTGACCCAGACGGTCGACTGGTACCGGCGCTACCTCGACGGCGCCTGACGGCCTGAAGCGAGTCCTGGTCACCGGCGCCGCCGGCTACATCGGGGGCCGGGTGGTCCGAACCCTGGCGTCGATCGAGGGTGTCGAGGCGGTGGCCGTGGTCCGCCGCGCGGTCGACTGGCTGGAGGATGCGCAGATGGTCGTCGCGGACCTCGGCGCCGACACCGACGTCGGCACCCTGGGGGAAGCCTTCCGCGGCGTCGACGCCGTCGTGCACCTCGCCGGGGCCAACGAGGTCGTTGTCGCGTCCCGGCCGGAGCAGGCCGTTGCCGAGACCCTTCTGGCGACCCAGCGCGTCGCCGTCGCCGCCACCGAGGCCGGCGTGAGGCGGTTGGTGTACCTCTCCACGGTGCACGTGTACGGCGCTGCCCTGACCGACGACGCCGTCATCAGCGAGGACCTGGTCCCCCAACCGCAGTCGCCCTACGCGTCCGCCCGCCTGGCGTCCGAGCAGGTGCTCGCCGCCATCGGCGACCGGACGTCGGTGGTGATCCTGCGCCTGACGAACTCGGTCGGCGCCCCGGTGCACCCCGGAGTGGATCGCTGGACGCTGATCAGCAACGACCTCTGCCGCGAGGCGGTGACGCGGGGCACTGTGACGCTGCGAACGCATGGGATGCAGTTCCGCGACTTTGTCGCCATGACCGACGTTGCCCGGGTGGTGGCCGGGGTCGCGCTGTCAGACCGGCCGCCGCCGGGCACCTACAACCTGGCGGCCGGTCGCTCCATCACCATGCGCGACCTCGCGGCCCTCGTCCAGGACTCGGTTGAGCGGCTGAGCGGCCGGCGCCCGGCATTGCTGGCGCCCGCGCCGCCGCCCGAGCCGCCTCGCCCCTACACCGTGCTCGGGGACGCACTGGCCGGCTCCGGCTATGCCCCAGGGGATACGCTGGCGTCGGCGGTCGACGAGACCGTGGAGTTCTGTACCAGGTGGAAGGAGGTGCTGGGTGCCGGTTGACATCGAAGGCGTGACGATCACCCCGCTGGGCCGGATCCCCGACGAGCGAGGCGCCATCCTGCACATGCTCCGCGAGGACAGCCCAGGCTTCCAGCGCTTCGGCGAGATCTACTTCTCGATGGTGCACCCGGGGGCCATCAAGGCCTGGCACCAGCATTCGGTGATGACCCTCAACTACGCCGTGCCGGTGGGGATGATCAAGCTCGTCCTCTACGACGACCGGGAGGGATCCGCGACCCGAGGCGCCCTCAGCGAGATCTACACCGGCGAGCTGGAGTACGCGCTCGTCACCATCCCGCCGCTGGTGTGGAATGGGTTCAAGGGCATCGGCGACCGACCCGCCCTGGTCGCCAACTGCGCCACCCACCCGCACTCGCCGGATGAGATCACCCGTCGCGATCCCTTCGACCGGGACATCGGCTATGACTGGAGCCTGCGGCACGGGTGACGGTGACGCACGCGGAGTTGAGCGCGGAGGTCGCCGCGAACCCCGTCTGGTACCACACCCTGGACCTCGGGGCGGGGGTCGTGACACCCGGCTGGTTTGACCTCAGGCCGATCGCGGCGAGGCTACCCTGGCCGGACCTCAAGGACAAGCGCTGCCTCGACGTCGGCACCTATGACGGTTTCTTCGCGTTCGAGATGGAGCGCCGGGGCGCCGGCGAGGTGCTGGCGATGGACATCGGTGACCACCGGCATTGGGACTGGCCCCCCGACGTGCGCGGCGTGGGCGGCGAGCAGCTGGCCAGGTGGGCGGGGGAGAAGGGCGCCGGGTTCGAGATCGCGGCCAAGGCCCTGGGATCGCAGGTGCGCAAGCTCGAGGCGTCGGTGTACGACCTGGCCTCGCGGGACGTGGGTACATTCGATTTCATTTTCTGCGGCAGCCTGCTGCTCCACCTGCGCGACCCGATGCGGGCCCTGGAGGCCATGAGATCTGTGTGCCGCGGCCAGTTTCTCTCCGCCGAGCAGGTCGACCTCTGGCTCACCTTTGTCGCCCGCGGGTTCTCGGTGGCGCGTCTGAACGGGATGGGCCCCCTCTGTCAGTGGTGGGTTCCGAGCGTCCAGGGGCACCGGCGCATGGTCAGGGCAGCCGGGTTCGCCATCGAGGCCGAGACGGGGCCCTACGTGGTGCCCTTCGGCGTGAGCCACCCCGCACCGTCCCGCGACGTCAGGACCGCGGCGCTCAGACTCGGTCGCCGCATCACCGCCGGCGGCTGGGGCGTGCCCCACGCGGCGGTGCTGGCCCGGCGCGTCGTCTGAGGGCGCCGGCGGGGCGCCGTCTGCCGTGATATCTCCCGCTCCCCGGTTGGCGCGCGAACCGCTGTTGGTCCTGGCGCTGGTTGTCGGGCTCGGCCTGGTGGTACGCGTCGTCATCGGGTTTGCCGCGGTCGGCGTGACCTTCGACATCCAGTCCTGGGAACTGACGTACCACGTCCTCGTCAGCCACCCCCTGCACGTGTACTCCGCCGTCAACAGCGCGGTCGACCCCAACGGCGTGCCGCTGCTGCGCTTCCCGTATCCGCCGGGGTTCCTCCCCTTCCTCGCCGCCGCAGGCGCGATCGCGGCCTCCACGGGACTGCCATTCCACGGCCTGGTCAAGTTGCCGGCGATCCTGGCCGACACCGTCCTCGCGCTCGTCATCCAGGATCACCTGGGTTGGTTGGGGCGGCCGGTGCGGGAGCGGCTGGCGGCCGCGGCGTTGATCGCCCTCTCCCCCACGTTCGGCGTGATCTCGGGCTTTCACGGACAGATCGACGCTTTCGCCAGCCTGCCCGCGGTCATCGCCGTCGTGGTCTGGACGCGGATGCCCGGTGGTCGGCGGGCGGGGTGGGCGGGGCTGCTGATCGGCGCCGGGGCGGCTGTCAAGATCCTTCCGATCCTGGCGCTGTTCGGGCTCCTGCCGTCGGCCCGCAACAACCGCGAGCGGGTGGTCCTGGTGGGCGCCACGCTGGCCGTACCGGTGGCGCTTCTGGTGCCGTTCGTGGTCGTCGATCCGCACGGCGTCTGGGGGCTGCGGCATTACGCGGGCCTCCCCGGCTTCGGGGGGATCAGCATGATCCTGCAGCCCGGCCTGGTCCGCTTCTGGCTGTACGGCGACGCCATCCCCCTGTCTGGCGCCATCCGGGCGCTGCTGGGGGCCGCCCCCCTCCTGACCCTGGTCTCAGGGTCGACGGTGGCCCTCGGTTTGCTGCGCACCAGGGTCGCGCCCGCAGTGGCAGTGTCGGTGGTCTGGCTGGCGTTCTACGTGTTCGGCGCGACGTTCGAGTTCCAGTGGCTCTGTTACGGGATCCCCTTCTTCCTGCTCGCCGGGCGGGTGCGGGAGGTGGCCGTGCTGCAGGCGCTGCTGCTGGTGCCGACGATCATGATCTACACGCATCCGCGCGTCAGCCAGGGAGCCGCGATCTATTTCGGGTTCATGCTCGTGGTCTGGCTGGTCATGGCCGGGAGCCTCACCGTGGGGGCATGGGGTGCTCTCGCAGCCGCGAGGCGACAAAGTCGGCCAGGTAACGGTCGATCTCCGCGGGCGGCCAGGTGAAGATGCGCTCGCGATAGTCGAAGTCGCGCTCCCACCAGAGCGACTGAACCGTCTCCTCCGGGCTCAGCGTGTCGCCATAGCCGGCGGGGAAGTGGTTGACGCCGGCCTGGACGATGTGGTGTTTGAAGACGAAGTCAATGCGGCGCGGACCGACGTCGACCAGCCAGTGGTGATGACCCCATCCGGTCCAGTCACCCTGGATGCCCCACGCCTGCTCCACCAACCGCGAGGGAACCTCGATGTAGCCCGCGCGCGCCACCCTCACCAGCTCGCTGCAGACCCAGACCGGGTCCCGCACATCCTCGAGGGTGTGGGAGCAGATCGCGAAGTCGATGCTCTTGTCGGCAAACGGCCAGGGCTCCCGGTCGCAGATGTCCCGCACCACCCAGGTGGCGGCGCTGAAACGCTCGTCGCCGTCGCCGTCCCTGCCGTAGAGACCGCGGCTCTCGTAGGGCATGTGGTCGAGGACCCAGTCGGCGCGCGTGAAGGGCTTTCCCCACGCCCCCACGTCAAGCACCCGGGCATCGTTGGAGACGGTCTGCTGGATCCGGGCTACGCAGCTGGACAGCACGGCACCGTATCCTAGCCAGCCGCGCGACGGTACGCGTCCAGGGTCACATTGATGGTCGTTTCCCAGGTGAGGCCGGCGGCGCGCTTGAGCCCGGCAGCCACCAGCGAGGTCCGAGGTTCGGGGTCGCCTGACAGCTGCCGCAGGGCCCGAGCGATGTCGGCCGCGTCGTCCGGGTCGAAGGTCACCGCCGCCCCGCCGCTGACGTCGTTGAGCACATCGATGTCGCTGTGGCCCACGGGGATCCCCCGGGCCATCGCCTCGGCCACGGGCAACCCAAAGCCCTCGCGGCGCGACGGCGTGATCACCGCGGTGGCGCCGCGCAGCAGCCCCTCCAGCTCGACCTGGGGCACAAACCCGACGTGGCGCACCCGGCCGGCGATGCCCAGGCGCGCCAGGTCGCGGTCGAGCACCAGGTGCTGTCGGCGCGTCCACTGCCCCGCGATGGTGAGTCGCTCGGGGATGTCGGGGGCCAACGCCATCGCCTCCAGCAGGGTGGCGACGTTCTTGGTCCGGTCGGGTCCGCCCACGTAGAGGAAATAGGGCGCGCCTGCGGACGGCGCCCCTGGGGCCGGACCTGGAGGGGCGCTGATCCCGACCCTGGCGATGATGATCTCCGCAGCCGAGCGTCCCGTGAGCGCGGCGAGGGCGGTGCGGGTGTGGGGGGACACCGCGAAAAGGGTGTCGGTGTGTCTCAGCGCCTCCAGGTAGCGCCGGTACCCCAGCCGCTCGACGACCCGGCGTGTTGGCATCCCCTCCGCCAGCGGGATGAGGTCGTGCACCGTTGTCAGCAGGTGCCGTCCGGGCAGCGTCAGCAGGGCGTGAGGATCCGACACGTGCACCGCCTCCACCCGGCTGCCCCGCGCCGCCAGGCGCAGCCAGGCCTGGGCGAAGAGCCAGGCGCCGCGGTGCTGGGGCATCGGCGGG
>DAINSI010000002.1:0-68224 GCA_036741395.1 Candidatus Dormiibacterota bacterium
GGATCGGGCGCCCAGCGCCCGAGATACAAGTTCGGCTCGGTGGATCCCGGCTAAGAGGGGCCTTCGGGCCCACCGCCAGGGGTGGGCGTTTCTGTCCGCCGACTGTCCGGAGCGCCGTTAGAAGCTTGGGCCATGTTGTCATGGACACCGGTCTAACGCGCAGTAATACCGTGGTAGCATCCAGTCCCATGGGGCGTGTCGTGAAGCTCTCCATCTCGCTCCCCGCCGAGCTGGCCGAAGAGTTGCGCAAGCAGGCCGGCCCGGGTCGCGTTTCCTCGTTCATCGAGCAGGCTATCGCCCGTCGGTTGGAGAACATGTCTCTCGGCCAGATCCTGGATGAGATGGATCAAGAGTTTGGGCCCGTCCCCGAGGACAAGATCCGCGCCGCAGCCCGGCAATTTGCGCGCCTCGAGGGCCGCTCCTCCGGCTCCTAGGCCCTCACGCTTGCCCGCCCTGGTGCTTGACTCCGAGGGGCTGGCGAAGTGGTCGCGCGGCGACTTCGATGTTCGTGCGTGGCTGGCGACGGCGCAAGAGCGTGGCTGGCCGGTGGTCGTGCCGCCCACCGCGCTCGCCGAGGTCCTACGCGGGGGGCCGGGTGATGCCGCAATTCATCGGCTGCTTCCGGCCGTCTGGCAGACATTCATCGGACCGGTCCTGGCCCGTCATGCCGGTAGGCTGTTGGCGCGGTCCGGGTTGCGGGGTGCCACGGCTGACGCGTTCGTCGTCGCAGAGGCATTGCGCCACGGAGTCGCGCTCATCCTGACCGCGGACGCCGGCGACTTTGAAGCGCTGGCCTCAGGCGACCCGCGGGTCGAGATCGTCCCCGTCTGACGTGCCCCCCACCTTTAGGATTCCACAGTCTTGAAAGTGCATCCCGCCCAGGTCAGCGGACTGAGTCAGGTTTTGAGACGCTGTATAATGCGCTGTATATGGCTAGTACCCGGACGCAGGTCTACCTGACCGAGGAGCAGCGCCGCCGGATCGACGACATCGTGGCGCGGGACGGCCACAGCCTGGCGTGGATCGTGCGGGAGGCGCTGGACATCTACCTCGCAGGGCCTGCCCCAGACCGACGGCAGGCGCTGGACGCCACCTTTGGCGCCGTCCCTGACATCGCGGTCCCCCCGCGCGAGGAGTGGAATCGCCACCCCGCGGGCCGGAACGCCCTGGTGCCGGCCGGTGGGGCCCCCGGGACCGCGCCCCGTTCGGTCGCGCGCAAGCAGAAATGACGTCGCAGCTGGTGCCCGAGGCCGTGGTCGACACGGACATCGTCATCGACCATCTCCGCGGTCATCGCCGCCTTCGTGCTGAGCACGTCCTGGCGTATTCGACGGTGACCCGGTGCGAGCTCTTTGCCGGGACGGACGCCGCCGGCGTCGTGCGGACCGTGCTCGACGCCCTCGTCGAAGTGGGCATCGATCGCCGTATCGCCGAGACCGCCGGCGCAATCAGGAGGGACCATGGGCTGGCCATCCCGGATGCGCTCGTGGCCGCCACAGCCCTCGGCCTCGGCATACCCCTGGTTACCCACAACGCCCGGCACTTCCGCGGGGTCACGGGTCTGGTCGTCAGGTCCGCGTGATCAGCTGAGCGGATCGCGCCACCGCAGTCCCGGGTACCTGGCGAAGTCGCGGTCCGCACTCAGCAGCTCGAGGCCCCACTCCAGCGCGAGAGCGGCCAGGTGGGCGTCCGGAACGTGGTTGCCCCGGGCCTCGCCCCCCACGATCAGACCTCCCAGCAGGCCGCGGTGCCGCTCCGTCGGAACGGGGGTCCAGGTGTTGGGACGGTCGAGCCAGGTGTCTACGACCGCCCATGCCTGCCGTACGTTGAGCGGGCGCTCGAGCGCGCGATTGTGCGTGGATACCCTGACAAACGCCAGGATCGACGGCCAGGGAATACCTACCATCGGCACCTCGGACAGCAGCTGACCCCACCATTCGCGGGCTGCCTGGTGTTGGGTGAACTGCTGGTGGTGGGCCCAGATCAACAGGTTTGCGTCGACCAGGGCGGCCCCCTCAGCCAGCGTCGAGTTTCTCCAGCGCCTCGCCGATGTCGGTCACGTCGATCAAAGGCCTGCCGGTATCCAGCCGCGGAGGGTCGTATTTCGTCAGCGCGACCGGATGCCGCTGCGCCAGCAGCCCGCCCCGCAGCACCTGGTTGGCCACCCGGGAAACGGACCTGCCGCTGGTTCGCGCGAGCTCAGCCAGTTGCTGCGACACGTCATCATCGAGATTAAGTGTCGTACGCATCACAAGGCCATCATAACATCATCACCCGCTCGGCCCATCTCGCCGCCTGGTAGACGGATGGAGACCGACCACTAGCGATTGATGCGGAAGATTGGGGCGTCGACGGCCTGAAGTATCTCGTCGGCCAGGAAGAGCCTCCCTCGCTTCTTGCCGGTGATCTCCCTCAGGATGCCGGCTCCGACCAGCCGTTCCACGATCTGACCGGCGGCCTTAGGCGTTACTGACAGGTCGCGCCCCACCGATCTGATGGAAACCGCTGGGGTGGCGAAGAGTTGGTCGACGACACGAAGGGTCAGGACCGACGTTCGACGCTGCGAAAGCCGCCGCCGGAAATCCTCTCTAAGCGCCTCCAAACTCTGCGCACGATCCACGGCGTCTCGGGCCTGTTCCGCCACCCCCTCCAGGAAAAAGGCCAACCATTCAGTCCAGGCCTGCCGCGCGCTGACAGCGAAAAGCGCGTCGTAATAAGCGGCGCGGTTGCGCTCGAAGTAGGCGCTGAGGTAGAGAAGCGGGGCCTCCAGCAGATGCCAGCTGCTGAGGAGGAGGCTGATCGTCAATCGACCGAGCCTCCCGTTCCCATCCAGGAACGGATGAATCGCCTCGAACTGGTAATGGATCAGCCCCACCCTGACGAGCAGCGGCAGATCAGATGGAGCATGGAGGTACTTCTCAAGATGGTCGAGTGCCCGGGTCATCTCCGGAACCGGTGGCGGGACGTACCGAGCGTCCGCGAGCCGGGAGCCCCCGATGAAATTCTGGACCTTGCGAAACTCGCCCGGTCGAACATGGACTTCGTCAGTGCCGTGCATCAGAAGCTCATGTGTCTCGCGAAGCAGCCGAAGGCTCAACGGGAGCTGGCTCATGCGCTCGATCCCGAAATCGAGAGCACGTGCGTACCGCACAACCTCCGGCGCGTCGAACCGGTCGGACGTCCCGGTCGCTTCGTAGATGGCGACATCCCAGAGAGTGCTCTGAGTTCCTTCAATCCGGCTGGACAGCACAGCTTCCCTACGCACCATGGGCGGGATGAGCAGGTCATGCACGATCGCCGCGCGGCTCACGGCGCGGAGCTCACCCAGGGCCAGCGCCGCCTCGGCCAGCACGTTGGCAATTGCTCCGAGGTCAAGGTTCGGCGGCAACGGAGGGGGGAGAAAAGCCCACGCGTCCTCTTCCAGCTTGGCCAGGCGGCTTTGCTGTTCTGGCGAAAAGTCCTCAGGAAGCAATGGGAGTCAACTCCGATTAGGGAACCGTCAGTGTTACTTTAGGTCTGCAAAGTATAACAGCGGATCCGTCGCGCGTCGATATCGTCAGGGTCTGGCCTGGCGATGTAGTCTCGCTCTGGGTGAAGGGCAAGTGGGTTCTGCTGCTGGTCGTGCTGGCGCTCGTTGGCGCCACCGCAATCGTTCCGCCGCGCGCCGCTGTCGTTCGCGCTGCCGGCGACAGCATCGCCACCGGCAAGCCCAACGACCCGCAGTGGTCGCAGTGCGAATCCCAGGACCAGATCACGGGCTGCACCGACGGCGAGGAGTGGGACCACTTCGGCCCCCTCACCTCGACCCAGTTCCCCTGCGCCAACAATCTTCCCCACCCTGACCTCGGGCCCAACGGCGGCCTGCCCTGCTGGGCCAACGCGACCGCCGACGACCCCACCCACATGTCGGGCCTCAACCTGCCCGGCGCCTGGACTCAGGGCAACGTCGGTCGCAGCGACGTCACCGTCGCCTACATCGAGGGCGGGGTCAACTTCAGCTCGGACAGCGTCAAGGACGCCATCGACAACGAGTACCTCAACACCGCCGAGCTGCCCTGCCCGCAGCGCGCCGACGGCAGCTCCAAGGCCTGGCCCAACTGCTACGACCTTGACGGCAACGGCCGCGCCGACGTCCGGGACTACATCCACGACCCTCGCGCTAACCCGTCCTGCCCGAGCGGCATCACCCCGGACACCGTCGGCGCCACCGGCGGCCTCCATGTCGACGTCGAGGCGATCAGCTGGAACTGCGTCGCCGGGGGACAGCACAACTACCTCAACGCGGTCCACGTCAGCGGCCACGCCAACCGCGTTCCCTACATGACCCCCGAGGATCTGATCGCGGTCTTCGGCCACTGCCAGGTGATCCGCGGCCAGCTGGCCCAGTGCCCGCCCGGCGGCAAGTTCGACAACGACGGCAACGGCTACCCGGGCGACATCAGCGGCTGGAACTTCGACCGCAACACCAACGACCCCCAGAGCGAGGACCTGACCTACAACCACGCGCCGAGCCTGCACAGCCTGGTCGCCGGCGTCGCCGACAACAACTACGGCAGCGTGGGTTACTGCGCCACCTGCCGGGTGGTGCCGATCCGCCAGGGCGCCGAGTGCCTGGGCCGCAGCGACAAATGGGGCGAGTCGATCCTCTACGCCGCCGACCTCGGGGTCACCGCGATCAGCTCGGTGGTGGTGGGCTACAGCTACAGCGCCTTCAACCAGGCGGCCATCGACTACGCCTACAACAAGGGCATCCTGCTGTCGCTGGACTCCAATGATTTCGACGCCATGGACCACACCGATGGGATGCTGTTCGACCACGTCATCCCCGGCAACTCGGTGGTGGAGGACAAGGCGACCATGGGCGTGGGCCCGGGCAACACCGCCAACACCGCCAACACCGTCACCTGGTTCCGCGCCCGCAGCAACGTCACCAGCTACGGCACCCACAACATCTTCTCGATGGAGGGCGGCTCCACCTCCGCCGCGACGCCGACAGTGGCGTCCGTGCTGGCGATGGTCCAGTCGGCCGGGCTGAACCTGCGCGATAGCGGCCACCTGCCGGGCTTCGATCGGCTCACGCCCAACGAGGTCAAGCAGGTCCTGATGGACACCTCCAGCGAGATCGTCCCCCAGAACCCGCCGGAGCCGCTGGGTGACGGCGCGCCGCTCGGCACCGCGCCGCAGTGGCCCGGCAACCCCAACAGCCTCACCGACGCGACCCACACCAACTGGTCGACGCAGTACGGCTACGGCCGGCCCGACCTCGGCGCCGCCACCACGATGGTCAGCCAGGCGAAGGTCCCGCCCACCGCCGACATCACCTCACCGCAGTGGTTCAAGTACGTCGACCCGACCCTTGACCACACCATCGCCGTGGACGGTAGCCTGGCCCCCTCGCGCTTCCACTCCGCCGGCTCGGCCAGCTACACCCTGGAGTGGGCGCTGGGCGCCGACCCCGCCGACAGCGCCTTCCACACGATTGGTAGCGGCACCGTCTCCAGTGCCAAGAACGGCCAGCTGGGTTCAATCGACATGACCGACCCGCTAATCGTGGCCTACGCCAGCAAGGCGCCCGGCGTCACCCTCCAGCCCGACGGGGCCGAGCAGTACACGCTGAGCATTCGCCTTCGGGTCAAGGACGCCAACGGCCTCAAGGCCGAGGACCGGCGCAGCATCGGTGTCCGCCACGACCCGTCGATGACCCCCGGTTTCCCCAAGCTGCTGGACCGCTCGGACGGCATCGCGCCGGCGTACGCCGACCTCGAGGGCAAACACCAGCTCGACCTGGTCGCGGCCAGCTCCAACGGCGACCTCCATGCCTACCGCCCCGACGGCAGCGAGGTGCCCGGCTTCCCGGTCTACACCGACACCGTCCGCAGCCTGGGACCCGACAGCCCCCAGAACTTCCCGGCGGCAGCGTACAGGAACCCATCCCTGCGCGACGTGCGCGACCCCATCAGCGGTGGCGTCGCGGTGGGGGACCTGTTCCACAAGGGCGAGCTCGAGGTGCTGGCCTCCACCACCAACGGCGAGGTCTACGCCTGGGACAGCCAGGGCCATCGCCTCCCCGGCTACCCGCGGCGGCAGGACCCCGCGCACTACGCGCAGTACTCCGTGGTGCCCACACCCCATTTCGTCGACGCCAACCACAACCCCACCGCGAATCACCTGCGGCTGCCGGCCCGGGGCGGGTTCTCGCCGCCGGTGCTGGCCGACCTCGAGGGCACCGGGCAGCTGGATGTCCTGATGAGCGGCTACGACGGCTGGGAGTACGCCTGGCGCCCGGACGGCACCCCGGTGCCCGGGTGGCCGGTGCAGGTGAAGCTCCCTGCGGCGGATTTCACGCGCGACAACGTCAACCCGACGCAGTACATCTGGGATGCCAAGCTGTTCTATCCACCGACGGTTGCCGACGTAAAGAAGATCGGCCGGCCGCAGGTCTTCGTTCCGTCCTTCGAGTCCAACGGGATCAACACCGCGACCGAGGACCTGGTCAAAACCCTCGCCGGCGTCAACGGCACGCCCAGTGGCGCGGCGACCTGGCTGTACGGCATCTGGGCGGATGGCAACAACCACCCAGGGGGCCCGTACATCCAGAACTGGCCGGTCAAGATCAACTCGCTGGACTTCACCTACGACCAGTCGATCGACTTCGTGGGCGAGGCCACCAGCCCGCCCCTGGTCGGAGACTTCGACGGCTCGGGCACCCTGCGCCTGGCCACCGGGGTGGTCACCGGTCAGGTGTTCATCCTCAACGGTGACGGCAGCATCTACTCCACCGCGGACTCGTCCTGCCAGGGCACCGACTGCGGCCCGGTGCCGCCGTATCGGAACACAGGGGACACCCATACCCTGACGCTGACGGGCACCGGCGCCCTGGGCGACCTCGCCAACACCGGGCACCCGCAGGTGATCATGAACAACACCGGCCTGGAGTCGATCCTGACCGGCCTGGGCGGCCAGCTGGGCGCACAGCTGCCGCAGGTCTACGAGAAGGCCTGGACCGTCCAGCCGGGCACCAGCCCGGTGGTGTCGGGATGGCCCAAGCGGGTGGATGGTTTCCCGTTCTTCTCGTCGCCCACGGTGGCCGACGTCGGGGGCAAGGGCGGGCGCGCGGCGATCGAGGGCAACGACACCTACTGGATCCATGCCTTCGGCGCCGACGGCTCGGAGCAGCCCGGCTTCCCCAAGTACACCGGCCAGTGGGTGGGCTTTGCTGGCGTGGCTGCCGACCCGCTGATGAACGGCCAGATGCACTACACGATGCCCACCCGCGAGGGCGCGATCTTCGACTGGAAGGTGGCCGGTGACACCGCCCTCAACAACAGCTCCTGGCGCTACCGCCACGACGAGCACAACACCGGGACCGACGGCATTGACACGCGGCGCCCGGCCTCGGTGCTGGACCTTGCGGTGAGCGGAAGCGGGACACGCGCGCTGTCGTGGACCGCGCCGGGCAACGACTACATGGTGGGGACGGCGAAGACCTACGACGTGCGCTGGTCGACCTCGCCGATCACCTCGGAGAGCTTCTGGAGCGCCACCGCACTGGCGGGGGCTCCCGCGCCGGGAGCTGCTCGCGGCAGCCAGCAGTTCTCGACGTCAGGGGTCAGCGGAGCATCGGTGTACTTCGCGATGCGCACCATCGACGCCGCCGGCAACATTTCGGCCCTGAGCAACGTCATCTGTCAGGGCCAGTGCCCGCCGCCGCCGGTGGTGACGACCGCAGGGGCTAGCGGCCTTCCCAACACCTCGGCCTGGTGGTCCCCGTCTGTCGTGCCGTACGTGGCTCTGGTGGCGCTCGTGGTCCTGGGGCTGGCGTGGCGTCGGGGCGGCGACGGGCCCCACGTGCACCGTCGGCGGGTGATTAACCAGTGCCGGTGACATTGAAGGGAAGGTTGCGGGGCGTCGGGCTCGTGCTGGGCGTAGCCAGCGTGGTCTTCATGGCGGCACCGGTTCTGCTGCCGACGCGGGCAGCCGCGGCAGCCCCCGCGGCATTCCTGGTGGGGGCGGCAGTCGCGGACTTCACGCCGCCATGCGGGCCGGACGGCACCCCCGCCGTCCAACACTGTGTCTCGCCGCCACCGGGCTTCACGGATCCAGCCAACTGCATTCCCGCCGCCGACTCGGCGTTTCCCGGGAAGCGCCTGTTTGCGTTCACCGAGCCGTACGTGGACGCCATGAACTCGGGGCACTGGGACCCCGGGGACCCACCCTGGATGGATTGCCCCGTGCCTTCCTGGGAGCCCAGCGGACCGGCGCCAGACCTCAGGTGGGACGGCAACTACATCGGTGGAGGGTCCAACGCGCCGCGCTTCTACGACTACGTCGCGGACCCGCTCACAGCGCGGGCCATGGTGGTGTCCAACGGGACCAGGACGATCGCGGTCGAGGTGCTCGACCACGAGGGCGCTTTCAACACCTATCTCGCACGCATCCGTCAGCTGGTGGGACAGGCCCTCCCGAGCGCCGCCCTGAAGCCGGAGGACATTTTCATATCCTCGACGCACGACGAGAGCGCGCCGGACTCGATCGGCCTCTACGGGCCGACGCCGGTCAGCTCCAGCGTCAACCCGTTCTGGGCGGACTACATGGCGACCAAGGGGGCGGACGCCATCGTGCGGGCCTATCGCAACATGCAGCCGGCGCGGATCCGTTACACCGAGGCGATCGAGCCGGCCGACATGCGCCAGTGCTTTTCCAGCTACCCGTTCGTGGACGACCAGCTGATGCCGACACTGCAGGCCGTGAACTCGCGCACCGGGGGCGCCATCGTGACGCTCGCGGACGTCAGCCAGCACACCGAAACCATGGGCTTCAACGGCGGCAGCACCGTCGACCCGGGCGCGCCCCCCGGGCAACACCCCACTCTTGATGACGAGAAGCGCTGGCTGACGGCTGACTGGCCGGTGTGGTTCCGCGGGCACCTCGAGAGCACCTACGGGGGTGTCGGGATCGAGATGGCGGGGTCGGTGGGCAGCAACGAGACCCCGGAGGTCTTCTCCCAGGTACTCTCTCGCACCCCGGAGCAGTTCATCGACGAGAGCCACCCCGCGGGGTGCCGGACCCTCTACAACGCTCACGGAACCAAGACCCCGCTGGGTTACTACAGCGAGAGCAAGGCCCTCGGCCAGCAACTGGCCCAGGCGGTGGAGCAATCACTGGCGGCCGACGGCACCGATTCAGCCAGCAACGACATCTTCGGGGCCAGGGCGGACGCCTGCATCCACCTCAGCAACACGCTGTTCACAGCCGCAGCCGCCGCGGGGGTGTTCGGTGAGCGCGCCGGGTACGACGACACCTGCACCGTCCAGTTCCCAACCGCCGCCGACGGCTCAACCCTGGGGACGGCGGTCAAAACCCAGGTGGCGGCGTTCCGGATCGGGGATGGCGAGTTCGTCTCGCTGCCCGGTGAGGTGTTCCCGTTCACCTACCTGCGCGGGTTCCAGGGGCCGAACGACATGGCCTGCCCGGACCCGTCCGGCCAGACCGCGTGCGCGGGCAGCGGCACCTACCCGCTGCCGCCCTGGCTGATGCCCCACATGCACACCCGCTACCGGTTCATCGACGGCCTGGGTGAGGACATGGTTGGCTACATCTTCCCCAGGGGCAACGGCGTGGGGGTGCCCGGTGAGTACAACAACGCCCAGAGTGTCCAGGGCAACTCTGGCGACCGCTTCGGCTGTGGCCACTCCGACGACTCCGAGGCGGCCAACTCGCAGTCCGGGGATGTCCTGGGCCAGGCTGCCATGGGCATTCTGGATGCCAATGGGGGACCGCCCGAGGACATCGCCCAGGGTCGTTACGTGTTCCCCGACGGTAGCCTCTCGCGCGATCCCCTGGGCGGGCCAGAGACCAAGTGCAACCTGGACAAGACGTTCAGCCCGCGCGGCCCCGCGATCGCGGTGTGGCTGAAGGATGGCGGCGTGGTCCAGCCCAGCAGCTGGATGTCGCTGGGTGGCCGTTCCCAGTTCACCCCTGACCGCAACACCCGTGGTTACATCGACGTGGCCGGGGCTAGGCACTGGCTGGAGGTCTTCCCGGACATCTCGGGCCAGCCGGCGTCGGTCTCGCTGCCGGGTGGGGCGGCGTCGTCGCCCACCCCGGTGATGGCCGCCGGGGGCGGCCTGCCCGGCACGGCCGCCGCGCCCACCGTCGAAGTCCCGGCGGCGGCCCTGGGGCTCATCCTGCTGGCGCTGGCCGGGGGTGGCTTCCGCTTCTGGCGCAGAGACCGCCGCTAGATCGCTGACCGTGAGGCGGAGGTGGCATTCTCGCCAGGCTGCCCGCATCCAGAGGTGACCCCTCGCGCTCCAGCCGGACCTAATGCCCCTAGGCGGGCCTAACTATGTTAGGCTACGGGTCTGATGAGCGCGATCGCGACACCTCAGAGCCGGCGTCAGCTGAGCCGCGAGCGCACCCGCGCGGAGATCCTGGATGCCGCCTGGGAGCTCTGCCGCAGCGGGGGCCTGGCCTCGCTCAACCTGCGGGAGCTGGCCGCGGCCGTGGGGATGCAGGCTCCGTCCCTATACACCCACTTCGGCTCCAAGATGGAGATCTACGACGCAATGTTTGCCCAGGGCTATGTCGCCGCGCTGGAAGTCACGCCCGCGGCGGTCGTGGACGCCCGGTCTCGCGCTGACGCGGAGCGGCAGTTCCGTGAGGGGATCAGGCGCTTCGTGGACTTCTGCCTCGAGGACACCGCGCGCTACCAGTTGCTTTTCCAGCGCACCATCCCCGGGTTTGTCCCCAGCGCGGCGTCCATGGAGCTGGCCAACGCCAACCTGGGACGGGGGCGCGATGGCCTCGCCCAGCTGGGGCTGACCACACCCGAGGCCCTTGATCTGCTGACCAGCGTCATCACCGGGCTGGTGGACCAGCAGATCAGCAACGACCCCGGCGGCCGGCGCTGGGTTCGCCTGACCGACGACATGCTCGACATGTACCTGAGCTTCGCCATCCGCCGGTGGCGCAAACCCAACAGGAGGAGCTGACAGTGACCGCATCCATCGCCGCCGCCCAGGGCATCGACGTGACCACCATCCCGCCGATCTCCCGTCAGGAGTCCAGCGCTCTCGCCACCGCCGAATACGCCCGGTTCACCGCGCTGGTTCAGCAGCTGCGAGCCGACGAGTTCTCCCTGCCCACCGACTGCCCCGCCTGGGACGTCCGAACCATGATCGTGCACCAGGTGGGAGCCGGCGAGGGCCACGCACGCTGGACCGAGTTCTTCCGCCAGTTCATCCTCGGCCTGCGGCTGGCGAAGGGTCGCGAGCCCGTGGACGGCGTCAACGATTTCCACCTCAAAGAGCGCGCTGACTGGACGGCCGAGCGGGCAATCGCGGCGCTCCCAGAAGTGCAGAAACGAGCGGTGCAGGGACGCCGCAAGTTCCCCGCGGCGCTGCGCCGGATCCCGGTCTCCGCCCCGGGTGTGAAGCGCTTCTCCCTGGGGTTTTTGTTCGACGTAATCCTGACCCGCGACACCTGGATGCACCGGGTCGACATCACCCGGACCACCGGGCGGGCGATGGTACTGATCCCCGAGCACGACGGTCGCATCGTCGCTGACGTGGTCGCCGACTGGGCCCGCCAGCACGGCAAGCCATTCGAGTTGCACCTTTCAGGCCCCGCCGGCGGCGCCTACCGCCAGGGGTCGGGTGGGCCAGAACTGAGCCTGGACGCAGTCGAGTTCTGCCGGACGATCTCGGGTCGAGAGCAGGGCGCCGGGCTGCTGGCCCAGGCTGTGGTCTGGTAGGCACGGACATTGTCTCGGCCGTCTCACGCGTGATACGCTGTGAGACATGGAGCGGGTGAGCATTCGGGAGCTCCGCAACCGAGGCGGCGATGTTGTTGATCGGGTGGCCGCCGGGGAGCACGTAACGGTGACGCGGGACGGGGTGCCGGTGGCCGAGCTGCGTCCGATTGCGCGCCAGGCGATCAATGCCGCCACGCTGGTGGAGAGGTGGCGCCGGCTGCCCCGCATGGATCCGGGTAGCTTCCGCCGCGACGTCGACAGCGCGGTCGATCCTCGGCTTTGAGTTCGTCGCCGCAGCACCCAAGGGGACTGCTCGATACCAGCGTGGTCATCGCGCTGCCCAGCCTCACGGACCCTTCAGCGTTACCCGCGCAATCGCTGATTTGCGCCATCACCCTTGCCGAGCTCTCCGTCGGACCCCTGGTTACGACCGCCGCCGGAGAGCGCGCCGCCCGCCAGGCAACGCTGCAGCAGGCCGAGGCCGATTTCGATGCGCTGCCATTCGATGACCGAGCTGCGCGTGCCTTCGGCCGCGTCGCGGCGTCGATGCGCCGAAAAGGGCGCAAGGTCCGGGCGCGATCCTATGACGCGATGATCGCCGCGGTCGCGATCGCGCACGATCTGCCCCTCTACACGAGCAATCCAGGGGACTTCGCCGGCATTGATGGCCTCGTGGTGGTGCCGGTGACCCCGGTCTGAAGGTTGCCCCGGCGCTGGCGAGTCGGAGATCAGATATCAGCCGGGCTCAGGACCTCAATCAAGTTTCTCACTCCCCGCGCCAGCTGGCCGTCTGTGGTGACAAGCGCGCATTTCAGAGCCTGAGCCAGGGCCACGTATTCCGCGTCGTATGTCTTGGCCCATCCCAGCTGGTTGGCGATCCCCCAGGCGCGCCGCTGTAGGTCCGCTGGGGCCCGCCTCGCCACCGGAGCCGTGCCCAGCCGGTCTATCGCGATTGCCGCCAGTTCATCAGAGATGCTCCCGCGCCACTTGAGTTCGTGGAGGACCGACGTCACCTCCGACCAGAACAGCGGAGGCGCCAGCATGCCGCGCTCCCGCAGCGGGTCGAGCCCCTCCACGGAGAGGAGGGCCTGCACTGCGGCGGCCGCATCCAGGACAAACAATCAGCGCCCCAGCCTGGACGCCCGCAGAGCGTTGAGGATGTCGGGCATGGGTTCTCCCGTCGCGGTCTGCATCCACCCCGGAGGCACTGAGACAGACGGTTTCATCAGCGCCGCGAGATCCTCGTCCTCCACGATGTGCTGGGTGCCCACGCGGTGGGCGCGGAGCTTGCCGGCCCGGATCCACCGGCGCACCGTCTCGGGATCCCGATTGAGCCGACGAGCCACCTCGGGAACAGTCAGCATATAGCACCATACTACTACATCGCGGGCGGCTGAGCCTTGACGTGACTTCTAGACCGCCTATCCGCGGTTATACTAGAAGTATGAAAACGGCAATATCGTTGCCGGATGACATCTTCGAGCAGGCCGAGCGGCTGGCGGACCGGCTCCGGGTGTCGCGCAGCGCCCTCTACCGTGACGCGATCTCCCAGTACCTCCTGCGCCACGAGCCGAATGAGCTGACTTCCGCGATGGACCGCGCTGTCGAGGCCGCCCGCGAGGGCCCCGATCCGCTCGTCACTGAGACCGCCCGGCGGGTTCTCCAGAACGTTGATTGGTGATCGCCCAGGGGGACATCTACTGGGCTGAGCTGCCGGAGCCGTCAGGCTCCGCGCCGGGGTTCCGGCGGCCGGTGGTGGTCGTTCAGAACGACGTCATCAACCGGAGCCGCATCTCGACCACCGTCTGCGTCCCGCTGACCAGCAACCAGGCCTGGGCAGACGCTCCCGGCAACGTCGCGCTGACCGCGCGCATGACCGGGTTGCCCAGGGACTCCGTCGCCAATGTCTCGCTGATATTCGCGGTCGATCGAGGGTTCCTGGGTGAGCGCGCCGGCCGGCTCCGCCCCACGGAACTGAGCCGCATCCTGGACGGCATCGACCTCATCCTCCGCGGCTGAGCCCGCGCTAGGCCGGCGGTCGCCCGAAGGTGAGCCCGTGCCGCTCGCACAGCACGAGGGTCGAGGCTTCGTTGGGCCGAGTTTGTTGGCACGGGTCTCAATACGTGCCATACTCCGAACAACATGGCAGAACGCTTCGACGTGCAGCTGGGGCCACAAGGACGGATCGTGATCCCGGCTCGACTACGCCGGGCTCTCGGGCTCAAGCCGGGTGACCGCATGGTGGCCGGCCTGGAGGATCAGCGTGTCGTTTTGGAGCGGCGCGAAGCCGTCCTGGCGAGGCTCCAAGCCTCGTTCGCCGACGCCGTCCCAGCAGGCGTGAGCCTGGTTGACGAGCTCATCGAGGAGCGTCGTGCGGAGGCTGCCAGGGAGACCACCAGCTGACCGCCGGCCGCGTCGTGCTGGATGCGTCGGCCCTCCTCGCTCTCCTCAACCGCGAAGCTGGAGCGGCGCAGGTTGCAGGCAAGCTTGATGTCGCCTGGATCTCCACCGTGAACTGGGCTGAGGTCGTTCAGAAGGCGATCGAGCGTGGAGTTGCGCGAGGTCCGGCCGAGATGCGGGAGGACCTCATGGCGATGGGCCTCGAGCTGCGAGAGTTCACCGCGGCCCAGGCCGAGGTCGCCGCGGGCATGTGGCCGTCCACCCGCTCTATCGGGCTCTCCCTGGCGGACCGAGCATGCCTTGCGCTCGCATTGCAGAGCAAGGCGGCGGTGCTCACCGCCGACCGCGCTTGGGCCGGGCTCGTCCTCGGTCTCGACATCCAGGTCATCCGCTAGACAGGGGATGTCGCCCGCGTCAGGTCCCGGGCGCTCGGTAGGCCACCTCAGTTCGCACGGCTTCATCGATCTCGGCCGCGGTCATCAGCGCGACCGTCTCCACGCTGGCCCCGCCTGCCGCGCCGACGATCGTCGCAGCCCCCGCGACCGCGGCGTTGCTGGGCGCCTCGATGACCGCGAACGCGTCGTACTCCCCAAAGGCGAAGTCGAAGGTCTCGAGCTTCCCCCCGACGCCTTCGATCAGCTTACGGGCCACCTCGGCGCGGGCGGTTCCGCCCTCCTTGCGCACGCCGTTGAGGCCCTGGACGCTGTACTTGATCTTGAGCAGGTACCTGGGCATGTGGACACCCTCCTCTTCACCCGCACCGGGCAACTCCCGGCCGGAAGCCACAGTGTAGGCCAGCCCGGTCGAGGGCGCCGGCCTGGTCGTGAGGGCGTCGACCTGACTGGCTAGCGCTTCAGGCTCTGGCGGCGGCGAGGCGCTCGGCGCGAACCGCACGCGCTTTGGCGAGCGCGGCCCGTCGCTTCTCGAGCAGGATCGGGTCGGTTATCTTGCGGCGAATCCTGGGCGTGGCGTCGCTCTTCGGCGGGCGGCCTCGGCGGCGGGGCGCCTCCCCGCTGGAGGCCGCGGTCGCCGGGGACTTCAGGGAACGGCTGATCTCGTCGAGCAGCTGCCGCAGCCGCCGGTTCTCCGACTCCAGCTCGGCGTTGCGCTCGACCAGCCCGCGCACGCCGTTGAGCAGACCGCGGTCCGCATCCGTCACGCCGGCGCGCGGCTTCCGCGTGCGGCTTCCAACTGGTCTACCACGAGGCATGTGTGAATCTTACGGCGCGCCTCTAGTCCGCCCGCTCCGCCAGGCGCGACCCCCATTCCTCGCTGCGGCGAAAGCCGCGGACCGAGTACCAGGTGGTGAAGATCATCAGCGACACGACCAGGGGCACATCGCTGAGCACATTGATGAGCACGATCGAGTCGATCTTGCCCGTGCGCAGCACCGCCAGGCGCAGCGCGGCGCGGAGCAGGAAGTAGACGCCCCAGGTGAGCGAGAGCCGGCCGAACACCCGCTGGAACGTCGCGGACTGGACCACCTCGGCCGGGAAGGGGAAGGCATCCCTGGCCGTCGCGCCGATGATCGGGCGGCCCAGCGGCACGGACCCGATGAAGACCAGGCCGAGCACGGTGTCGATCAGCACGGGTTGCGCGAAATACAGGATCGGGTTGCGCGACAGGATGCCGACCGCGGCCTGCACCACTACGAAGCCCAGCGACAGTCGCGCCAGGATTCCCGCGCGCCCCTGCCGGCGCTCCCAGGTGAACGCCGCGATGGCCACCGCGGCGGCGAGGATCACCGCCGGCAGCAGCGCGCCGTGGGTCAGTTTGTAGACGGCGTAGAAGACCGTGATCGGCCCCAGCGAATCCCGCAGCAGGCGCGGGCCGCTTTCCCTGAGGATGGCGCCGACCGAGACCGCGGGGAGACCGGCGACGATATCCGCCTCCTCGATCCCCACACCTGCGCTCATGGCGAGCTCAGCCGGTACGCGCGCCTCTGTCTCACCCGCCAAGACTAAGCACCGTCGCCGCCCCACCAGGGACCCTGGTCTTAGCCCGCTGGCGAGCCGTTCAGCAGAGAATTGCGCCAGGAGGTATGAACGTGTCGTCATCACAGACCATTGCCATCATCCTGAGATTCGATTCCGACCGCGCGCCGGAATTCGAGAAGATGTTCGCGGACGAGGTGCTGCCCCTGTGGCACCAGTTCAAGGCAGCCGGTAAGTTCATCGGCGCCAGCCTGACCCCGGTCCTGGGGGGCGGCCAGGAGGAGCCGGGGATCACGACCTACATCCTCCATGTGCAGGTGCCGTCGGCGGACGAACACCACGAGTTCGACAACAACGCGACGTTCGTGGAGTTCCTGGCCAGGGCCATGCCGCTGCAACCCCAGGAGCCGCTGGTGTGGTTCGGCAATACCCTCCACGAGGTGTAGCCGCCCCGGCTAGGAGAGCGGGGACGCGGCGCCGGTACTCCTCGTACTCGGCCCCAATCGCGTTGGTCAGGTTGCGCTCCTCGAAGTGCATCCCGACGGTGATATATCGCTCCATTCCTTGAGCCTAGCCGCTGGCGGGGCGGTACGCTTTCCTCCCATGAGCGACTGCTGCACCCCGCGCGGATACAGCCAGCTCTTCAGCGAGAAGAGCGCGCGCGCGGCGGCCCGGCGGTATCGCAAGAAGGGGCTGGACGGCACCTCCCAACGCATTGTTGATCTGCTCATCGCGCAGGGCGCGGAGGGCAAATCGATCCTCGAGATCGGCGGGGGCGTCGGCGCCATCCAGATCGAGTTGCTGCGCGCCGGCGCCCGCCGCGCGACGAGCATTGAGCTGACGCCCACGTATGAGAACGCGGCTGCGAAGCTCCTTGCCGAGTTGGGGTTGGCTGACCGGGTCGACCGCCGGGTCGTCGATTTCGTCGAGGCCGGCAGCGAGGTCGAGGCGGCGGACATCGTTGTCCTCAATCGAGTTGTCTGCTGCTACCCCGACATGCCCCGCCTGGTGGGCGCCGCGGCGGTCCACGCGCAGGGCGTGTTGGTCCTCAGTTTCCCGAAACGGCGATGGTGGACGCGCGCGCTGTTGTCCGTGGGCAACTTCGCCTTCAGCCTCACACGGCGCGAATTCCATGTCTTCATCCACCGGCCGTCCCTGATCCGTCAGCAAGCCGAGGCGCAGGGGCTGAAGGTGCAGAGCGACCGCCCCGGATTGTTCTGGGAGATCCTCACCGCGGCGGCCTGATCGTCAGCCGTCGGGCAGGCGCCGCGCCGCGCGCTCCAGGGCGCCGGTCGCGGCGTCCGCCAGGAACTCGCGCAACTCTCTTTCGGTGACCGGCACCAGGATCATCGCGACCAGGTCATCGGGAAGAATCAGCGGCAGGGCTGACAGCTCCCGGAGGCCGCCAATCCACGCCGGCGGGTACTCACGGATCCCGTCGTCCTTCTCGAAGAGCAACGCCTCGACGGCTTCCATGCTGTAACCCAGCCGGGTGACGATGATCCAGAGATCGAAGGCATCCCTGGGCTCGCAGCGGTCGGCAATGGCGTGCGCCTTTCCTGCCACCAGGTCGGCCAGGTCCAGCACGCCCGTGCCATTCACACGGTGGACCGGGCCCAGCGCGGGAGGATCCGCGACGCCGAGGTCGATCCGCACCGCGGCGCCGTCCGGGGTGCTCGCGGTCATCGCCTGGAAGCCTTCGAAATCGCGATGAATCTCGATGGTCAGCCCACCGATGGCGCCCGGCAACGCCGCCCGCAGGGCCTGGCCAAAGGGCTTCACCAGCTCCGGGGAGTAGGTGAACAGATCGAGGTCGTCACTGAGTCGGGCGCCGGCATAGAACTCGTGCAACCCGGTCCCACCGGCAAGCCCGAACTCGGAGGCGATGCCCCCGGGCTGGAACGCCGCGCCGAGCACCTGGGCCTGCAGCTCGGTGAGGATGCCGCGGCTAGCCGGGAGCACGGCCCGCGCCGACCAGGTCGCGCCAGACATCCTTGTGCTTCACGCGGAGATGAGGCAGCTCCCGCCTGACCTGTCCCGGGGACACCAGGCGCCAGGTGTCGGCCCAGCGGGCGTGGTCCAGCAGCCGAGCAACCGCCCACCCTGACTGGGCCCGGTCAGGGCCGTTGATCACCTCGCGGAACTCCCGCCACGAGAGGTCGCGATCCCACAGGAAGTAAGGCCTCAGGTCCCACTCCGCTGGCGTCGCCGGGAAGTGCGTGGTCATCGGCCGTCGGACGTCTCCCGGCAGGGCCGCTGCAGCCACCCGAAAGACGCGGCTTCGCCCGATCCAACGGGATGTCAGCAGGCCCTCAGTCTCCAGGTCGCGCAGCACCACGCTGATGGCGGCGGGAGACGCCTGCAGCCGGCGCGCCGCCTCGCGGACATGGACTTCGAGGCCAGGCTGCTGGGCCATCAGCTCGGTCATCCGAGGCCTCAACCTGCTGGTTCGCACCTGGTTATTTTCGCACATATGTACGGCTATGGCCCATCGTGGCAGTGCGCCGCCCCGCAGGCCGTACCGAACCTTGACTTAGTCCACGGACTTAGTCCACCATCAAAGCCGTGAACATCCATGAGGCGAAGACGAACTTTTCCCGCCTCATCGTGGAGGTCCAGGCGGGCAAGGAGGTCGTCATCACCCGCGCTGGCCAACCGGTCGCCAAGCTCGTCCCTTACGACGGGCAGGGTGAAAACCGGCGCACACCAGGGGGTTGGGAGGGCCGCGTTCGAATCGCTGCGGACTTCGACGACCTGCCCGCCGACGTGCTTGAGGCGTTCGAGGGGCCGGCGCACTGAGGCTGCTGTTCGACACCCACGCCCTGCTCTGGTGGCTGACAGACGATCCTCACCTCGGACCGCTTGCCCGCGAGGGCGTTGCGACCGCGGAGACGGCATTCGTCAGCACCGCGAGCGCCTGGGAGATGTCTATCAAGGGTGCGCTGGGAAAGCTGGAAGCGCCGGGCGACCTGCCGCGCCAGCTGCAGCGTCATCGATTCACGGTTCTGCCCATCCACCTCGAGCATGCGATGAGGGTGGCGACGCTGCCTCCGCTTCATCGCGATCCGTTCGATCGCATGCTCGTTGCCCAGGCCCAGGTCGAGGACCTCCTGCTTCTCTCGCGTGACGCGGACATCGCTCGTTATGACGTGCACGTCATCGACGCGACCACCTAGGCCAAAGCTCAGCGAGTCTGGGACGGGGGTGCCAGCACCCCCCGCTTCTACCCGGCCTGCAGGGTATCGGCGCGGCCGCCAAAGTGGCACATTACCTCCGTGGCAAAGCGTGCTCCCGCGACCTGGGCCCTCCTCAGCCTCCTGGTGCCGACCCTGGCAGGCTGCGGCCTCCCTGGCGCCACCAATGACCACGAGCGCAAGGTCCTGATCGACTACCACTTCGACCAGTACGCGGCCGTCTTCGGCGCCTACTTCCCCAAGCAGGTGACCGTTCACGCGGGGGACACGGTGGTCTTCAACCAGAGTTGGTCCGGCGAGCCCCACACGGTGACGATGGGGACATCCGTGGACGAGGTCTACAACGTGATCTGGAAATACCTCAAGGACGGGCCGCCGTTCCCCGAGAAGCCCCCGGACGACCCGGCGGCGGGCGCCGCGCTGAACAAGCTCAACGCGCTGCCCCAGGCCAGGTCCCAGTCATCGTCCAGCGCCGCGTTCGGCCAGCAGGGGGCGCAAGCCTGTTACGTCGAGAGTGGCAAGCTACCCGACCAGGCGGACACCCCCTGTCCCAACCGGACCCTCAAGCCGTTCACCGGTAAGCAGGTCTTCTACAACAGCGGCATCATTCCGTACCAGGGTGACCAGGGCAACACCTATCGCCTGCCCATCGCCGCCGATGCCGCCCCCGGCACCCACTATTACTTCTGCCTGGTCCACGGGCCGCTGATGTCCGGAGCCATCACCATCGCCCCCGCGAGCCAGTCGATACCCTCGCAGACAGACGTGAACGCGGAGGCGCAGAAGCAGGTCAGCAAGCTGAGCGATCCCTTTGCCAAGGCGCTCAAGGACGCCCAGGGTCGTGGCGCGGGAGCGGTCAACCTGGCCGGCGTGGACACCCCGCCCACCATCGACGGCGCGATGACCGAGTTCGTGCCCCGCACCATCAAGGTGCGCACCCACCAGAAGGTGACCTGGCGCATCACCGGTGATCAGCACACGGTCAGCTTCAACGTGCCCAAGTACCTGCCCGAGATCACCATCGCCAAGGATGGCACGGTGGCCTACAACGACCAGACCGTCAATCCCGTTGCCGGGCCCGGGTTCCCGGCGCCGCCCAACTCCGGCGGCGGAGCATCGGGTGGCGGCGGTCCGTCCAGTGGACCGTCGGGCGCGCCGTCCACGGCGCCCTCTGCTGCAGCCTCCGCCGCGCCCTCAAGTGCTCCGTCCGGAACGCCCTCGGGCGCGCCCTCCGGTGGCGGCTCCGGTGCGGGGTCCGGCCCGCCTCCCCCATCGCCCCCGGTCCACGTCGACGCGGGTGACTACGATGGCGGCCATTTCCTCTCGTCGGGCCTGGGCGGCCCGAACGGCCCCGACGACGAGGTGACCTACAGCATCACGTTCACCAAGGCCGGCACCTATAAGTACGCCTGCCTGGTTCATCCCCAGATGGTCGGAGAGGTTGACGTCCAGTAGCCTCGGTGCCCGGACCTCCACCCAGGGGATTAATGAGATGAGCACCCGCCGCAGCTGGAGCCGCGGCGACCTGGCGTTTGCGGCAGCGTTCACCGCGTACATGGCCATCACAGTGGCGCTGCTGGCGGCGGGGCTCCTGGTCTACGCATCCTCCATCAACCCCGGTTTTCACACCTACCTGCACACCGTCGGCTTCGGCGCCGAGTCCACCACCGAGCGCGTCGCCCTGGGTATCGCCGCCGCCTCCCACCTGCCGCAATCACTGGGCGGGATGGCCCTGGACTACGGGTTCAGCTTGTTTAACATCGCCCTCGCGCTGCAGCTGCTCCGCCTCCGCCCCCGTCACCACACGGCGCGGCTGCTGGCGGTGGGGATGGTCGGCACCGCGGCGCTCTTCAACCTCCAGGCCTACAGTGTCTACGAGGCGATGCCGGCGGGCGGGTTCGAGACCGGCCTCAACCTGGTGCTCCAGTTCATCGCCACCCTGGCCTACCTCTTCGCGCTGCTGACCTTCCCTGACGGCGACCTCATCCCCCGCTGGCCGAGGCTGCAACTGGCGCTCCTGTATGTCGTCGCCATCGGCATCTCCGCCTGGGCCTCCTACTCGCTGCAGGGTTCGCACCGGGCGTCGGTGATCATCCTCTTCGGCCTGCAGGCGCCGGTGACCGCGGTGCTGGCCCAGGGCTACCGGCTGCGGCGCTCCCAGTCGGAAGGGCAGCGACAGCAGGCGCGGTTGCTCTTCTGGGCCCTGACGCCCGCCCTCATCCTGGGCATCGGCGTGACCGCTCTCGGACTTGGCGACGTCCTCTTCCCGCAGCTGCAGGGGCGGACGCTGCGGGAACTGCCGGTGACCACCTTCCGGATTTTCCAACCGGTCTTCACGATCATCCCGCTGGCGCTGGTGGCCGGCATCGTGCGCTACCGGCTCTGGGACGTCGACCGGCTGATCAGCCGGACGCTGGTGTACGGGGCACTGGCGGCGTTCGTCAGCCTGATGTACATCGGCGTGGTCGTCGGCATCGGCTCGCTGATCGGTTCGCAGGGCCGGAACCTGGGGCTGTCGATCGCGGCCACCGGGATCTCGGCGCTGGCCTTCAATCCCCTTCGGGACCGATTCCAGCGGATCGCCAACCGCCTCGTCTACGGCCGGCGGGCCACGCCGTACGAGGTGCTCTCGGAGCTCTCCCAGCGGCTCACGGAAGCCCTGGGAACCGAGGACCTGCTGCAACAGATGGTCAAGGTCCTCGCTGAGGGCACCGGTGCCCGCGCCGCCGAAGTCTGGATCCGGGTGGGCGGCGAGCTGCGCTGCACCGCCGCGTGGCCCGCGGACAGCAAGCCGGACGACGTTCTTCGGATGTCGAGCCCGGTCGACGAGCTGCCAGCATTCCCGGGTATCCGTGAGGCGGTCCCGGTGCGCCACCGCGGGGAGGTCCTGGGCGCCCTGACGGTGACCAAGCCCGGCGTCGAGACGCTGACCGACACCGAGGAGAAGCTGCTCCACGACCTCGCCTCGCAGGCCGGGCTGGTGCTGCGCAACGTGAGCCTGACCGCCGAGCTGGTGGCCCGGCTGGAGGACCTGCAGGCATCCCGCCAGCGCATCGTCGCCGCGGGAAATGAGGCGCGCAAGCAGCTCGAGCGCAACATCCACGATGGCGCCCAGCAGCAGTTGGTGGCGCTGATGATCCGGCTCAACCTGGCCGAGAGGCTGGCCCTCAAGGATGCCCCCAAGGTCGCCGAGATGCTCGCGCAACTGAAGGTCGACACCCAGGACGCGCTGGAGACGCTGCGCGACCTGGCGCGCGGAATCTACCCCCCGATGCTGGCCAGCAACGGCCTGGTGATGGCGCTCGAAGGGCACGCCCGCAAGGTGCAGCTGCCGGTCGAGGTAAGCGCCATTAATGTCGTTCGCTACGACGAGGAGACCGAGGCCGCGGTCTACTTCTGCTGCCTGGAGGCCCTGCAGAACGTGGTCAAGTCGGCGCACGCATCGGCGGCCAATGTGCGCCTGGAGGGAAGCCTGGGCAGCCTGTTCTTCCAGGTCGAGGACGACGGCAGGGGTTTCGACATGAGCAGCGTCGAGCGGGGCGCCGGGCTGCAGAACATGATCGACCGCGTCGAGGCCCTGGGCGGTGCGCTGGAACTGGTCTCGGCGCCAGGCGAGGGCACGCGCGTCAGCGGCACGATCCCCGCCGAGCCGCGCGTTGTGGCCGCCCGCGAGGTAACGGCATAACCCCAAACCTCGCTGGGCTCAACCTGCCGCGGTTGGCGCCACCTGGCTCGCGTGCGGCATGCCCATCCGCATGGGGCGCCCGAGGAGCCAGCCCTGTCCAAAGCCCACCCCCATCGACCGCATGCTTTCGAGCTGCGAATCCGTTTCGATCCCCTCGGCGATCAGTTCGGAGCCCCCCGATAGCCCGAACTCCACCAGCGCCCGTACCATCGCGCGCCGGCCCCCCATCGCCGACTCCAGGGTTAGGTATCTCGCCAGCTTGATGTACTCGGGCTCGGCAGCCGCCAACACCTCGAAGGTCGAATGTCCCTCCCCCACGTCGTCCAGCGCGAAACGGAAGCCCTCGCCCCGGTAGATCTTCAGCACCTCCTTGAAGCGGTGCAGGTCGTTCACCGGCTCGCGCTCACTGATCTCAAGCACCACCGTCGTCGGCGCCACCTGGGCCCAGCGCATCAGCAGCAGCATCTGGTCCACGTCGTGCACCGGGTCCAGCAGCGCCCGCACGCCGACGTTGATGAATACCGTGCTGCCCTGGGGCAGCTCCCGGGCTCCGCCCGCGGCCTCGCGGCGGCACAGCCAGTCCAGGTCACGCCACGAGCCCATGCGGTGGGCGGCCGCGAAGAGTCCCTCCACGCTTGCGGATGCCGCCTCTCCGGCGGGGCGCGCCAGGGCTTCGTAGCCTATGACCTCACGCGTCGCGAGGTCGCAGATCGGCTGGTACACAGGCGTGATCGAGTGGTCGTGCAGGATCTGCGAGACGACGTCGGTCCAGCGGCGCAGCCCCGGCGAGGCGCCCGCCTCGGCCACCACAACTTCCCCGCGGCTGCCGCGCTTGCTGTCGTAGAGAGCGGCGTCAGCGCGGGCGAAGAGCTGATCCGCAGTCTCGGCCCCGTCGCACTGGGCGATTCCCCCTGAGCCGGCCTGCCCCTCGGGCACGGCCGCCATCATCCGGGCCATCACGATGCTGGCGCCCTCGAGGTTGCAGTCCGGCAGGCAAACCGCGAACTCGTCTCCCCCGAGGCGCGCCAGGAAGTCGACCTCGCGAACGGCCAACTGCCATGCCGTCGCAACATCGCGCAGCAGGCGATCCCCGCGATCGTGTCCCCAGTCGTCGTTGTACGCCTTGAAGTTGTCGAGGTCGAGCGCGGCGACGCACAGCGGGTGGTTCGCGCGGGCGGCGCGAGCGAGGTAGCGAGGCAGCTCCTCGTCCCAGGCGCGGCGATTCCACACCGAGGTCAGGCTGTCGGTGCGGACCTTGCGCTGGAGTTCCTCCACCAGCTCGGCGCGGTTGATCACCACCGCGGCCTCGAGGGCGAAGAGTGCGGCAGCCATCGTCTCGCGGTTCGCCAGCTGGTGGATCACCCAGGCCCAGGCGACACAGAGCACTGCCGCCGGGCGTCCCTCCCGCATCACCGGCTGCCAGAGCACTGAGCGCTGGAGACCACGGTCAAGGGGCAGAAATGCCCCTTCGCGGGTGAGCACGGGCTCGGCGGAGGCGAGCGCCAGGAGCGCCGGATGCATCTCCGCCGCGGGCCGGTCGGGCGCGTGCGGCTCGACCCGCAGGTCGACGGGATGCGGGCTCGCGGCGCTGCAGTGCAGGCCGCCGTCGGGCTGGAGTTCCAGGAGTAACCCGACCTCGGCCTGGGAAGCCTGTCGGGCGCCTTCGCACAGTGCCTCGCGGGCCTCGCCGGGATCTGACATCGGATCGAGCTCGCCGAGGATGTGGCCGACGACTCTGATGTCGATGACGAGGCCGCGCATCCGGGCGACCACCGCGTAGACGGAGTAGCCAATCAGAGCGGTCATGCCGGCGTAGACCAGGTTGAGCATGATCACCACGCCCGACGCGTTGGTGAGCAGCGCGGGCAGGAGGCTCCCGGCAGCGATCATCAGGACGCCAGCGGTGAGCTCGAGCCAGCTGCAGTAAAGCGCCAGCCAGATGATCGGTAGGAGCAGGAGCGGGGTGTAGCTGCTTTCGGTGCCCGCGGTGCTGATGGCGACGACCATGACCATCAGGTTGGCCAGCAGTGGCGGGACGCTCTGCAGGTAACGAGGCAGACGCTGCCACGGGACGAAGAACGCCACCACCAGCAGGACCAGGGTGAAGCCAAGCACGCCAAACGTGACCTGGTTGGTGAGGACCAGGTTGGGGCCGACCTGTAGGGCGACGGTCGCGACGCCGGCAATCAGCAGGGGGACGAGGCGGAACGCCAGCCCGGCCCTGCGGAACGGCGCCGGCAGCGCGGTCGCCTCACGTTGGGAGCGCCGGACAATGTCGCCGACCCAGTCGGCGGGGGGGCTCAAGAGGGCGCCCTCGGCGCGGCGCGGTCCAGGGAGTCGGGGACGCCGAAGAGGAAGCCCTGGACCCAGTTGACGCCCATGGCGCGTACCAGGTCCAGGTCTTCGGGCTGCTCCACCCCCACCGCCACCACGGTGGCCCTGGTCTCGCGCCCGAAGGCCACCAGCGATCGGGCCAGTGCCTTAAAGGAGGGCCGGCCGCCCATCGCCTGGACGATCGCCGTGTCCAGCTTGATCACCTCCGGGTCAAGCTCGAGCAGGTGCTGGAGGCCGGCATCGACGGCGCCGAGGTCGTCCACGGCCAAACGGATACCTCGACGGCGGAGCTGGCGCAGGCCCGCGTGGAACGCATCGTAGTCGTGGGCATGGTCCTGGGCGCTGACATCGATGACCAGGCGGCCATCGGCCCGGGCGTCCAACAGGCGGTCCAGCTCCGGGCTCGCAACGGTTGCGGGCGACGCGTTGACCTCGAGGAACATCGGCGCCGGAAGCCGATCAATTGCGTCCAGCGCCAGCTTGATCGCGGCGAACTCCATCTCCAGGCGGAACCCCACCGTCCCCGCCTCCTCGAACCAGTCCCGCGGACTGCGATCCGGGCCCTGGTCAAACCGAGCCAGTGCCTCGTACCCGACACAGCCGCCGCCGGCCAGGTCTATCAGGGGTTGGAAGAGGACGGTCATGCCCTCGCCTTTGATGAACCGTCGGAAGACGGCCTGGTGCGACCGCTGGGCGTCCGCGGCCTGCTTTTTCTGGCGCAGCAGCGTTGCCAGCTCGTGGATCACCGTCGAGGTGATCGAAGCGGAGAGGATCGCCTCCCCACGCGCCGCCCGGCGGATGACCTCGATAAGCTCCGCCGTGGGCGCCCCCTTGAGAATGTAGCCGATGGCGCCGGCACGAACCATCTGCATGACGGCGCCGCGGTCTTCGTAGGCGCTGTGGGCTACGACATGGGTCTGGGGCGATGCGGCCCGGATACCCTCGGTCGCGTGGACACCCCCGCCAAGCGGCATGTTGACATCGGTGAGGACGACGTCTGGCTGGCTGGAGGCGGCCCTGGCAATGGCCTCATCGGCGTCCTTGGCGATGCCGACGATCTCGATCCCGCCGCCAGGCGTGAGCATCTTGGCCAGGTTGGCGAGGACCTCCGGGTTGTCATCAGCCAGCAGGAGCCGAATTGCAGCGTCCGCCGGACGGTTCACCCTGACTGCTCTCCTTTGATGTCCGCTCGTGCTGTTGCAGGAACGAGTATCCCATCTCAGGGGAGCCCTTCTTCGATTCGCCCACCGGTCCTCCGGCGCTACCTTCGTGAAAACTCCGGGTTGGTACCGAGACCCCGACCCATGACATGACCGTGGTCACGGGCAACCAGCGCCATTTCCGCAAGGTGCCCGGCCTGGCATTGGATAACTGGCTGGCGTAGACCAGCCCGCCATCGACCTGTCGCTAGGCGGTCACGCCCAGAACTCGTCAACCGCGTTGGCGTCGAGCGGGAGGAACCACGACTCGGTCACCCGCAGCTCGGCGTCGCGGTGGACCACCTGGACGAAGTTCATGGACAGCTTCTTCCCGTTGCGCTCCGCCGACTGGGTCAGCAGCACGATGCCGTGGGTGTCGTTGGCGAGGATGTCGTGGACATCGTTCTTGAGCGTCCCGCCGGTCTCGGTGAAGATGCGCCCGAAGAACTCGAAGACCGCGTCGATCCCCTTGTAGTCACCGCTCATCGGGCTCTGGCCGCCGATGTGCCAGACGATGTCGGGGTTGAACTGACCGCGGATGGCCTCGAGGTCGCCGCGACCGAAGGCCTCGTAACCCTCGCGAAGCTTCTGGACCTGGTCTGTGCTGGTGGACTGCGCCATTGCTGTCTCCTCCTCAAGAGCGGATCCACAGTCTGCTCCCTTTGGACGGGCGGCGCATGGCGTCCTCCAGCACCGCACAATGGCGGGGTGAAGGACCACGTCGTGGTCTGCGGCCTGGGGCGCCTCGGCCTGCGGGTCGTAGAGGAGTTGCGGGCCCTGGGACAGGAGGTGGTCGTGCTTGCACCCTCCCCCGCGGTGACCTTCGCCGTCCGCGCCCGCGAGGCCGGTGCGAATTTGATCGAGGGCACCTCCCAGGAGGAGAACGACCTGCTCAACGCCGGGGTCGTCGACGCGCGCTGCCTGGTCCTCAGCGAGGACACCGACCTGGGCAACCTGCACGCGGCGATCACCGCCCAGGAGCTGAACCCCGACCTGCGGGTGGTGCTCCGGCTGTTCAACGCCGAGCTGGCGCGCCGGGCGACGGAGCTCCTGACCGACAGCGAGGTGCTGGCGCTGTCCAGCCTGAGCGCCCCAACCCTGGCCGGCGAGGCGCTGGGGGCGGGCACCGGTGGCGCCATCGAGGTCTGGGGCCGGCTGGTGGTGCTGCGCGACACTGCGGAGGCGCAGAGCCTGCTGGCCCAGCTGGAGGATGGTGCCGTCCTCATCGACGCCGGGCTGGCGCCGCCGGTCCTGACCGCGTCGCAGTCGCGCTGGCACGGCCGTCGCGTCGCCATCCGCGCCCTGCGCGCGTTCTTCGATCGGCGCCTGGCGGTGGTCCTGGGGCTGGTGGCGCTGCTCTGCACCATCAGCATCCTGATCTTCGCGGCCTTCGACCATCTCTCGCCGGCGGACGCGATCTACTTCACCTTCACCACCATCAGCACCGTGGGGTACGGCGACATCAACCTCGCGACCTCCGCCAACTGGCTCAAGCTCTACGATGTTGGCTTCATGCTCTTCGGCGCCACCGCGCTGGCGGCGTTTTACGCGCTGGTCACCGATGCCGTCGTTGGGGCGCGGCTCTCCGCGGCGCTGGGGGTTCCGCACGGCAAGATCAAGAACCACGTGATCGTCTGCGGGCTGGGCAACGTGGGCTTCCGCGTCGTCGAGCACCTGGTCGCCCGCGGCGTCGAGGTGGCGGCGTGCGACCTCAACGAGCGCGGTCGCTTCGTCCAGCTCGTCCGTCAGCTGGGGGTGCCGGTCCTCGCCGGCGATGCGCTGCTGCCCGACAACATGCGCATCCTGGGGGTGCAGCGCGCCCGAGCGGTGGTCGCCACGACCAACGACGACGTGGCCAACATCGAGGTCCTGATGAGTGCGCGCGAGGTCGGTCCCGACGTCCGGCTGGTGGCGCGCGTCTTCGACGCCAAACTGGCCGAGCGCGCCCAGCAGCGCTTCGGGATCCACGGGTGCCACTCGGTCTCGGCGCTGGCGGCGCCCTACTTTGCCGCCGCGGTGATGGGCGCGGACATCAACACCGTGGTACACGTCGGGGAGCGGTCCTGGTTGGTGGCGGAGCGTACCGTGGCGGTCGGGGCGCCGGCGGCGGGGATGGCACTGAGCAGCTTCGAGGCACCGGGCGAGATCGCCGTCCTCGCGGTGCGCGACGGCGACGGCGCGAGTTGGGGGCCGGAGAGGACGCAGTCCATCAATCCCGGCCAGCAACTCCTGGTCGCCACCACGGTGGCGGGCCTCGAGAGAATGCGGACGCTCACCCCCTGACCAGCCCCGCCGTCCAGGGCATCGCGATCCTCGTCGGCATCGTGGTCTTCAGCATCCGCCTGGCCCCTCCCCCCGATACGCGCGAGGCTGCCGCGCCGGCAACCGGCTAGACCCGGGGGTTGCTACTGGGCGGTGTTGAGGGTGCCCATCGCGGTGGGCTGGTTGTCGATGTGGCCGCTGCTGGTCTCGAAGAAGAAGACGTGCGGCGGGTCGCCGAAGCAATTGATCTGCACCCGGGTGCCGTCGAGGACCCCGTAGACCGACGCCCCGCAGGCGGGGCACTTGCCGTTGTGGATCCCCCGCGCCAGGGGGGCCAGCAGCTCCGGGAACGTGGCCTCGACCGGCCCCAAGTCGCCGGGGTCGATCCGCAGCTGCGAGGGTGAGTGAAGGCGCATCGATGGAAGGATAGTTGACCGTCAGGCGACGGTCACGCCGGGCTCCAGGTAGACGTCCTGCACCGCGTGGAGCAGGGCAATGCCCTGGTCCAGCGGGTGCTGGAAGGCCTTGCGGCCCATGATCAGGCCGCTGCCGCCGGCGCGCTTGTTGATCACCGCCTCACGGACCGCGGCGCGATGGTCCAGTGCCTCGCCATCGCCGGCCGACGCCCCGCCGGAGTTGATCAGGGGGGCGCGCCCGGAGTAGCAGTTGAGGACCTGGTAGCGACAGAGGTCGATGGGGTGCTGGCTGGTCAGCTTGCTGTAGACCTCGGGTGAGGTCTTGCCGAACTTCAGCGCTGTGAACCCGCCGTTGGTCTCGGGGAGCTTCTGCTTGATGATGTCGGCCTGGATGGTCACGCCGAGGTGGTTGGCCTGGCCGGTGAGGTCGGCGGCGACCTCGTAGTTGACGGCGGTCTCGAAGGCCTCGTTGCGCACGTAGCACCAGAGCACCGTGGCCATCCCCAGCTCGTGCGCGTGGGCGAAGGCCTGCGTCACCTGCTCCAGCTCGTGGCGCGACTCCGGCGAGCCGAAGTAGATGGTGGCGCCGACCGCGATCGCGCCCAGGTCCCACGCCTGCTCCACGCTGCCGAACATCACCTGGTCGAAGCTGTTGGGGTAGCTGAGCAGTTCGTTGTGGTTGAGCTTGGCGATGAAGGGGATGCGGTGGGCGTACCTGCGCGCCACGGTGCCCAGGACCCCGAAGGTCGACGCCACCGCGTTACAGCCACCCTCGATGGCCAGCTCGACGATGTTCGCGGGGTCGAAGTAGCGTGGGCTGGCGGCGAAGGAGGCACCCGCGGAGTGCTCCACCCCCTGGTCGACCGGCAGGATGGACATGTAGCCGGTGCCGCCCAGCCGGCCCGCCTGCATCAGCGTCTCGATGCTGCGCAGGACCCGCACGGAGCGGTCGCTCTGGACCAGCACGCGCTCCACGAAATCGGGGCCGGGGAGATGCAGGTTGGCGGCCGCGACGGTGCGGCAGCGGTGCTTGAGCAGGCTCTCAGCATCTTTGCCGAGCGCCTTTTCGATCTGGCCGAGGGCGCTACCCGGCAACTGCCAGCGCCACCTCCAGGTCCTCCTCCAGGGGCGCGGCCTCGATCTCGGTCCGCGATTGCCCGCGGGCCCGCGCCAGCACCGCGATCCGCTGGTCAAAGGCCTTGGCCGCGAACGAGCGCGTCTCGCCGGAGATCAGGTCGATCATCCCCATCAGGTCCTCGGGGATTTCGCCAAGCTCCGCCTGGGCCTGGTCGATGTAGCGCTGACGGCCCTCCTCCTGGATCCCGGTCACCAGCGGCCGCAGCTCTTCGATGCGCCCCAGGGTGACATCCCAGATGGCGTCGTCCTCGGCGATCAGGCGCTGCAGCATGTAGATCCCAAAGCGCAGGTGGCGGCTCTCGTCGCGCGCGATCAACTCGATGCCGGCGAGCATCCCCAGGAGCTGCTGCTGCATCTCCAGCACGGTCCTGTAGTAGTGGTAGCCGGTCTCCGCCAGGACGCCCTCGACGACCATGTTGTAGGTCGCCAGCGCCCGCGCCAGGCTCTGCGGCGAATCGTCGCGGCTGAGGTTGCCCAGCGACGACGGCAGCTCCTCGAGGAACATCCGGTGCCAACTCGGCCCCATCAGGTGCATCAGGTCATCGCGGTTGCCGGTGACCTCGTCGAGCCAGCGACGGAAGAACTCAGTGTGCTTGGCCTCCTCGTTGAGGAAGGAGGTGAGATAGATCTCCTCCTCGAGCATCCCCGCCTGGGCCACGTGCATGACCAGCGGCAGCAGGTCTAGCGTCACCGCCTCCTCGCCGCCGACGAAGGACGCCGTGGTGGTCAGGACGCTGACGCGCTGGAGGTCGACCATCTCGTCCCAGTCGGCCCGGTCCTGGGTGAGGTCGATGGCCTGGGGGTCCCAGGCCAGGTGCTTCGACTTCTGGAAGAGGCGCATGGGGATACTGTCGAAGTCGATGCCGCGCGTCGAGGTGGTGGCGTAGCCGGTGCGGCGTTGCAGGGTCTCAGTCACGATGCACCAGCTTAGACCGGTCGCCGGTGCTGCGGCTACCGGCCTTGGCTACCAGATCGTGGGAGCACTGCCGGTGCGCGGGCGCGAGAAGCGCCCCACCCCGCGCACACTGGCGGCCTCCGCCGACAGCGCGGCGGCGGGCGCGCCCATGCGGGGGCCGAGCAGGACCATCGCCGCGAATGCGGCGATCGCGGCCAGGGTGGCAGCGCCGACCACCAACCGCGTCTGAAATGGCGACAGCGGGATGCGCGACCCGCTGGCCGCCGGCGGCGCGCCCAGGACGCGTCGGGCCGCACCGGCGGCCGGTGCCTTGGTCGGCAGGGGGGCGGGCAACGGCGGCTCGCCGATGGGCGCCAGCACCGGGGCGGGCGCGCTGAACGATGACCCGGTCGAACCTGCGCCCGTGTCAGTGGTCGGCGCCTGAGCTGTGAAGGCGGGCAGCTCTGCGGGTGCCGCTATTGCCGGCGGCTGGGTGAAGCCGCTGCTGGCCTGGAGCGCCGCGGCGTCGGGGTGAGCGAACACCACGCGGTCGAACTGTCCGGGCACCAGCATCAGGAGCAGCTCCGAACCCCTCACCAGCTTGCCGATGTCCGCGAACTCCACGGCAGTGACGGCGGCGTTCGGTTTCCCCGCCGCCTGGGTGCCACAGTCGTACTTGGGTATATCGTTCACCGGACCGTTGTCCTCGGACCTGAAGGCGGGATCGGTGATCAGGCAGGCGACCACGCCAATTGGGCTCGCGGGATGGTTGCCGGTGAGCTGCAGCGTCAACTTCTGCACCGCGGCGCCCTCGGGGACCTGGTAGTGGATTGCCGCCAGGTCCTGGGCACCGCCCTGGGCGTTGCCCGTGGCGGGCTGCGAGGGCAGGCCGGTGCCGCCGGCGCCCTGCACGTAGAGGTCGTGTTTGGCCAGGTCCACGTCGGACGGAGGTGGAATGGCAGGCGCACCGGGCTGGTTGGCGACATTCCACCAGGCGGTCTGGGCCGGGGCCAGCGCGGCAGCCGACTCTGGGGGCGCGGAGAACATCCACGCCACCGTCGCCAGCGCCATCGCGGCCAGCAGCGCCGTCACCCGGGTCACTGGCACCCCGCGACTCATGACCTGCTCCCCGCCGCCACCGCCGACCTGGCGCCTGACCGCTTGATCAGCTTGTCGTCGGTACCGAGGTAGGAGGACACCACCAGAGGATCGCGGATCACGTCCTTCGGCAGACCCTCGGCGATCACCTTGCCGAGCTCCAGCGCCATCAGCCGGTCAGAGACCTGCGTGACCAGGGGCATGTCGTGTTCGATGATCAGCATCGCGCAGCCCGTCTCCTCGCGGATGCGCTCCAATAGCGGCGCCAGCGCCTCCGTCTCCTTCTGGGCGATGCCCGACGAGGGCTCATCCAGGATCAGCACCAACGGATCGTGGGCGATGGCCATGGCCAGGTCGACGACCCGGCGCGAGCCGGTGGACAGCTCGCGCACAAACTTGTCGCGGAAGGCCTGCAGGCTCATCAGCTCGATGAGGTCCGCGACCGTCCAGGCGACGTCCTCCTCCTGCTCGCGCGACGCGGGCATCCCCAGGCTGGACGCGAGGTGGTCGCGGACCACGAGATGCCTCTCCAGGGACGCGGCGATGTTCTCAGCGACCGTCATCGACGGGAAGATGCGCGCGTCCTGGAAGGATCGCCCGAGCCCGGCGCGCGAGCGGCGGTCGGGCGGCCAGCCCGTCACGTCCTGCGCGGCGAGCAGCACCCGGCCGTGGTCGGGCGTCGTGAACCCCGAGATGAGGTCGAAGACGCTGGTCTTGCCGGCGCCGTTGGGGCCGATCAGGCCGAGGATCTCGCGAGGCGCCACCTTGAGGCTGACATTGTCGACGGCCCGGATCCCGCCGAACGCCTTGGTGAGCTGATCCGCCACCAGCACGAGTTCCAGCGCCTCCTCCGTGTTCCCCTTGCTCGCGAGGGCCTTGCGGCTCGTGCTGCTGATCGCCTTCATCTTGCCAGAGCCGTTACCGTCGGCGGCCGCCGCGGCCGGCCGCCTGCGCCCGGCACCCTCGAGGAACACCGAACGCACGATGTCGCCGCGCTCCAGGAGGTCGGTGGCAGCGCCCTCGTAGCGCACCTCACCCTTCTCCATGAAGTAGGCGCGACCCGCGACCGTAAGGGCGATGTTGACCGACTGTTCGACCAGTAGGACGGTCGTACCTGTGGCGTTGATCTCGCGGACGAAGTCGAGCAACTGCTCCACCACCAGCGGCGCCAGCCCCAGCGAGAGCTCGTCGATGATCAGCATCTTGGGCCTGGCGATGAAGGCCATGCCCAGCGCGAGCTGCTGCTGCTCGCCCCCGGAGAGGTTGCCGGCCAGCTGCTGGTAGCGCTCCCGAAGCCGGGGGAAGCGCTTCAGCACCTCCTCTGTCCCGGACTCGACCTGGTCACGATCCTTCACCAGCCAGCCCGCGAGGTTGAAGTGCTCCGCCACCGTCAGGGTCGGGAAGATGCCCCTACCCCCGGGCACCTGGACGATGCCAAGCTCCGCCGCCCGCACCGGCGTGCAGTGGGTGATGTCCTCGCCCGCGAACGTGACCGTGCCGGCCGACGTCTTGACCAGGCCCGAGACGGCCTTCAGCAGCGTGGACTTGCCGGCGCCGTTGGTGCCCAGGAGGGCGACCATCTCGCCGCGCTTGACCTGGAGATCAACGCCAAAGAGCACCTGGACGGAGTCGTAAGCGACGTCGACACCCTGGCACACCAGGATGGCGTCCTTGTCGACCTTCATCGCGGCGTGCTTGTGATCGGACGCATGGACCGCGTTGAGCGCGGAGTCGGGCTCGTCCACGCGGCGGTCGGCCAGTAGGCTGGGGACCTCTATGCCGCGCCGCGCGGCGACCCGCCTGAGCGCCACATCGCGCAGGCCAAAGAACGCCTCGGCGATCCCGCCGGGGGCGAAGTTCAGGACAAAGAGCACCCCCGTCGGTATGCCGATCACGTCGATGAAATGCATGACGTCGCGGTAGGGATGGGGCATGTAAGGCTCGACCAGCGGCAGGAAGAAGCGGATGCTCATGTATACGATGGCACCGGCGATCGCGCCTGCCAGGGAGGTCAGCCCCCCGATCACCGCGAAGATGAAGACGTCGATACTGAGGTTGAGCGGGAAGGCGCTGGACCCCACCGAGCCGATCTGGTACGCGAACAGGGCGCCGGCGATCGCCGCCACGAATCCCGAGAACGCGAACGCCGCCAGCCGTGATCCCGCCGCACTGACGCCGTAGGACTGCGCGGCGCGGACGTTGTCGCGGGTGGCCACGAAAACACGGCCGGACCGGCTGCCCCGCAGGTTGCGGGCGGCGAGGTACGCCAGGCCGAGGAAGGCGAGGCACACGTAGTAGAAGGCGAGGTCGCTGCGGGTGTCTATCCGTGCCCACAGGAAGGGCCGCGCCACCGGGATGCTGGAGTCCGGGAGCAGCCAGCCGAAATACTCCGGTTTGAGCAGCAGGTTCTGAACCGTGGCGGCGAACGCCAGGGTGACCGCCGACAGGAAGAGGCCGTTGATGCGAAGCGCAGGCACCCCGATGAGGACGGCGAAGAACGCGCCCGCCAGTCCTGCCGCGAGCAGGGCGACGAAGAAGTCGACGTGGTGGTTGGCCGCCAGTCCACCCGCGACCGCGGCACCGATGCCCGCGAAGGCGAAGTGCCCCAGCGATATCTGGCCCGTCCAGCCGCTCAGCACCACCAGCGAGACGCCGATGATCGCGTAGATCACGACGAGGGTCACGAGCCCCGCCCGGCTGACGCCAAGCAGGTACGGGAAGGCAATCAGGAAGGCCACGGCCAAAATGGGCAGGACAACCCGGGCGGCGCGCACCTCGGGCAGCCGGCGGAGCTCCAGCGGGATGGGCCGGAACTCCTGCAGCGTGCGGAAGCTGGAGATCCCGGTGTCCATGGCACGGGAGAGGTTGTTGCGGCGCAGCAGGAGGCCCCCGAGGATGACGGGGAGCATCAGCGCCACGGAGAGGTCCGGCTTGCTGCTGAAGACGAACGCGGACTGGTCCACCACGCCGATCGCCATGCCCGCCAGGAGCGCGACCGGGAAGCTCTCCATGCGCGCGACGATCGCCGTCGCCAGCGCATACAGCAGGAGCGTCGGGCTGACGCTGGTGCCGATGGGCAGGCCCAGGACGGGGACGCGCAGGAAGACCGCAATCCCGGAGCAGACCGCCGCCAGCACCCAGACCAGGGTGGAGATCCGCGCGACCGGGATACCCAGGAGCGAGGCACGGTCGGAGTTCTCGGCCGAGGCGCGCATCGCGATGCCGACCCGAGTGAAGCGGAAGAACGCCGCCAGCGAGGTGATCATCGCCAGCGCCACCACGACGATGGCGAGGTAGTCACCGCTGAATACGAAGCCGGTGACCCTGAAGCTGATCGCCTGCCAGGGGGTGTCGAAGGTCACGGGCGCGAAGGCGCTCCCGGTCGTCCACAGCGGCACATAGACCTCACCCAGGACCATCAGCTGGGCCACGCCGATGGTGGCGACGGTGACGATGAGGCGGGGCTTGTCCTGGAAACGACGCATGATGAGGGCTTCCACCAGGCCGCCCATGACGGCGGCGCCGACGACCGTGAGGAGCGCCGCGGCCCAGTACGGGATGGTGTGCTTCTCCATCAGGATCAGGGCGAAGAGCGCCGGCACCGAGCCCAGGCCCGCCTGGGCGAAGTTGATGATGCGATTGGCCCGGTAGACGAGGATGATCCCAAAGGCGATCAGGGCGTAGAGCGTCCCGATGACCATCCCGTTGAGGACGATCCCGAGCTCGATGCCGACCGGGAACGGTATGCCCAGGAACTTCGCGTGGTGGCGGCCGCCGAAGATGGCCTCGTCCGCGACCAGCGTCACGGCGAGGAACAGCACGGTCTTGAGGATCCTGCCCCCGACCGGGTGGTCCCAGGCCCGGCGCAGCGACTCAGACACCGGGCGGCAGGTTGGGCTCCCCGCTGGTCCAGCCGCCGGGGGCATATCGGCGGCCGTCGTTCAACGGGATGTAGGCGCCGGCCTTACCGTCAATCCGGGAGGTGGCGTTGGCGTCCCAGTAGACCTCACGCTGGTCGGTGATCGCGGTGTACTTGCCGGGGCGGATCAGCGTCTCAGCGTGGTACTGGTCGTGGGTGACCTGGTAGTCGTTGAGAACGGGCGAGTTGAACGCCCCCCGCTCGAGCGTGCCGGGGTCGAGGTGCGGACCGGCGGTCTCCAGCCCGTTGGCCATGAGGTTGAAGTAGGACCAGGGCAGGTTGGCGGAGGCGTAGACCGTACCAGAGCCCCCGCCCGCGTGCCAGACGATCCCGGCGTCGGACTTGTCGTATGCCACGGAGGTTGGGATGTCGCTGGGCCCGAACGCGTGCTGCCACTGCTTCGTGTCGTACAGGCGCGCCAGCAGGTCGTAGTCGATCAGGCCACTGCCGACCAGGACGTGCTCGGGATAGTACTGCTGGCTGGTACAGGCCTTGGTGAAGTAGAGCGGCGCGATCGGGTCGCCGAAGAAGAAGACGCTGGTGACGCCGTCGGCCGACAGCTGGTGCACCGTGGTGTTGGCCTGCTGCGTCGCCGTCGTGATGTCGGAGGAGTAACTGACCAGGTCGGCGTAGCTGAAGTTCGGGTCGCACTGGTGAACGACGTCTGCCAGGTGTTTCGCCGCGGGTTTGTTGAACGGGGTGTCGATGGTGACAATGGCCAGCTTGCGCATTTTCGTCTGCATTCCGCCCGCCCCGGTCTGCGGGTCACCCTTGGCGAAGCGCGCCGGCTTGTTCGCCAGCTTCTTGCACCAGTACTCGCCGCTGATCACGGCCTGGCTGTCGCCGCCCATGTACACGTCGTAGTGGTACGGCCGGTGGGGGATGTTGAAGACGTTGTCGCCGTAGTGCCAACCACCCATGCTCACGATCCCCAGGCGGGTGGCCTCATCGAAGAACCACGGGATCGCGGTGTTGTTCTCGTAGATGACCCCGAACGGGTGAAACTGCGTATTCAAAATGTGGACATCGTTGCGGAAACAGCCCTCGTCCGGCGGTGAGGGATCGCAGGATCCAAAGAACATCTGGAGGTGGACCTTGCGACCGTAGAACTCGTAGCGCGAGTTGATGAACTTCTCGGCGGCGGCCCTGAAATTGTTCTGGTCGTTGGGGTCGGAGTAGACGTTGATCTGCTGCTCGATCTGCTTCACCACCGGGTTGTCCTTCTCGCGGTAGTACACGATCTCGATCGAGTTGGCGGTGACACCCTGGTAGGTGTTGCCGCCATTGTTGCCGCCCGTCCACTTGGGCACGCACGGCGGCGCGGTGGTGAGCTCTCCGAACTGGCGGCCGTTGACGCAGTGGCTGGTGTCGCCGGCGGTAGGTATTCCCAGCGCGTTGGTCGCGACCCGCCCGGATCCGGACGATGAGCCTCCCGAGCCGCCCGAGCCTCCGGTGCCGGTGCCGGTGCCGGTGCCGGTGCCGGTACCCGTCCCCTGGTCAGCCGTTCCCTGGGTCCCGTTGCCCTGGTCCTGGCTGCCCGAGAAGTTGCCGAAGGGGTTGTTGGCGTTGGTCAACCCGACCGATGGCGCCACCAGGACCAGCACCAGCTGGGCCACCGCCAGCACCAGGAACGGCGCGTAGCGCCGCGTCATGATCATCCGTTGCCAAAGGTTCATCGGCGTTGTCCTCCAGGAATTGCAGCGGCCTGGTCGGCAAAGCCGAGCAGCGTCAGGTGGATGTAGACGATCGTGTCCTCAAGACCGGGCAGGTCGCCGAAGGCGCCCCGCGCGACGTGGCGGGCGACGAGCTCGTTGTCGGCGTCGACGCAGGCCTCGTAGGCGGCCTCCGGGACGGGGCGCGCGGGCAGCTGCGCCGCGGCCCAATTGCGCCAGCGGCGCACCAGGTCGACGTACCAACCGTGGACCTCGGCGCGGTGGTCTTCCGCCGCGGACACCGCCCGGATGTCGATCAGGAAGGCGCGGCTCCATGCGGGCTCGGCAGAGAGCGCCGCCAGGTAGGCGCGGGCGCCGAGCCGCAGGCGCAGTACCGGGTCGGACTCCTCCACATCGGCGCCAGCGGCCGCCGCGAAGAGCCTCCGAGAGCCGTCCATGTACGCCGCCAGGAAGCAGTCCTCCTTGTCGTGGAACTGCTGGTAGAAGGTGCCGCGCGAGACGCCGGCACGGGCCACGATGTCAGCCACTCGCGTCGCTGCGTACCCCTGCTCCGCCACCACCTCGACGATGGCCTGCAGCAGGCGCTCCGACTGGGAGACCAGGACGACATCGCGCGGCAGCGCATGCCGCCCCCTGGGCAACGCGCGCGGCAGCTGCAAGATGGCGACGCCAGGCCCGCTGCTCATCACCGCTTCCTAACTCCCCGCGTTGCCGCGTACTCTCCAACCCACCAAGGAACACCCCAGTTCTTTCGAGTACAGACGCGTACTCTACTCCGCCCAGGCGGCATTCGGCAACCGCTTTCCCTGGTCATTAGAGTCATGCCTGTGGTGGAGGTGGAAGTTGCCGGTCGATCCTGAGCTGCAGACGATGCTCGAGATGGTCAACCAGTACCCGCCGGTGCACCTGGGAACCGTTGCCGAGGGACGGGCCGGGCTGGAGACCATGGCCACACTGATGTCCAAGCCGGACATCGCCAGCGTGCGCGAGATCGCCATCCCGGGACCTGCAGGTGAGCTGCGCGCGCGGGTTTATGACAACAACCCCGGCACGACCGGGCCCGCGGTCGTCTACTACCACGGCGGAGGCCACACCGTCGGCAGCCTCGAGACCTGCGATCACACCTGCCGGGGCATCGCCCAGGACGCCGATTGCGTGGTGGTTTCAGTGGACTATCAGCTGGCGCCCGAGCACAAGTTCCCGGCCGCTGCCGAGGACGCCTACGCCGCCGCGGTCTGGGTCCACAAACACGCCGCCGAGCTGGGCGTCACGCCTGGGGTCACCGTCGCCGGCGACTCGGCGGGCGGCAACCTCGCCGCCGTGGCCAGCCTGATGGCGCGCGACGCCGGCAGCGCGGCCATCGCGCACCAGTTCCTGATCTACCCGGGCACCGGCCACGACCCCGACTCCGCGTCGGCTCGGGAGAATGCCGAGCGGCTCTTCCTCTGGGAGCGGGACGTGGCCTGGTTCGGGGCCAACTACATCGGCAGCACCGACGACGTGCTGGACTGGCGCTTCAGCCCAATGCGCGCCTCAAGCCTGGCCGGCGTGGCCTCGGCAACGGTGATCACCGCCGAGTACGACCCCCTGCGCGACGAGGGTGACGCCTACGCCGGCCGGCTGGCGGCTGAGGGCGTGCCGGTAACCCACCTGCAGTTCCCGGGCATGATCCACGGGTTCATCGACATGGGCGACTTCTCGCCGGGCGCGCGGGCCGCGGTTGACAAATGCATCGCAGCGCTGCGGACGGCGCTGGATCGGACCGCCGCCCGGGCGGTGTGACCACGACGAAATGGAGGTGGTGAGTTGGACCTGACGCTGACGCCGGAGGAGGAGCGGTTCCGCACCGAGCTGCGCGCCTGGCTCGAGCAGAACCACCCGGGGCCCGAGCCCGAGGGTGCGGAGGAGTCCTTCCAGTTCCGGCGCGACTGGCAGCGACGGATGCAGCAGGACCGCTACGCCGGCCTGACCTGGCCGCAGGAGTACGGCGGCCGGGGCGCGTCGCTGATGGAGGCGGCGCTGTTCAACGAGGAGATGGTGCGCGCGAAGGTGCCGTCAGCGGCGAACATCCTGGGCCTGGTCATGGGCGGCCCAGTGGTCATCGCCCACGGCACCGACGATCAGAAGCGGCGCTTCCTGGAGCCCATCCTGTCGGCCGCCGAGATCTGGTGCCAGGGCTTCTCCGAGCCCGACGCCGGGTCGGACCTGGCGTCGCTGAAGACGCGCGCCACCAAGGTCGACGGCGGCTGGAAGATCAGCGGCCAGAAGGTCTGGACCTCGTTCGCCCACAACGCCAAGTGGTGCATGCTGCTGGCGCGCACCGACCCCGAGGCCAAAAAGCACGAGGGCATCACCTTCTTCCTGATGGACATGGAGCAGAAGGGCGTCGAGGCGCGACCGCTGCGCCAGATCACCGGGGAGTCGGAGTTCAACGAGGTCTTCATCGACGAGGCCTTCGTCCCCGACGAGAACGTCATCGGCAGGCCCGGCCAGGGCTGGGCCGTGGGCATCACCACGCTGGCGCTGGAACGCGCGGGTCTCTCGCTGGGTTCGGCGGTCATGATCAAGATCCAACTCCGCGAACTGGCGGCCATGATCCGCCACCTCGGGAAGGACCGGGACCCGGCGATCCGGCAGCGCTTTGGCGAGCTGTGCGTCCGGGCCGAGACGATGCGCCTCAACGGCGCCCGCGGCCTCAGCCAGGTGATCCAGCACGGCGTGCCCGGGCCTGAGGGGTCGCTGGTCAAGATCCAGTGGGCGGACATCAACCAGGCGATGACCGAGTTCGCGGCCCAGGTGCGTGGCGTCGACGGCCTGCTCACGGACTCGCCGTGGAGCTACCGCCTGCTGCGCGCCCGCGCCAACTCCATCGAGGGCGGAACCACCGAGATCCAGAAGAACATCCTCGCCGAGCGGGTGCTGATGCTCCCGCGGCTTCGCTAGTGGCCAATATGGGGGGACGCCAATGAACTTTGACCTGAGCACCGAGCAGCAGGCGATCAAGCGCGCGGCGCGCGATTTCCTCAGCGCCAAGAGCGACCTGCGGGCGGTGCGCCGCCAGGCTGAGGCGGGGCGCTATGACGATGCGCTCTGGGAGGGCGTGCGCAACCAGGGGTGGACCGGGATAACCGTCGCCGAGGACCGCGGCGGCGCGGGGCTGGGCTTCGTCGAGCTGGCGGTGGTGATGGAGGAATTCGGCTATGCCTGCGCTCCCTCTCCCCTGCTCTCCAACACCGCCGCCGGAATCATGCTGGCGCGCGCCGGCGACGAGGAGCTGCGGCGGCGCTGGCTGCCGGCGATCGCCGCCGGTGACCAGCGCGGCGCCGTGGGCACCGTGGCCTCCGACGGCAGCGCCATCGTCGCCGACGCCGACGAGGCCGAGCTGCTGATCCTGGTTGACGGCGAACGGGCGTCGGTCATCGAGCGCGCCGCAGCTCAGGTCGAGCCGGTTGCCGCCGTCGACCCCACCCGCCGCTTCTTCCGCGTCTCGGCAACCGGGGCCACGCCACTCAGCGGCGACGTTGCCGGTGCGCTGCAGCGCATCGAGGTGGCGCTCTCCGCCGAGATCGTCGGCGTGGCGCAGCGCGCGATGGAGATGGCGGTCGAGTACGCCAAGCAGCGGCAGCAGTTCGGCCGGCCCATCGGGGCGTACCAGGCAGTATCCCATCGCTGCGCGGAGATGCTGCTGGACGTCGAGAGCGCGCGCTCCGCAACCTACTTCGCGGCCTGGGCGGCGGATGCCGCCCCAGGGGAACTGCCACTGGCGGCGTCGGTGGCCAAGGCTGCCGCCGGGGACATCGGCTGGAAGGTCGCGGCGTCGGCCCTGCAGGTGCACGGCGGCATCGGCTTCACCTGGGAGCACGACCTCCAGTTCTTCATCAAGCGCGGCGCCGCTGACGCCCGGCTCTTCGGCAGCGTCAGCGAGCACCGCGACCGCGTCGCCGGCGCCTTTGGGCTGGACGGCGCGACCATCGGCGCGACCGCTCCGGCGCCCCAGCCGGTCACCGTCTAGATGGCAGTCGGCGAACACAACCTGGCGCGACTCGCGGAGCAGGCCTTCGCGCGCCACGGGGACCGCGACGTCCTCTCCTTCGAGGGCACCACCTACCGCTCCGGGGCCCTCTTCGAGCGTGGCCGCGGTCTCGCCGGCGGCCTCGTCGCGCTGGGCATCCGGCCCGGCGACCGCGTCGTGGTGATGATGTCGAACACCCCCGATGTCGGCACCCTCTACACCGCTCTGTGGCGGGCGGGAGCGGTGATCACCCCGGCGATCTTCCTGCTCTCCGACGCCGAACTTCACACCATCCTGGTGGACAGCGAGGCGCGCGCGGTCGTCACCACGCCGGACTTCCTGGCCAAGGTCCGCGGCGCCGCGGCCGGGGTTCCAACCCTGGAGTGGATCATCTGCGAGGGTGAGGAGGGCACCGTTGCGCTGGAGCAGCTGGTCACCGCGGACCCCGCCGGGATCGTGCCGCGCGAGGACGCGGACCTCGCCGCCCTGATGTACACCGGCGGCACCACCGGGCGCGCCAAGGGCGTGATGCTCTCGCACGAGAACCTCTGGCGCGCCGGCGGGAGCTCCCACGAGTCCGGCTACATACCAGGGATCAACCGGTCCCTGGTTTCCCTGCCCCTGTCCCACTCCTTCGGGCTCCTCGTCACGGTGGTCGGGCTGCACTCGCCGGAGCGTGGGTTCTCGGTGTTGATGAAGTGGTTCGACCCGGGCGCGTTCCTGGCCCTGGTCCAGGAGCACCAGCTGCAGGTGGCGCCAGTGGTGCCGTCGATGGTGCAGGTCCTGCTGTCGCAGCCTCTGGAGGACTACGACCTCTCCTCGCTGCGCTTCTTCGCCTGCGGCGCCGCCCCCCTGGCCGCCGACGTCATCCACGAGCTGGAGCGCCGCCTCCCCAACTGCGAGGTGCGGGAGGGCTACGGGCTGACGGAGTCATCGGCGATCATCAGCAGCACCCGGCCAGGGCGGCGGCGCATCGGCTCCGTCGGCGAACCGGTCCCGGGCTGCGAGGTGCGGATCCTGGATGACCTTGACGCCGAGGTCCCGGTGGGCGAGATGGGCGAGATCTGCGCCCGTTCCGGGACCATCATGCAGGGGTACTGGAAGTCCGAGGAGCTCACCGGGCAGACCGTCAAGGACGGCTGGCTGCACACCGGCGACATGGGCCACGTCGACGCCGACGGCTACGTCTACATCACCGACCGCAAGAAGGACCTGATCATCCGCAACGGCTTCAACGTCTACCCGCGCGACATCGAGGACGTGCTCCTCGAGCACCCCGGGGTGCAGCTGGCGGCGGTGGTGGGAAAGAAGGACAGGGCCGTGGGTGAGGAGGTCGTCGCCTTCGTCTCGCTCAGCCCCGGCGCGGAGGTGACGGAGAGCGAGCTGGTGGAGTTCGCCCGCCAGAAACTGGGCGCCTACAAATACCCCCGCGAGGTGCATGTCATCGACAGCGTCCCCCTCACGCCGGTCGGAAAGGTGGACCGCAAGGCCGTGCGCGCGCGTCTCGCCGACCGGCCCACGGTGGGCACCAGCTAGACGAGCTTCGCCCGCAACCGGCGCATGCCCCGGATCCAGCGGTCGTAATCCGTCGCCTTGCGGCTGAAATACTCCGCCACCTCGGGGTGAGGCAGGACCAGGAAGCGCTCCTCACGCAGCGCCTCGACGACCACGCCGGCGACGAATTCAGGTTCAAGCGCGCCCGCCTGCAGGAACTGCGACTCGCCCAGCCCCAGCATCGGGGTCCGCACCCCCTGCGGGCAGAGGGCCGAGACGCCGATGCCCTCGTCCCCGTACGCGATCGCCAGCCACTCGAAGAAGGACAGCGCCGCCGCCTTGGTCACACCGTACGGGGCGCTGAGGACCTGGTTGAGCAGCCCGGCCGCCGAAACCGTGCCCAGGATGTAGCCCCGACCGGCGCGCTGCCAACCTGGCAGCAGCGCCCGTGCCGCATACACGTGTCCCATGACGTGGACGTCGAAACTGGTGCGCCACTCGCTGTCGGGCGACTCCGGTCCAGCGCCCAGGCCCACGCCGGCATTGGAGCAGAAGAGGTCGATGCGGCCGTGCTCGCTGATCGTGCTTTCGACCAGCGAAGCGACGTCAGCCTCGACCGTCACGTCGGTGCGCACCGCCCGCCCGCCGATCTCGCCGGCGACCGCCTCGGCACCGGCGGCGTTGATGTCCGCGACGACGACCGCCGCGGCGCCGTCGGCGGCGAAGCGACGGCACAGCGCGGCGCCGATTCCGCTCCCACCACCGGTGACCACGATGACCTGCCCCTCAACCTCCATCTGTCCCGCCCTTAGACCAGGTACCGGACGACCGGCTCGGCCACGCAGGCGGGCTTCTCGACGCCTTCGATCTCGACGGTCACGGTGAAGACCACCTGCACCCCGTCGGCGATGTCGGTCACCTCCTTGATGGTGGAGGCCGCGCGGATCCTCGAACCCACCTTCACGGGGGAAGGGAAACGCACCCTGTTGAGGCCGTAGTTGATCCCCATCCGAATGTTGCTGACCCGCGCGATGCCGGTCATCAGCACCGGCAGCAGGGAGAGCGTCAGGTAGCCATGGGCGATGGGGGCGCCGAACGGTCCCTTCGCGGCCTTTTCAACGTCGACGTGGATCCACTGGTGATCGCCGGTGGCGTCGGCAAAGAGGTTGACCTGGTCCTGGGTCACCTCATGCCAGTCGCTGGCGCCCAGCTCCTTGCCGACCAGCTGCGGCAGCTTGTCGATTCCCTCAATTACCAGCATCACGTCTCCTCCGAAGTCTGAGCGCGGATACTAGCGTCCGTGACTCCCGGCGAACTGGCCCCGGCGGGCACGCCCTACATGGCCGAGCTGCTCAACGACGCGCTCGGCGCCGGCCTCTACACGGTGCCCGGGCTGCTCCGCGACGTCGCCGATCCCGCCGCGCACGTTCTCGCCGTCAACGGCGACAGGGGGCTGGTCGGCGGTGCGGTCTCCCGCCTGCTGGTCCCCGAGGACGCCAGCTACTACGCGGCCTTCGGGGCCGTCGTCGAGCAAGCCTTCAAGGCGGGGCCAATCGGCTCGTTCGAGGGCCTGGCCGTGGCCCCCGCGGCGCGCGGGCGCGGCCTCGGCTCACAGCTGCTGGCGGAATCGGTGCGCTGGATCAGGGAGCGGGGCGGGCGCAGCGCGGTCGCGCTCTCCTGGGTCTCACGACAGGCGACATCCGCGGGGCTCTTCGTTCGCGCCGGCTTCGAGGCAGGCCCGACGATCGAGGACTTCTACTACCAGGAGAGCCGGCGAGATGGCTGGACCTGCCCCGTCTGCAATGGGCCCTGCCATTGCGCCGCGCAGTTCTACTGGCGGCCTATTGACGCTCCTTCGCGAGCATGATCACGTAGTCCAGGTCGGGCACCTTGACGCCCCGGTCGCCGAGCGCCGAGAAGACCTGGGAGCGGTGGTGGCCGTTGTGCACCAGCACCTGCATCATGGCCTGCTGCGCGGTCATCGCGAATTGCAGCCAGGGGACCATGACCTCGCGGTCCGAGAATTCTGGGGTGGCCGCGCCGACGACCTCAAGGAAGTGGTCGTCGAGCTCCGCAGCGCGCTCGGCGTACCAGGCGAGCTCGTGCTTGAAGTAACCGTCGGCAAGGCCCGTCGGGGTGACGAGGAACTTCGACGCGGCCTCCTCCCCGGCGAGCAGGGCCGCGAAGCCCTCCTCCACGCTGACCATGTGGCGCAGACTGTTGTCGATGGTGCCGACGGTCCCGGCGGCCTCCTCCTCCAGGAGCGCCCGCTCGGCGCGCAGGCAGACCTTGAAGACGCGGGCGTTGGCCCAGCGGTTGTAGCGGAAGAACTCGGTGAGGGTCTGCACCGGCAGATCATCGCTGAAATCGCTCCCTTACCCTTGATCCCCGATGAGCGACGCAGCGGTCCAGGTGGACGGCCTGGTCAAGCGCTACGGCGCGGTGACCGCGGTCGACGGACTCACCCTTGACGTCAAGGCCAACCAGGTGACGGCGATCCTGGGGCCCAACGGAGCCGGCAAGACCACCACCATCGAGTGCTGCGAGGGCTTCCGACGACCGGACGCAGGCACCGTCACCGTGCTCGGGCTTGACCCGACGAGGTCGGCGGCGGCGCTCTACCCTCGTATCGGCGTGATGCTCCAGGCCGGCGGGATCTACCCCAGCGTGCGCGCCGAGGACATCCTTCGCCACACCGCGCGGCTCTACCTCAACCCCCTGGACCCGGCGATGCTGATCGAGCGGCTGGGCCTGGAGGGTGCCCGCCGGACGACCTACCGCCGGCTCTCGGGAGGACAGCAGCAACGGCTGTCGCTGGCGATGGCGGTGGTGGGCCGGCCGGAGCTGGTCTTCCTTGACGAACCGACCTCCGGGCTCGACCCCCAGGCCCGGCGCGCGACGTGGGAACTGGTCCGCGAGCTGCGCACCGACGGGGTCACGGTGGTCCTGACCACCCACCTGATGGACGAGGCCGAGGAGCTGGCCGACGAGGTGGCGATCATCGACCACGGGAGGGTGGTCGCGGCGGGTTCGCCTCGCGAGCTGACCCGCGCCGGTGAGGAGGGGTCGGTGCGTTTCGACGGGCCGCCGGGGCTGGACCTGGAGTCGATGCGCCGGGCCCTGCCGGCCGGGTCCGAGGCCGACGAGGCGGGCGCCGGGAGCTACGTCGTTCGCGGGCACGCCGGGCCGCGGCTGCTGGCGTCGGTGACCAGCTGGTGCGCCGACCACGACGTCATGCCGCGGGCGCTGCGGGCCGGGGGGCGCAGCCTCGAAGACGTCTTCCTGGAGCTGACCGGACACCAGATGCGACAGTGAGCGAGGGTGCCTTCAGTCCCCGGCCGGGCGCCGCGCCGCTGCCGCGCATGTTCACGGCCCAACTGTTGATGGAGACGCGGCTGCTGCTCCTCAATGGCGAGCAGCTGCTGTTGACGATCGTCATCCCAACCCTGGTACTGGTGCTGTTCAGCACCGTCAACGTCGTCGACCTGGGTGCCGGCCGGCGCGTCAACTCGGTGCTCCCGGGCGTCCTGGCGATCGCGGTGATGTCGACCGCCTTCACCGGCCAGGCCATCGCCACGGGCTTCGAGCGGCGCTACGGGGTGCTCAAGCGCGTGGCCCTCTCCCCGCTGCCTCGCTGGGGCTTCATCGCCGCCAAGTCGGGGTCGGTGGTGCTGGTCGAGCTGGTCCAGGTTGCCCTGCTGGTGGTCGTTGGGCTGGTGCTGGGCTGGACCCCACGAGGTTCGGTGCTGGAGGTCGCAATGCTGCTGGTCTTGGGAACCGCGGCGTTCTCCGGGCTCGGCCTCCTGATGGCGGGCACCCTGCGCGCGGAGGCGACGCTGGCGGGGGCCAACCTGGTCTTCCTGCTACTGCTGGTGGGCGGCGGAGTGGTGGTGCCACTGGACAAGTTCCCGGCCGCGGCGTCCGCGGTGCTGCGCCAGCTTCCCGCCGGCGCCCTGGCCTCCGGCCTCCGCGACGTGATCCAGAGGGGCGGCCCGATGCCGGCCCACGACGCGCTGGTCCTGCTGGCGTGGGCGCTGGTGAGCATCGCGGCCGCGGGCGCGTGGTTCCGTTGGGAGTGAGACCCGGCCGCCAAGGAGGCGCTTAGCTCGGTCTCCTGCCAGAATTCGGGAGAATGGACGCAGAGCGCGGGGGCCAGGATGAGCGCTACGACGCGGTCATGGACGCCCTCAGTGACCTCGGTGAAGGGCTGGTGATCACTGAGGCGGGAAAGCTGGTGTATGCCAACGAGGCGTACCGGGCCCTGACCGGCTATACGCTGGAGGAGCTCATGGCCCGCTCGAACCTGATCGAGTTGGCTCCCGAGGAATTGCGTCCAGAGTTGTCGGCCGGGCTCGCCGACATCCTCAGCGGCCGCCGCGACCCGTCTCATTTCCTGGAATCCCAACTGGTCACCAGGGACGGCCGACGGGTGGACGTGGAATCGTCGATCCACTTTCTGGCCACCGAGTCCGCGACCAGGATCCTCGCCATCGTGCGCGACATCACCAAGCGCAAGGCGATCGAATCAGAGATCCGCCGGCTCAACGACGACCTCGAGCAGCGGGTGGTGGAGCGCACGACAATGCTCGAGGCCGCCAGGAGCGAGCTCGACACCTTCTCCTACAGCGTCTCTCATGACCTGCGCGCCCCGCTCAGGGCCATCCTTGGGTTCAGCGCGATCCTCGCCGAGTCGCACCACCAAGAGCTCTCTTCGGAGGGCAACCGATTCGTCGCCCTGATCCACGAGAACGCCGGCCTGATGGGACGGCTGGTGGATTCGCTCCTGGCCCTCTCCCGGCTTGGCCGCCACGAGATACGTCTCCAGGCTGTCTCCCCGCGACCCCTGGCCGAGCGCGCCGTCGACAAGACCAGGGCAGCCCACCCCAACGCGCGCGTCCAGGTCACGGTGGCCGACCTGCCCGCCGTGCGCGCCGATGCGGACCTGCTCGAGCTGGTCTTCCTGACCCTCATCGACAACGCCGTCAAGTTCAGCGCGGGCCGGCCCCGCGCTCGCGTCAGGGTGGGATGTGACAAGAAGTCGGAACCGGCCACGTTCTTCGTGCGCGACAACGGGATCGGCTTCGACCCTCGATACGTGGACAAGATCTTTGGCGTCTTCCAGCGCCTGGTGCGCCCCCAGGACTACGACGGCGTGGGCAGCGGACTGGCCATCGCCCGGCGCGTCGTCGAGCGCCACGGAGGACGCCTCTGGGCAGAGTCCGCGCCTGGCGAGGGTGCGACGTTCTTCTTCACCCTCGCGCGCCCGGAGGCGCCCCCCGAAGGCTAGTCGCCGGCTTGCCGCAAGAAACCCCGAGGCTCCGCCGTTATATGGACAAAATGATGTCAACCGAGCCCGTGGCGGCGTACGCAGGCGCTGAGCGCCGCGACCTGGTCAGCCGCGCCCAGCGCAATGGCCTGGCCGCGTGGCTGGACCTCCACCCCGAGACCCTGGGGCACATTCGCACGGAGGCGCTCGGCGCGCTGGATCTCTCGCTCGACGCGAGCCGTCACGCGGAGGAGCACATCCGTGGCCTCCGCCTGCACTCGATCAAGCTCGAGGAGCAGGTGCGTGAGCTGGAGGCCCAGGCCCTCACCGACACCCTCACCGGCATCGCCAGCCGGCGCGCGATGGAGCTGCGCCTCAACCACGAGTGCGCGTTGATGCGCCGCACCGGGCAGGCGTTCTCGGTCTTCATGCTGGACGCCGACAATCTCAAGGAGATCAACGACGCCTACGGCCATTCGGCCGGGGATGACTACCTCCGCGCCCTCGCCCGACGCGTCCTGGAAAGCGTGCGCGACATGGACATGGTCGCGCGCCTGGGCGGCGACGAGTTTGTCGTTGTCTGCCCCGCCACCTCGGCGGCGGGGGCGGCGGAACTCGAGGCGCGGCTGGCTCGCGAGCTCTCTTCGGATGTCACCTTCGCGGGGGGCGAGACGGTGCGAATGTCGGTCTCAATCGGCTGGGTGGAGGCTGAGCCCGATTGCGGGTCGGCGGCCCAGCTGCAGCGGGCCGACGAGGCCATGTACCGGGTCAAGGCGACGCACATCGAGAGCCCCGTCTAAGCCTCAGCCGCGGGCGCCCCATTTCCATGGCTGGATGATGCCCTCTGATAACGTCGACCCGCATGACAGAGGACGACACTGCCGGCTTGGGGCGAGCCGAGGCGACCCCCAAGTCGGGACAGGCGGCGCTCAGCGCCGCCGTGGACGCCGGGCAGCATCTCAAGGCGCTCTTGAACCCCGCGCTGATGCGCTACCACGGCGACGACGTCTCGCTGGGTATCCGCCTCGCCAACCGCGTCACGGGCGGCATGGGAAGCTGGCGGTTCATCATCATCCAGACCGTCCTGGTGGTGATCTGGATCATCCTCAACATCGTCGGGTTGCTCAACCACTGGGACCCCTACCCGTTCATCCTCCTCAACCTGATGTTCAGCGTCCAGGCGGCCTACGCCTCACCCCTGATCCTGATGGCCGGCAACGTCGCCGCCTCTCGAGACCGCGACCTCTGGGAGCACGACTACAAGGTCAACCAGGAGGCCTACGCCAAGATCGAGTCGATCGAGTTGCGCACCCAGGAGATGCTGGTCTCGATCAACAAGCTCATCGGAACCAGGATGGGCGAATCCCGGGACACCCCATCCGGAGGTTAAGTGCGCACGGCGCATGCGGGTGACACCGTGCGCGCCCGGCCTCAGGTCATAGGCAGTTAAGCCTGACGTCCAGGGCGTCGTCCCAAATCGACGGTGAAGCCACCGAATCGTCAACGACCGCGGTGGAGTCATACCCCTCGAAGACCGCAGCCGCGGCCATCAATGCCTCCAGGTCCAGGGCGGCGAGCGTTCCATCCATGACGCGGGGGTGAAACGCATTAACCTCGGTGTATGCGGTGGCGATGATTCTGGCTGGCAACACATTCGAGTCCTCCTGGTGGGCGGATCAACTGTGCTCACAGTAGAGCTGGGGATGCCGTCGGATTAGGTCACCGACGCCAGAGAAAACGCATGCTGCACCTGTGCGATACAACCAGTCCGCGCGGCAGCGCGAGGCGAGCTAGAGGCTGAGCCTGCCTACGCCTGCACGCCCGGCCACGCGCACGTTCTCCTCAGCCTGGATCACGTGCATGACGGCGTTGATCAGGGCGAGGTGGGTGAAGGCCTGGGGGAAATTGCCGAGGTGGCGCCCGCTCTTGCCGTCGATCTCCTCGGCGTAGAGCTCCAGCGGGCTGGCGTAGGAGAGCAACTTCTCGCAGAGCAGGCGCGCCAGCCGGTGCTCGCCGATGATCGAAAGCGCGGACACCAACCAGAACGAGCAGATCGCGAAGCTGCCCTCCTCCCCGTGGAGGCCGTCGTCGGTCTGGTCGACGCGGTAGCGCTGCACCAGGCCGTCGTGGCTGAGCTCCTTGCGGATCGCCATCACGGTGGCGCGGATTCGCGGGTCGTTGGCGGGGAGGAACCCGAACAGGGGCATCAGCAACAGCGAGGCGTCGAGGGCGGTGGTCCCGTAGTACTGCGTGAAGACGCCGCGTTCATCCACGCCGTTGGCGCAGATGTCGGCATGGATCTCTGCGGCGGCGGCCTCCCATTTCGCCACCGCCTCGGCCTCGTCCCGCAGCCGGGCCAAACGCGCGCCGCGGTCGGCGGCGACCCAGCACATGAGCTTGGAGGATGTGAAGTGCTGGGGGTCACCGCGGACCTCCCACATCCCGCAGTCCTGCTCCCGCCAGTGCTCCAGGGCCTGCTCGACCTGGCGTTGGACGATGGGCCAGAGGCGCTCATCAAGGTGGTCGCGGGATGTCGCGTGCAGGTAGAGCGCCTCGATGACCGCACCCCAGACGTCGTTCTGACGCTGCTTGTAGGCGTCATTGCCGACGCGCACCGGGACCGCCCCCTCGTAACCGCCGAGGTGATCGAGCGCCTGCTCATCCAGATTGCTCTCACCATCCACGCCATAGACGATCTGCAGGTCCTGGTCGCGCTCCGCGATGTCGGCGATGAAATAGAAGTAGTCGTTGGCCTCCCAGTCAAAGCCCAGGCAATAGAGCCCCCACAGGGTCAGCGATGAGTCGCGGATCCAGCTGTAGCGGTAATCCCAGTTGCGCTCCCCCTGCGGGGTCTCCGGCAGCGAGGTCGTCGCCGCGGCGACCACCGCGCCGGTGTTGGCGTAGGTCAGACCCTTGAGGGTCAGGGCGCTGCGCTGCAGGTAACTGCGCCAGCGGTGGTCGGGAAAGTTGCCGCGCGCCAGCCAGTGCTGCCAGTGATGCGCGGTCCACACCAGGCGCTGGTAGGCATCGTCGTAGGTCAGGGGGGGATCGTGCTTACTCCAGGAGAGGGCGCAGAAACGCGTCTCGCCGGCCTTGATGAGGGTGCGGGCCAGGGCCCGGGGGCCCTCGAAACCGAGGCGCATGTCGGAGGTCAGCTTTAGCTCCATGTCGAAACCCTTGGCGGTGGCGATGCCCTCGGCGTAGCCTCGGTCGGTGTAGCTCCAGGAAGCCCGCCTGCGCCCGTAATCGAATACCGGCTTGCAGTCCATGACCAGCTGCACCTCGCCCTGCACGCAGCGCACAGTGCGCAGCAGGATGTGTTCGGCGTCGTAGTCGGTCGGGGAGCGTCGGAAGGTCTGGGAGAGGTCGGTGGCGTGGCGCCAGTTCCCGATCAGCAGCACGTCACGGACGATGATCCAGCCGCCGTTGGCCTCCCAGCTGGTCTCCAGGACCATGGTCCCGGGCAGGTAGCGGCGCGACGCCGGGACCTTGACGTCGGCCGGCCCCAGGCGGAACCCGCCGGCAGCGCGGTCAAGGATGGCGCCAAAGATGCTCGGCGAATCCATCCGCGGCAGGCACATCCACTCGACGTTGCCACTGGGGGAGATCAACGCGGTGACCTCGCAGTCCGAGAGAAAGGCGTAGTCCGCGATGGGCGGGAACGGTGACGACGCGGCGAGGTCGTCGGCGGTGCTTGCGGCCTGCGCCAGCGCGGCCGCGCTGAGCGGTCGGGGCGCCCTGGATTGGTGCCCGTTGGTCGCGGGGCTAGCGGCCTCCGCGGATGGGCGCCGTTTCATCGTGGCCTCCGGAGAGAACCTGCCATGAGCCCATTGTGGCCCCTGCCGAGGAATCTGCCAGCCCCCTGACGATCCGGCTCACCCTGCGCCCCACCTCAGATGGGGCGGCATCCCGGCCGCCTGGGACGGTATGGCACCAGGCCCGCTCGCCCACGTCGGCCAGCGCGCGGCCGAACAACATCTCCCCGACGGAGCACCACTCCATCTCACTTTCCGCGTCCGCGGCGACCTCGAACCGGTCAGCCCCCGTACGCCGGGCGCCAAGCCCGTCAGCGAGCAGGACCCGCACCAGCACATCGATCAGCTGGCCGTCGGCCTCCTCGTCGGGGATTTCAAACGCCACAATATTCGTAACGTCCGGCGGGTCCCAGCCCTGTGGCATTCACACACTTGAGACACTGCGCCGGCCGACGAGGCCCGCGCCAGTCGCGCGATGGGGTCGACACCGCCATTCAGGCGGGCAGCCCCGCCAGCGGGAACAGCGCCCGGGAGAGGAAGAACATGGAGCCCGGACCTAGGCAGCGACCAGTGTCGGGGTCGCCACCAGGAAGCCGCCGATGCCCTGCCCGGTGGCCGTCCCCGGGCCGGTGTCCTTGGCCCAGGTGTACAGCGGGTGCCCGTTGTAGAGGACCTGGCTGCCGAGCGGACCGGCGAAGACGGTTAGCGTGCCGGTCACCGAGGATGACCCGGTGGGTGTGCCGGTCGGCAGAAGTACCGGCGGCCAATTGGCGGCACACGCGCCGGTGCAGGTGACGTTGGTTGCGGTGTCCTTGGTGCGGTAGTACAGCGTCAGGCCCGCGGTGTTGGTCAGGACGACGGTGGAGCTCCCGCCGACACTCACCGACGCCGTCCGGACGAGGGCTGGTGCGGCCGAGATTGACGGGCTGGCGACCGGAGCGGACCCCGATCCGCTCGAGGAGGACGATGTCCCGCAAGCGGCCAGCGCCAGGGGAACCGCGGCCAGAGCCAGCGTCGCGCGAATTGCTCGGTTCGTCATCGTGCCTCCAATCGGGCGGCCGAGGTCGACCGCACCATAGGGGCTACCGGGGTGGGTTACGCGGTTCGAGGAGGAAACGCCGCTTGAGCTGCGCAGGATCCCAGGGTTAACCCGGCCCTCACGCCCTCGTCGTGGAGGACTAACCTCGTGTGCATGACCGGACAGGGTGCACGGCCGCTGGCGCTGGAGCGACGCGAGTTGGTCTGCGTGCCGGGGCTGAACCAGCCCGAGGCTGTCGAGCGCGTCAACGAGGCGATGCGGACAATGCTCCAGGCGGGGCTTCAGCCAGACCTGGCCGACCGCTACCGCTGAAGCGCGGGCAACCGCCCCTTCTGTTGCTGGTGTTGTTGCGCGCGGGGGCGGACAATGCGGAATGGACGTATCGATCCGCCCCGGGAGGACCAGGAACAGTGCAGAGTCGGAGACCCCCCTCATCCAGGACGCGCTAGCTGCCCATGCCGAGAATCCTCGTGGTCGACGACGAGCCGGATATGCGCTTCCTGATCCGACTCTACCTCGAGAAGGCCGGCCACCAGGTGGTTGAAGCCGGTCACGGGGCCGCCGCCCTGGAGTCCGTGCATGAAGCGCTCCCCGACCTCGTGGTCACCGATGTCATGATGCCGGTGATGGGTGGGCTCGAACTGATCGAGCGGCTCCGCTCCGACCCGGCCACCGCGACCATTCCCATCCTGGTGGTGAGCGGGGACTCGGAGCTTGCCGAGGGCGCCGACACCGCCCTGGAAAAGCCCTTCGCCCCAGATCGGCTCGTCGAGGCGGCGAGTGCCCTCCTGTCAAGCCGGAGCGCGGTTAGTTGAAGCGCCTCACAACCGGCGTCCGCGGTCTCGACCTGGTCCTGGGCGGCGGCTTCGAGCCGGGAGCTGTCGTCGTCGTGGCGGGGGCGCCAGGCACGGGGAAGACGATCCTGGCGCAGCAAATGTGCTTCTCCAACGCGACGGCGGAGCACCGCGCGATCTATTACACGACCCTTTCAGAACCCCACTCCAAGCTGCTCAGGCACCTGGAGCCGTTCGCGTTCTTCGATGCCAACCGCGTGGGCTCGACGGTCGAATTCATTCACCTCGGGGATCTCCTCCGCGAGGACCGTCCCGAAGGGCTCGAGCCGTTGATCTCCGAGGTGGTGCGCAAGACGCTGGAGGAAAAGCCCTGCCTGGTGGTCATCGACAGCGCCAAGATGCTGGGAGACTTTGTCGACCAGCGCGCGCTTCGAGAGGCCTTCTACGACCTGGCGAGTCGATTCGGCCATACCGATTCGGTGCTGTTGCTGCTGGGCGAGTACACGCCAGACGAGATGGAGAGCGGCGTCGAGTTTTCGCTCGCCGATGGGATCATCCACCTGGCGTACGAAGCCCGCGAGCCCGTGGACAGGCGCTGGCTCCGCGTCGTGAAGCTGCGTGGTGGCGACCACCTGGTCGGCAAGCACACCTTTGGTATCGCCGCGGACGGTTTTGAGGTCTTTCCGCGCCCGGAGATCGTTTCCCCCCACGAGCTCGCCAGGGTGTCGGGCCGGATCTCCAGCGGAACTCCCCGCCTGGACGAGCTGATGGGTGGTGGGATTGGCGCGGCCAATGCCACCGTGGTGCTGGGGCCGTCAGGCGCCGGCAAGACCATCTTCGGCCTGAGGTTCATCGCCCAGGGCCTGGAGGACGGCGAGCGCTGCCTGTATGTCACCTTCCAGGACACCGCGGAGCAGCTGGTGGGCATGGCCCAGAGCTTTGGCTGGGACCTCGAATCGGCCCGCAAATCGGGTCAGCTGGTGGTGCACCACGTCCCCATGGGCCAGCTCGACCTCGATGTCCTGGCGTCGGTTGTGCGCCGGGAGCTGGCGACCGGCGGGATGCGTCGCGTGGTGATCGACAGCCTGGCTGAACTGGTCCTGGCCGCGCGCGAGGGAGATCGTTTCCCGGCATATGCCCGCAGCCTCGCCGGCGTCATCCGGGCCGCCGGCGCGTCGCTGTTGATCACCAGCGAGACCACCACGCTGGGTCCCACCTCCGAACCAGTGGGCGGACTGACGTTCCTCTTCCACAACGTCATCCTGTTGCGCTACATCGAGCTAAATTCGGAGGCCGGTCGTGCCTTGAACATCATCAAGATGCGCAACAGCGCCCATGACAAGGGCGTCTACAGCTTCGATATCGGTGCCGACGGGCTGACGATTGGGGCAAAGCTGGAGGGCATCACCGGGGTGACCGGGTGGAGCGCCCTGCGAGGAAAGTGACGGCCTGCTGACCCAGGACTATCTCCTAAGTCGGGGCCGCCCGAATACGTCATCCAGGGGATCGCACCGTGCCGCCCGACCCCCGGCTGGCCATAGGCGCAGACGCCACCCGGGAAGGCCTCCTGCAACCGTGACCACTGGTCGTCGGTGAAGGCGACCGGGTAGCCGGCCCGCGACAAGGGCTTGAGCTGGCACTTGAGCGTGTCGTCGGCCAGCGGCATGTCGGCGGCGATGCGAGGCGTGCCGTACGACTGCACCGTCTCGTCGCAAACCGCAGCCGGGAGCAATCTGTCCATGGCGTCCTCCTCAATCCCCTGACGTGAGCGTGATGCGCCCTCGCTAGGATCGACCGAACTGTGAGCGCTGCTGTGAGCAAGGTCGACGATGAGAGCAGGTCTCACCGGCTGCGCCTGTTCCTGATCCTCGGGTCACTCACAGCGGTGGGACCGATCGCGATCGATGCCTACCTGCCGGCCTTCCCGACTATCGCCCGGAATTTCAATGCCTCCGCGTCCAACGTGCAGCTCACCCTGACCGGGCTGCTGGTCGGGCTGGCGCTCGGCCAGGTCGTGGCCGGCCCGCTCAGTGACGTCATGGGCCGGCGGCGCCCCCTGGTCTTCGGACTGGCGGCGTACACGCTGGCGTCGCTCGCCTGCACAATCGCGCCATCTGTGGCGGTGCTGGACCTGTTTCGCGTCATCCAGGGGCTGGGGGCTGCTGCCGGCGTCGTTATCGCGCGGGCAATCGTTCGCGACCTGTTCAGCGGGGACGATGCCGCGCGGTTCTTCTCGCTGCTCGTAATCGTCACCGCGATATCGCCGATCTTCGCCCCCCTCCTGGGCAGCCTCGTCCTGCGCCTGACGTCGTGGCGCGGGATTTTCGCCATCCTCGCCGCGGTCGGCGGGATCCTGGCGGCGGTCGTGCTCGTCGGACTGAGGGAGACGCTGCCTCCTCGACGCCGGCGCGAGGGCGGAGTGCCCGACGCCCTTCGCAGCTATCGCAAGCTCCTCACGGACCGCGTCTTCGTCGGCTATGCGCTGACGTTCGGCGCGCCGTTCATCGGGATCTTCGGTTACATCTCGGGATCGTCATTCGTGCTGCAGAACGTTTACGGGCTGTCTCCGCAGACCTACGGCCTCCTCTTTGGCCTGAACGGCCTGGGACTGGTGCTGGCCAGCCAGGTCAACCGCTACCTCGTCGGACGCGTTCACGCCACGCGACTGCTCGGTGTCGGGATCATCGGGCTGGCCGCCGGGTCCGTGCTGCTCGCTGGGGGGCTACTGATCGGCGGCGTGGGCGTCTTCGGCGTCGTCATCCCACTGGCACTGCTGGTCGCGTCGGTCGGGTTTGTGTCGCCCAACGCCACCGCGCTCGCGTTATCGGGTCACCCCGAGATGGCGGGGACGGGATCCGCGATCCTGGGCATCCTGCAGTTCGGCCTCGGCGCCGCGGTGGCGCCGCTCATTGGGCTGGCGGGCACGCACTCCGCGCTGCCGATGGCGATCAGCTTCGGGGTCGCCGCGGCCGCTGGCGCCGCCTCTTTCCTGCTCATCGCCAGGGGGGCGCGGACTGCGGAATCGGTCTCGGCGGAGGACGCGCAGGTAGTAGGCCTGTAACCAGCGTCTTCCGCGTATCGCGCTCTGGGGGCGTCCCGACGCGTACGCGTCCCGGGGGCCGAACCCCAATTTCGGGCAGCAAGCCCTCGATCGTGGGCGCCACCAAAGTCGGCCTTGGATAGCGACAGGCCTCAACGATTGTCGAAAAAACCAACGTCGGTCATACTGGGCGACGCGCTCCCACGAGCGCGTCCCGCGCCACGAGGACAGGTCCATGAGGCCACTGATTCAGCTTGAGGCAGTCACCAGGACCTACCGCACCGGTGACGAGGTGCTGACCGTCCTCAACAACGTGAACATCGCCATCGAGGCCGGCGACTTCGTCGCCGTGGTGGGACCCTCTGGTTCGGGAAAGTCGACCCTGGCCGATGTCATCGGCGGTCTCGACAGCATCGATTCCGGCACGGTCATCGTCGACGGCCTGGATCTCGGCAAAGCTCGCGACAGCACTGTCCCGCTACCGCAACGAGCACATCGGCTTCGTCTTCCAGTCCTTCAACCTCCAGGGCAGCATCGTCGTGACCCACGACCTGGATATCGCGCGGCAGGCCAGCACCGTGCTATCGATCCAGGATGGCGTGGTTCGCCAGACGCAAGGGGCCGCAGGTGGGGTGGCCACCCAGGGGGCGACGGTCGGGTGAAGTTCCTCGACTACATCCGGGTCGCCTTCAGGAACATCGGGCGCCAGAAATTGCGGAGCGCGCTGACCATCTTCGCCGTGGTCATCGGGGCCACCAGCGTGACGATCATGCTCGCCCTCGCGACCAGCGCCAAGGACTTCTTCGTGCACCAGTTCGAGGCGACCGGGCAACTGCAGCAGGTGTCGGTCTCGCAGGCCACCGACTTCACGTACAGGGGGGACCAGTTCAACAACGGGGGTGGGCCAGGGAATGGGAACGCCACGACGCCAAAGCTGACCGATGCCCTGATCGCCAGGATCAAGGCCCTGCCCCATGTTGTCAACCTGACCGGTGTCACCCAGGCGCAGGGGTTTGAGGCGCTCATCTACCACGGAAAGGAGCTCGCGATGGGCGGGCGCGCGTCATCGCCACCGCAGGCTTATGACCCCAACGGGACGATCAAGCAGCAGATCGTCGCCGGGCGGGACCTGCGGGAGTCGGATGGCGTCGGGGTCATTGTCCTCTCCACCGCTTACGCCGATGCCCTCGGCGTCAAACAGGACTACGGGGCGCTGGTGGGGCAAAAGGTCACCCTTCGAACCCAGTACGGCTTCAGCGGCGAGGGTGCGCCGGTGCCGCCAGCGCCGCCCACAACCCAGGGCCCGGATCAAAGAGGACCGGGTCCGGGGGCCCAACCACCAGGCTTCTGTAAGGGTGGGGGTGGGGGCGGCCCACCGCCCAGCGGCCCGGGCGCAGCGAGCTGCAACCCCAGCACGGACCTGGCGGCGACCATCGTGGGGGTCGCCAGCTACGGCTCCCACCAGACCCTCGTCGTCCTCCCCCTCAAATGGGCCCGCGGGCTCGATGAGTCGCGCACGTGGGTCGTATCCATGGCCGACCAGGACGCGTACGACCAGGCTCAGCGGGCGTTCCAGCAGGCTCGGCAGAACTGCTTCAGCCCGGGGCACCCGGCCCAGTGCGGCCAACAGCCGCCACCCCAGCCTCATTACACGCTGATCACCACCAACCAGTTCGACCAGGACGGCTACGGGGAGATCATCGTGCAGGCGGACAGCGCCAGCAACGCCGAGCCGCTGGCGGCGGCGATCCGCACCTTCGGCGTGGGAGCGGCGAGCGCTCAGGCCTACGTCAACCAGCAGGAGGGCATCTTCAACATCCTGGCCCTGATCCTCGGCGGAATCGGCGCGATCGCGCTCGTGGTGGCCGCGATCGGGGTGATCAACACCATGGTGATGGCGATCCTCGAGCGCACTCGGGAGATCGGCGTCCTCCGCGCCTGCGGCGCCACCCGCGCCACCATCCGGCGGCTGTACACCTTCGAAGCGGCCATGCTCGGCTTCTGGGGCGGCGTCTTCGGGGTCCTGGTGGGCTTCCTGCTGACTCTCGCCGCCAACCCCATCATCAACAACCAGCTAAAGGTCAATAGCATCAGCTCGAGCAACATCATCACGCTGCCCCTCTGGCTGGTCCTGGCCGTCGTGGCTGCGACCACCCTGATCGGCACCCTTGCCGGCCTCTACCCCGCCAGCCGTGCGGCCCGGCTCAATCCGGTCGAAGCCCTTCGTTACGAGTGACCCGACGTTCCAGTTAGCCGCAGCCGCTGGTGCTCCCGCAGTTAAGGCACTTGTAGCAGGCGCCAGCGCGGACCATGATCGCCCCACAATCAGAGCAGGTCATGCTGTCCGTCAGGGACACTGTCACCTTGGCCTGGGTCCCGCCGACGCCGGCGGCCAGGACGCGGAGTTCCTCGCCCGAGTCCGACCCTGAGGACACATCGGGCTTGGCCACCGGCGCCTTGGGCTTCGGCGCCTCAACGGCCTTCGCCGCCGGCGCGACACCACCCCGCGAACCAGGATTCGCGGGGACCCCGGTTTTGGGCTCACGCTTGATGATGCCGATCGCCTCCTTGGCCTCCTCGTCGTAGAACTTGCTGGCCAGCCAGCGGAAGATGTAGTCCACGATCGACTTGGCGATCGGGATCTCCGGGTTGGAGGTGTAGCCGCTGGGCTCGAAGCGCACGTGCGAGAACTTGGAGACCAGCGCCTCCAGGGGCACGCCGTACTGCAGCGACAGCGACACCATGATCGCGAAGCTGTCCATCATCCCCGACAGCGTCGAGCCTTCCTTCGCCATCTTGACGAAGATCTCGCCCGGCGTACGGTCCTCGAACATCGAGACGGTGATGTAGCCCTCGTGGCCCTGGATGTCGAACTTGTGGGTGATCGACTGGCGCTCGTCCGGCAGCTTGGACCGCTTGGGGACGCGCGTGACAACCTCGACCTTGTCGGGTTTTTTCTCGTCCAGCTTGGTGTTGAGCGGCTGGCTGCGCTTGCAGTTGTCTCGGTACACCGAGATGCACTTGAGGCCCATCTTCCAGCCGTCGATGTAGGCCTGCTCGATGTCCTCGACCGTGGCCAGCTCGGGCAGGTTAATGGTCTTGCTGATCGATCCCGAGACGAATGGCTGGGTCGCTGCGACCATCTTGAGGTGACCCATGTAATGGATGGACCGCTCGCCCTTGGCGGCCTTGAACGCACAATCGAATACCGGCAGGTGCTCATCCCTGAGTCCGGGTGCGCCCTCGATCGTGTCGTTGGCCGTGATGAACTCGCTGATCTTCTCGACCTCCGCCGGCGAGTAGCCCAGCTTCTTCAGCGCGCGAGGAACTGTGTGGTTCACGATCTTGAGGAGTCCGCCACCGACAAGCTTCTTGTACTTGACCAGGGCAATGTCGGGCTCGACACCCGTGGTATCACAATCCATCAAAAAAGAAATCGTTCCAGTCGGAGCGAGGACACTTGACTGGGCGTTGCGGTAGCCGTGCTTGACGCCCAGCGCCACCGCCTCCTCCCAGGCGTGGTTGGCAGCCTCTACGGGCGCGTCCTTGGAGACCTTGCGGTCGATGTCGTACGACGCCGCCATGTGCTTGTTCATGACGCGCAGCATCGGCTCGCGGTTCTCCGCGAAGAGCTCGAATGGCCCCCCACACGCTGCGGAGATGCGAGCCGATTGCGCGTACGCTTCCGCCGTCATCAGCGAGGTCACGGCGGCGCCGTAGGCGCGCCCCTCGTCGCTGTCGTACGGAAGGCCCTGGGACATCAGCAGCGCGCCGAGGTTGGCAAAGCCAAGTCCCAGCGGGCGCAGCTTCAGCGAGTTCTCGCCGATCTTGGGGGTGGGGTACGAGGCGTTGGGGACGATCATCTCCTGCGCGGTGATCGTGATCCGGGTCGCGTGCTTGAAGTCCTCGGTGAGGAACGTGCCGGCATCGTCGATGAATTTCATCAGGTTGAGGCTGGCCAGATTGCACGCGGTGTCGTCGATGAAAACGAACTCGGAGCAGGGATTGGTGGCGTTGATACGCGCGGTGTTGGCGACGCAGTTCCAGTCCTGGATGATGGTGTCGTACTGCATCCCCGGGTCACCGCAGACCCAGGCCGCGTCGGAGATCTGACGCATCAGCGCGCGGGCCTTGAAGCTCTTCAGGGGCTTGCGGTCGGTGACGGTCAGCGTGTGCCAGTCGCTGTCGTTCTCGACGGCCTTCATGAACTCATCGGGGACGCGGATGGAGTTGTTGGAGTTCTGGAAGAAGACCGAGCCGTAGGCCTCGCCGGTGTATGAGCCGTCGTAACCGGCGTCGATCAGCGCCCAGGCCTTCTTCTCCTCCTTGACCTTGCAGTTGATGAACTCCTCGATGTCGGGATGGTCGACGTTGAGGATCACCATCTTGGCCGCGCGCCGTGTCGCACCACCGGACTTGATGGCACCCGCAAAGGCGTCGAAGCCCTTCATGAAGCTGACCGGGCCGGAGGCGGTACCGCCGTGCTTGAGCTTCTCCATCGACCCGCGCAGGGCCGAGAGGTTGACGCCCGCGCCGGAGCCGTACTTGAAGAGCATGCCCTCGGTCTTGGCCAGGCCGAGGATCGACTCCATGGTGTCCTCGATTGAGTTGATAAAACAGGCACTGCCTTGTGGGCGCTCCTCGATGCCGACGTTAAACCAAACAGGGCTGTTGAACGCCATGCGCTGGGTCACACAGAGGAAGGCCAGCTCGTGGCGGAAGGCCTCGCCGTCCGCGGGAGAGGCGAAGTACCCCTGGTCGAGGCCCCAATCGGCGATGGTGTCCACCACGCGCCCGATCAGCTGCTTGACGCTGGTCTCCCGGCGCGGGGTGCCCAGCTGGCCGCGGAAGTACTTGCTGACCACCACGTTGGTGGCCATCTGCGACCAGGACTTGGGGATCTCCACGTCCTTCTGCTCGAAGACCACCTCACCCTTCTCGTTGGTGATGGTGGCGCTGCGCAGCTCCCACTCCACGGCGTCGAAGGGGTGGACCCCAGGCTGCGTGAACCGGCGCGCGACCCGCAGGCCGGGAGCGGCGGTCGTGGAGGACGCGGAAGACGAAGCGATGCGGCTCTTGGACACGGAAAAACCTCCCGAAAAGGACTACTTAACTAAAACGCTGATGGGACGCTGTTTAGTCCTCGATCACCCCGGTCCGGGCCGACGGTCCGCTTCCTCGGTGGAGGGCTTGGCTATATTGCTCCCGTCGCCCCGAAAAGTCAACATCTCGTAGTCCATCGATCAAAACCCACCACATCTAGTGGATAACCCGTTGAAATCCTGTTCACAGGGCAGTGGATAACCTGTGCATTCGCTCCCTCTGCGCCGGGTCATGGGCTACCGCTGGGACGGCAAGAAGTTCATCCAGATCCCCTTCCAGGTCGACCAGGTCTTCGCCCGCTACCTCACCAACAACGCCTCGGGCTTCGCCTTCTACTCGGGCACCGACCAACACCTCGACTACGCGTACGACCGCGAGGGCTTCCGCTTCCTGGCCAACACGCCGGCGGCCGATCCCAACCACCCCACGGCCGACGTCTGCAAGGCGATCCCCTACAAGGCGCCCGACGGCGGCTTCTACGACGGCCAGCCCACCACCCCGTCGCCCAACGGCTTCCACCTGGTTGACAAGGACGAGCTGGTCTTCATGGCCAAGGACGCCGGCAACCCCGCCCCGTCCGGCGCCGTGATGCCCGCCGGGATCCTCGACTCCTACGCGATCACCGTGACCGACCCCGACACCGGCAAGCAGGGCTACGTGTACGTGGCGCTGGGCGGTGACAAGGGCCCGGCCGTCAAGTACACCGCGGCCAACTCGCCCTACGTGCACTACCAGCGCGACGCTGACGCGGGGATCTTCAACTACTCGCAGAGCTCGTACGGCGGTTACGGCGCCGCCCCCAAGGGCTGGTACTGCAACCCCGACGGCACCCTGGCCGTGGATCCCAAGACCGGCAAGGCCCGGGTCGGCCAGCGCCGGCCCAAGGACACGGCGTGGATCACCACCCCGCGCTATGCGTTCCGCTACGACGGCCGCTGGCTGATGACCGAGATCCACATCTCCCCCAAAACAACGGTTACATGGACAAGAAGGGCGTCCTGCACAACTACGGCCCCAACGTCGTCGACCGCTGGAAGGCCCGCGCGTTCCAGCAGTCGCCGGGCGGCAAGACGCCGTGCTGCGGCTACGAGGAGGAGGCCACCAACTGGGGCGGCAGCTCCCAGCTGCTGGGTGAGAAGGCCGGCCCGGTGCGCGTCATCCGCGCCACCTGGGGCGCCGACTCCTCCACCAACAACGTCCGCCGCGAGGTCTTCTACGCCGACCAGGTTCGCTACCAGGACGCGCTGCGGGTCCACGTGATCCCACCGCTCGATGGCATCTACGTCCAGCGCGACATGGCCGCGGGCATCATGGACACCTACTACAACCCGTACCAGAAGGCGGGCGTGCCAGTACTCGGGATCAACGAGGAAGTCTTCGGAAACACTCACATGGGCCTAGGCACTCAGGGGTTCTGCTACTCCAGCGACGACCAGCTGGGCTCGATGCTCAAGAAGCTCACGGGCCGGCCCGTGATCACGACCCCGCCTGGCCCCTACCCATGTGGCGACCAACCGCCCAACACGCCCGAGAACGATGTACACGGCGACTTCGACTTCTTTGACCCCACCTTCTCGGGCCCTCCCGGGGAGCTGGGCTGGGAGCAGATGACCGGCAAGGCCGGCACCCTGGTGGAGCGCTGGACCGGCCAGACCTACTCCCCCGGAGGGGTCCTGATTGGGGCCGCGACCTCCTTCCCCTACTACCGCGACGACTCCTGCTTCGATGACGGGACCGGCACCGATCCCGGGCCCAAGATCAACCTGCGCAGCAAGGACGAGCCGCAGTCCTGGTGGATCGACCCGGTCACCAAGGTGCCGGTGTCGAACTTCAACCCGCCCGCCGGCGTCAAGCTCAACCCCCGCCGCTGCTGGAACCACCACGTCGACGGCACCCCCTACAACATCCCCGGGACGCAGTCATTCGACCCGACCAAGCCGACCGAGAAATCCGACCCCGTCCCCAACCCGAAATTCTCACCGCAGGGTGACATCCACTACTTCCAGGGCGACATCGGTACCCACGGCCTGCACGTGATGCTGATCGCCGACTCCGACAATGCCCAGCAGACCGTCCCGATCGACGAGTTGGACAGCGAGCAGATCCAGGTCATCCTGCCGGGACGCCAGGCCAACGTCGGCGAGGCCTACGGGCGGGCCTTCGAGAAGCCACTTGCGACCACCGCCGCGCCGGCCGACGGCCTCCAGGTGGAGAACGTGGCCGCCCCGGCAGCCCCCTAGACCAGACAACCCTCACCTAACGTCAGGGTCCACCTGGGGATCGCGAGCTTCTACGCCGTCCGGTTGGGTCGCGTCTCGGGCTGAGCGCCGCCGGAAAACCCACGGCCGCCGGGTGCGGCCCGCCCCCTGCCCCAGCCTCGCGAGAGCGCTGCGCACCGAGGCCACCGTCGCCTGGACGCGTTCCTTGACACTGAGGAGCAGGGGCGGGTCGGGGATGAAGGGAACCCCGATGTCGACCCGGACCCGGGAGAAGGGCCGCAGTCTCCCCGTGCCCGCCAGCAGGACGGGCAGCAACGGTTTGCCGCTGTTGAGCGCGAAATAGCCCACGCCGTCCTTGAGCGGCCGTAGCTCGCCATCCTTGCCGTAGGCGCCCTCGGGAAATATCAGCACCCGTTCCCCGGAGTTGAGCAGGTTGTAGACCCCATTGACGGCCTCCTCGTCGAGCATCCCCCGGTTGCGCCGGATGGGGAAAACCGCGAGCCTGGGCATGAGCCAGCGCTTGAAGGGTGTGTTGAAGACGGTGCTCTCGTTGGCCATCGTGTGAAGCCACGGTTTTCGAGGCAGCGCGTACAGGATGAAGGCGGTGTCGGTCCACGAGAGGTGGTTGCTCACCACCAGGCAGCCGCCCTCCGGCACGTTCTCCCTCCCGGTGACCTCGACGCGGAAGAAGACACCAACCACGATCCTGACCAGGACCTGCACGAAGGCGTACAGCATGGCTCCTATTAACCCTTTTAACCCTTTTACACCGTCGCGTCCTTTCCTTGATCGGTCGCGTCCGATAGAGTCACGGTCAAATGCTCCTGCGGCTGGTCCACGCGCGCCTGTTGCGGGGTGCCCTGGGGGATATCGTCAACCAGGTCAGCCTGCTCGCGATCGTCGCGCTGTCTCTGTCCACCATCGTTCTCGCGGGCTCACACCTCAGCCGGCATTTCCGGCTGGTCAACGGCGACCCCCTGGCGGCGGCGTTCGCGCGCCACCCCGATCCGACCCAGGGCCTGGACCGGGCCAGCAAGGCAGAGATCGGCCTGGTGCCGCCTGAGCCGGTGACCGCGTCGCCGCCAGACCCTGGTCCCACCCCGGACACGCTGGCCGCGCCGCCACTTCCCACGCAGTACGACCTGGTCCGGCCGATCCACAAGGGAACGTGGCTGCCGATCGTGATGTACCACTACATCCGCAACGCCTCCAAGTCCGACCGCGTGGGCTGGAACCTGTCCGTTGCGCCGGCCACCTTCCGGGAGCAGGTCCAGTGGCTGAGCGAGCATGGGTACACGACGATGACGATGCGCGAGGCGGACCTGGTCCTGGCGGGCAAGCACCCTGCCCCCGACCGGCCCGTGGTCCTCACCTTCGACGACGCCTACCGCGACTTCTACACCACCGCCGCCCCGATCCTGCGGGAGTTCGGGTTCACCGCCACCAACTACGTGCCCACCCAGCTGGTGGGGTCAAACGGTTACATGGAGTGGTCCGAGATCCAGGAGCTGGAGTCCGAGGGCTTCGAGATGGGCGCCCACAGCCAGTTCCACGTTGACATCAGCAAGACCACCGCGGACAGGGCCAAGATCGAGGTCCTGGGGTCCAAGGCCGATCTCGAGAGCCACCTCGGCCACCCCGTTGTCGATTGGGCCTACCCCTACGGCGGGGTCAACGTGGCGAGCGCCAAGCTGGTCGCCGACGCCGGGTTCTGGAGTGCGACAACGACCCAGCCCGGCAGCTGGCATGACCCCAAGCAGATGCTCTACCTGAGCCGGGTCAGGATCGGCGGCGGGGACACCGTGCAGTCGATCATCAACGGCGTCTCGGCGCCCCCCGCGAGCTCGCCGACAACCCGCTGAGGGTGTTCAGCCCCAGGATCTCGCCTTGTCGATGGCGATGGTGATCCTGAGGCGGGTCTGGCCGGCCGGGGTGTCATAGTCCTTGCCGGCGTACTTGTGCGACAGCGCGTCGATGCTGTCCTGGGCGCCGTCCGTGGTCAGCTCCACGGCCCGGCCGACGATGCTCACCTGGTTGTAGGGATCCGCCTCGTCATGAACCTCGATGGCAATTCGCGGATCGCGTGTGAGGTTGGTCGGCCAGCCGCGCCCCCGGGAGCTGTTGAGCTCGATACTGTCGCCCCTGAGGTCTCCCCACACGGTGGTCGATCGCGGCCCCCCATCCTTGCCGATCGTCGACACGCTGTAGAAGTTCTTGCCCTGCAGCACAGCGCGTTGCCCATCCGTCAATTCAGCCATGTGTCACCTCCAGAAATGGAAAGGGCGCCGCCGAAGCGACGCCCATTGCCGGCGAGACCCGATCAGGCCGCGTCCCTTCGCAACTTATCCAGGGCTCTCTTTTCGATCTGGCGGACACCCTCGCGGGTAAGCCCGACGCGTCGCCCGATCTCGTCGAGGGTCTTGCCCTCGCCGTCGGTGAGGCCGAAGCGCAGCTCCAGCACCAGGCGCTCGCGCTCCTCGAGCTTGGCCAGCGACTCCAGGACGTCCGCCGGTAGGCCCGACTCCGCCTGGGGGTCGGTGCCGTTGGGGTCCGGGATCAGGTTGGCCAGGGGATTCCCCTCCTCGTCGATCTCGAGGTCGAGCGAGGTCGAGACGTAGGCCAGGCGCTGCAGGTCCTCGATCTTGGAAACGTCCAGGCCGGTGGCCTCGGCGATCTCCCAGGGCTCGGGGTCCCGGCCCAGCTTCTGGCTCAGGGCCTCCTTGGCGCGCAGGGCCTTGGAGCGCATCTCGTGCACGTGGACGGGCAGGCGGATGGGCAGCGCCTGGTCGGCCAGGGCGCGCTGGATCGCCTGGCGGATCCACCAGGTGGCATAGGTCGAGAACTTGAAACCGCGGCGGTAATCGAACTTGTCGACACCACGAGGCGGGTGTTGGCCTCGATCAGGTGGCGCCGGGCGCTCTCATCGCCATCCTCGGCGGCAGCGGCGAGGACCTTCTCCGAGTGGGCGTTGAGCAGCGGTACCTTGCGGATCTCCTGGAGGTACGACTTGACCACGTCGGGCTCGTCGGGCGCGGTCGAGGTCTCCTTGACCTTGGTCGCGCCGTCGCCCTCACCCTCCTCGGTGATCATCGGGCGCTCGAGGATCTGCTGAAGGGTGGGCTCCCCTTCGTTACGTCCGCTCCAGTCGCTCTCGGTGTTGCTCATTCGGTTCCTTCAATCAATCGTCCCGGGAGAAGCAGCCCCCCGGGCGTCGCTCAGAGATATCACGCGTCACTAGGTACAACTCCTGAGCTGCCCTTGATCTTCCGGGGTTTGTCGATTTTGAAGTGGTATGGGAAGGGGGGCGCGGAACCGCATCATCTCCGCAACTCGCGCCCAGGAGTGAGCCGTGCGCGCTGTTGGATTGTCTCACGCCTGGGTTGTAAAGTCCACCCCCATTGCCGCATCGCGTCATGCCCGCCGTGAGTGGATCGGAGGACGGTTCGCGGCCCCGAACTCAGGCTGCCTGCCGCCTGCGGTACCAGTAGAAGCCACCGCCCGCGGCCGCCAGGATGACCACCACCAGCGCCACCAGGAGCAGCGGGCTGCCCGATCCGCCGGAGCCGGCGGGTGCGGTTGCGCGAGCCGGCGAGGGGCTCGCAGT
>DAINSI010000002.1:68234-72180 GCA_036741395.1 Candidatus Dormiibacterota bacterium
GTGGCGAAGTATGAACACCGCGCCCGCACCGTGCTGAACCTGTGGCGCGACGAGACGGCAATTCTGTGTCTGCTGCTGCTGCGCGGGCCGCAGACGCCCGGTGAGCTGCGCTCCCGCGCCGACCGGATGTACAGCTTCGACGGCCTGGACGGCGCCACGGCGGACGTGGCGGTGGCCTACTTCGCCCTGGTGGACTCTCGGCGGGTGCGGTTGCGCGAGCCGGCGAGGGGCTCGCAGTGGGGCTCGCGATGTCGGACGGCGAGGGGGACGGCGCGAGGGCCTGGGCGGGGGCCGCGCTGCTGATCGCCGGGGCTGGCGCCGGCGGCGACTGCTTGGGCGCCGGTGCGACGGACTGCATGGGCGCCGGGGCCGGCGGGGGTGGAGGCGGCGGCGGTGGCGGTGGCGGGCCGTTCACGGTGATGGTGCCGATCATCGAGGTGGTGTGGACGCCACACTCGTAGCTGAAGCGGCCTGCGGAGGTGAACTTGCAGAGAAATGACCAGCTCAATCCGCTGTTGCCAGAGACCATATCGTTGCCCAGACACCACCCACTGGACGTCGATTTCAGGGTGTGGTTGCCGCTCGGGCAGTTGCGCCACGTGACGGAGTCACCGACGTTGATCGTCGGGTTCGCGTTGGTCCAGCCGAGCGAGCCTGGACATGTGCCCCCGCTGGCGGTGATCGATTGGTTGGCGGCCGAGACCGAGACCGCCGCCGCCGGCACCATCATCGCCGCCACGGCCACCGCAGCGGACACGGCCAGGCGCAGCCCAGGGGCGCGCAACCTCCTCAGGCGCCGCATCAGTAGCCCGACCCGGAAGGCTTGCCGGGGGAGGGCGCGGCCGAGGAGGCCGGGGCGGGCGCCGCGTTGGTGCCGCCAAGGTTCAGCGTGCCCACCATGCCGTTGGTGGCCTTGTGGTACTTGCAGAAGAACTGGAGGTTGTTGCTGCCGGTGGCGGTGAAGGTGACGCTCTTGCTCTCGCCCTTCTCGATGTCCTGGCTGACGCCCAGCTCCGAGATGCTGAAGTTGTGCTCGACGCCGTCCCTGTTGTTGACCGTGACGGTGATCTTGTCCCCGGCCCTGGCGGTCACCGTGGCAGGGTTGAATCGATAGTTCTGGGCGTCGAGGGTCACCGGGATCCCTCCCCCGCCCGCGGCGGGCGAGGAACTCCCGCCCGAGCCCGTCGAGCCGCACGCGGCCAGCGTCATGAGAGCCGGCAGCGCCAGCAACCTGGGGTCGAATCGCATCACGTAGTCCCTCCTCCACATCCCATCGGGTTCATGGAAGTGGGTACGAGGGGCGGTTACGCCTACGCCGGGACCTGGACCTCGACGTGGTCAGCGCGCACCCGGCTGGCCAGGCGCGGCAGGGAGTCGAGGTAACCGCGGGCGAGGGGCGACCCGTCGAGGTCGAAGGAGGCGCCGTGGCAGGGGCAGTCGAGCCGTGCCTGCCGCTGGTTGAACCTGAGGATGCAACCCATGTGGGTGCAGACCGCCGACATCGCCTGAACGTTGCCGGCGTGGTTGACGACGAAGCCCTCGACCCCGCTCGACGAGAACCGCATACCCTGCCCGGGCGCGAGCGCGGCCAGCGATACGACGGGGATCCAGCGGCCGGACGTCGGGACCATGGTGGTGGGGGCCGGCCTGGCCTCGGGCCGGGTCACGGCGCGGTCCACGAGTACGCCCGCCACCGCGGCGGCCGCCGACGCGCCGCAGACCTGGAGGAGCGTGCGCCGGGTGAAACGGCGACCGCGCCCCGGCGCTGCCTCCGCCCGCGCCACCTCAGCGCCCAGCTGGCGCTCCAGGTTGGCGATGAAGTCACGGCTGGGCAGGTCGGCACCGGGCCGCGAGGCCTTGAGCGCCGCCGCGGCATAGAGCGCCGCGGCCTCTTCCGGCTCGGCCGGGAAGCGCGGTGGCTTGCGCTCGTGCAGGAGCGCGTCCACGACGCGCGCCAGGCGATCCGCGGCGCGGCTCACGGGAGCTCCTCCGGGAGCGCGGCAGCCCGGCGCAGGGCGCGGTGCTGCATCACCTTGGCGTTGCTGACCGTGATCTTCAGCTCGGCCGCCGTCTCGCGCAGCGAGTAACCGCGCAGGAAACGAAGCTCCAGCACCCTGCGGTAGTTGTCGGGAAGGGCCCCAAGGATCGCCCCGGCCCGCCGCACGCCGGCCTCCTCGTCATGTGGCGAGGACCGCCGGATCTCAGGGGTGGCGATGGACTCCTCGAGCGCATCAACGCGAACGTCGTAGCGGTCGCGCCAGTGGTCGGCGAGGACGGTCCTGGCGGTGGCCACCAGGTAGCTGCGGATCTCCTCGATGGCCGCCGAGAGGCGCAGTCGTGGGAGCGCCCGCAGGTAGACCTGGGTGGTGAGGTCCTCGGCGTCGGCCCGGTTGCCGACGCGGGCGTAGATGTAACGGTAGACGAGGATCACGGTGGCGCGGTAAACCCCCTCCCAGCCATCCGTGACGGTTGCGCCAAAGGGCGAAGGGGCAGGATTGCCGCCGACGATGGACAGGGCCGGCTGCTCATCGCTCACGTTGTCCCGCTCACCCGGACGCTGATCTGACCTCTCATGACTGCGCTCATTGATACGCCGCACGGTTACTGGAATACTCCTCTCGTGCTCCTGCAGGGCAAGAAGATCCTGGTCACCGGCGTCCTCAGCCGCCAGAGTATCGCGTTCCGCTGCGCCCAGCTGGCCCAGCAGGAGGGCGCCGAGGTATTGCTGACCAGCTTCGGCCGCATCCGCAGCCTGACCGAGAAGACGGCCCGGCGGCTCGACCCGGTGCCCGACATCCTCGAGCTCGACATCAACAACCACGAGCAGGTCGTCGCTCTCACCGATGAGCTGCGCCGGCGCTGGGGTCACGTCGACGGCGCCATCCACGCCATCGCCTTCGCCCCCGCCGACGCCATGGGGGGAAATTTCATGGCAACGCCCTGGGAGAGTGCCCAGGTCGCCTTCCAAACCTCGACCTTCTCGTTAAAGGAACTCGCGGTGGCGGTCGCTCCGCTGATGGAGCCGGGCGGCAGCATCGTCACCCTGGACTTCGACAACAGCGTGGCATGGCCTGTCTATGACTGGATGGGCGTGGCCAAGTCAGGCCTGGAGTCGGTGGTGCGGTACCTGGCGCGCTACCTGGGCCCGCAGGGCGTACGCGTGAACGCCGTCTGCGCCGGGCCGCTGGCCACGGTCGCGGCCAAGAACATCCCCGGCTTCAAGCAGTTCGAGGACGCCTGGCAGAAGCAGGCGCCGCTGGGCTGGGATTCGCAGGACCCTGACGCGGCGGCTCGAATGGTGGTCCTGCTTCTCAGTGACTGGACCCCACGGACCACCGGCGAGATGGTGCATGTCGACGGCGGCTACCACGCCATGGGCGCCCCGCTTGTCGCCGGCGAGGAGCCCCTCTAGCCCGGGGCTAAGCCGGGGCCGCCGCCAGGCGAACAGCGGCCAGGATCTCCTCCAGGGAAGCGTGGTCACCGGCGAAGCGCGCGCGCTGGAACAGGACCGGGCGGCCGCCCTTGGCCAGCACCAGGGTTCCGCCTTGCTGGAAGGGGTCGCCCTGGGTGTTGACCTGTCGGAAGCCGCGCGACATGGCATCCACGCCCCGCGCCAGGGACGCCGGCCCCAGCGTATAACGCACGCCGTGGCGGAATCCCAATGCCTTGTAGGTGCCCTTGCGGGTGTCGACCAGCGACCGCAGGCCCTTGCCGTGGGTCCGGTCGAAGTCCTGCGCGTGCGCCAGCGTACCGTTCCCGATGACGGCCAGGTTCCCATACTTCTCGACCTCGGACCTCACGCCGCGCAACTGCGCGGCCTGCTCACGGCAGAACAGTCAACCGTAGTGTCGAAGGAAGATCATCGCCGCGGGCTTGGTCGCCCACAGCTTGCCCAACTCGGTGGTCGCGCCCCACTCGACAACCCGGCGGAGTAATGGACCACAGT
>DAINSI010000002.1:72190-73830 GCA_036741395.1 Candidatus Dormiibacterota bacterium
CGAGCCCCTCGACCTTGACCTTGCCCAACCGGGTGATGGCACTGTTCGGGGGGACCTCCTCGCTGAGAACCTCGGCCTCCTGCCGGCGCGCCTCGGCGAGGATGCTCTCGACAGTCTTGACGTCTACCTGGTGCGGGCGCGTGGCCATCGTTCGCAGTCTAGCCGCGCACGGCGCGCGGCATCGGGCGGCCGATGATGCCAAGCACCTCGCTGTGCAGCAGGCCGTTGCTGGAGAGGGCATCGCCGCCGTCGGCGGTGGAGCTGCCCGAGAGGTCGGTGAAGGTGCCACCGGCCTCCTCGACGATGACCTTGACCGCTGCCATGTCCCACAGGCTGGCGGCGGACTCGAGCGCGATCTCCGCGCTGCCCTGCGCCACCATCATGTGCTGCCAGAAGTCGCCGAACCCGCGACTGCGGGCGCAGCGCCGGGAGAGATGCAGCAGCGGCTCCAGTGATCCTGCCTCCCGCCACCCCTCCAGGCCCGCGTAGCAGAGCTGCGCGTCCTCGAGGCCGGCGACCCGGGAGACCTGCAGGCGGCGATCGCCCGCGAACGCACCCTCCCCCCGGCTGGCCCACCAGCGCGCCCCCAGCGCGGGGGCCGAGACCACGCCGAGACGGATGTCCCCCTCCTCCTCGAGCGCAATCAGGGTGGCGAAGACGGGGATGCCGCGCACGTAGTTCCTGGTGGCGTCGACGGGGTCGATGATCCAGCGGCGGCTGCTGTCGCCGGACGAGCCGTACTCCTCGCCGACGACCGCGTCGCCGGGGCGCTGCGCGGTGAGCTGGTCACGGATCACCTGCTCGACCTCGCGGTCGGCGTTGGACACCGGGGTGCGGTCAGGCTTGGTCTCGACCTTGAGCCTGGCCGACCGGAAGTGGCGCATGGTGATGGCGTCGGCGGCGTCGGCCAGACGCTGGGCCAATTCGAGGTCCGGGTTCATCGTGCGCCCGGGCGAGTCGCTCCGCTAGAAATGGATGCCTCGCATCAGTTGGCCCAGGACCAGGCCCTCGATGCCGACCTCCTCGTCGGGCTTGGCCCCGTTGCCGCCGCCCTCCTTCTTCTTGCCGCCCGTCTCCGGGAACATGTGGTAGGCACCGGTCATCACCAGGTGCAGGAACCCGGGGGCGGCGACGTCGACGATCTCGCCCAGCTTGCCGAGACGGGTCGACACGTCCTGCGGCCGTCGCAGGATGGCCTCCACCACCATCTGCGCGGCCTCGTCGGCCTCGATGATGGGGAAGTTGGAGTAGAAGCTGGTGGGCGCGATCATGGGCGTCTGCACCAGCGGCATGTGGATGTTGGTGACCGTGATGCCGTGGTGGGCGACCTCGGGCGCGAGGCAGCGGGCGAAGCCTTCCAGCGCCGACTTCGACGCGACGTAGGCGGCGAACCGCGGTGGGTAGGCCTGGGCGCCGATCGACGAGATGTTGATGATGTGCCCGCGACCCTGCTCGATCATCGGCGGCAGCACCCCGAGGATCAACTTGACGGCGCCGAAGTAGTTGAGCTGCATCGTCCGCTGGAAGTCGTGGAAGCGCTCGTAGGACTCCTCGACCGACCGGCGGATCGAGCGGCCGGCGTTGTTGATCAGGATGTCGACGCGACCGTGGTCGCCGATGACCTTCTGGATCATCTCGCC
>DAINSI010000003.1:0-4700 GCA_036741395.1 Candidatus Dormiibacterota bacterium
CTGCACCGGCCGGTTGCGCGAGTCCTCCTGGGCGCGGCGGAGCAGGTCGTACGACGCCGGGTCCTCGAAGAACGGGAGGTCGAGCGCCGCCGCGTGGTCCATGACCATCAGTTGGATGCGGATCTGCACCCGCTCCTGGAGCAGCTGCTGGCTGATGTTGCGCAGCGTGCTCATCAGGGCGCTCATCGCGGCCACCAGCAGCGAGGCCAGCGCGAGGGTGATGACCACTCCGACCGAGGTCATGAATGGGGTGTGCAGGCCGAGGGGGAGGTCCAGCCGGGTGGTGTCGGGCCGGTGGTTGGAGCGGATCACGATCGCGGCCACGACGGCGTTGATGAGGAGCTTGCCCAGGTACGCGGTCAGCGCGGGGAGGATGCCCGTGACCACGGTCACGACGGCCAGCGTCAGGGTCGCCCGGGGGCTGGCCTCCCAGACCAGGCGGAACACCCGGGGCATGGCCAGGAACGTGCCGCGGACCGAGTCGCGGATCACCGTCCACCGTTCCCGAAGGTTCCTGGGGGCCTCCTTCTTCGGGCCCTCCTCGACATTGGCCGACCCGCTGAGGCCGGACTTGGAGGTGGGCTCGGCGCCGTTCTTCTCAGACATGGGTTCCTGAACTACCGCATAGCCCGCGCTATTGCGCAACACCCGATCGGGTAGGCGACCGCGAAGCTGATGCCCCGGGCCTCAGTCGATGCGGTAGACGACCCCGCCGGTGCTGGCGCCGGTGTGCGCGGCGATGACCGGTCCGATCGCCAGTCGGGTCACCTCCCCGTCGGCGTACTGCTTGACCTGCGCCTCCATCTCGCTCATTAGGGCCTCGTCGTCGGCGGCGGCGACGAAGACCCGCGCCTTCTTGCCCGCCGCCTCGACCTTCTCGCGGAGGCGATCGACGATCGCCTCGCGGGCCTTGCTGTTGGTGCGGACGCGCGACTGCACCGTGACCTCGCCATCCTTCATGGTCAGGATGGGGCGGATCTGCAGCAGGCCTCCGAGCATCGCCCCGGCTGGCCCGATGCGCCCGCCGGCACGTAGCGCGACCAGGTCGGGGACCGTGAAGAGCAACTCCTGGTGGGTGCGCACGCGGTCGGCCTCGGCCGCCGCCTCGTCGCGGCTACCACCGGCAGCGACGACCTCGGCGGCCCTGATCACCTGGTCGGCGAGCAGCGCCGACATGGCCTCCGAATCCTGCACCGTGACGTCCGCCTTGGACATCTCCGCGGCGGTGACCGCGGACCCGTGGGTACCGCTCATCCGCGCCGACATCGTCAGGCAGAGCACGTCTTTGCCCTCGGCGAGGGCCGCGTCGAAGACCTCGACGAAGGCGCCCGGGGGAGGCTGCGAGGTGGTGGGGGGCTTGTCCGCCTGGGCCAGCTTCTCGAAGAACTTCTTGTTGTCGATGTCGCGGCGGTCGGTGAACGACTCCATGCCGAAGCTCACACCCAGCGGAACCAGGACCACGCCGTGCTCCTTGAGCCAGGAGTCGGGGAGATCACAACCGGAGTCGGTGACGATCAGGGTGCCGTTGGTCGAAGCCATTCGGCAGAGTATGGCAGCGCACCCCGGGCCGCGCCCGCGGCCCGTTCGCGGTGCCCAGGAGCCTGGCCCTAAGGCCCCTTCCTGGTGATGGCCCCCGCGCTCAACAACCATTCGTCGAGCAGCCTCTGGTACGTTCCGTCGGCCTTCATCGCGTCGAACGCGGCGTTGACCGCGGCATACATCGCGCCGTCGTCCTTGCGCACTGCGAGACCTTCGGGGGTCGCGCCCACGATAGCCTTGTTGGTGATCGCCAGTCCCGGGCTCTTGAGCAGCTCGTAGGCGGCCACCGCCGAGTCGGTGAAATGCACGTCGACCTTGCCCTGCCTGAGCGCCGCCAGCGCCTCCGTGTCCTTGGCGAAAACATGGTCCTTGAGAACGACCGGGTTCTTGGCGCAGGAGCCGTTGCCGGCGGGGTTGTTGGCGTCCGTGGCGTGGACCTCCTCGGCCGTGCCCTTCTCAACCGCGACCCTCAGCCCGCAGAGATCGGCGATGGTCTGGGGGCGCTTCCTGGAGTCGCCCAGGGTTACGAAGGATTCGCCCGCCAGGAGATACGGCACGAACTGGACCGCCTGCTTGCGCTCGTCGGTGATGGGCATCGCCGAGACCACCACGTCGACCCTCCTCGCCGTGAGCGCGGGGATCAGGCCTTCGAACTTTGTGTCGACGATGGTCGCCTTCAGTCGCATGCGCGCGGCGATGGCCCGGGCGACATCGATATCAAACCCGTCCGGGTTCTTGCCGCTGCAGCCCGGTGGGGAGAACTCCTGCGGCGGGTAGGCGAGATCCGACGCGAAGGTCAGCGTGCCACCCGCGACGAGGTCGGTGCTGGGTGGGGCCGCCGTCCTGGTGGCCGGGGTGGCTGCCGGCTGAGGGCAGGCCGGCGAGCTGCTCGAGGTGCTGCTCGGGCCGCCGCAGCCGGGCAGCAGGAGGGAACTCCCGAGGGCTACGACCACGGTCAGGCGCCTGGCCGTCACCCGCGTGCGAGCAGGCGGCGCTGACGGATGCCGAAGACCCCGAGGTCGGCGCACCCGGCCGCCAGCAGCAGCAGGATGACCGCTGGGAGCAGCCAGATCGGTTGATGCCCAACGGTGCCCAGTGCCAGGCCGAGCAGGGCCAGCACCAGACCGAACCCGGCCACCCCCACGGCCAGGTAGATGGTGACGATGGTCACCCGGGTGTCGCGCAACGACCCCGACTGCGGCCTGGAGAGCATCAGGACCATGACCACGTCGGCCACCGGCAGCAGCCGCTCCTGCAGCGGGTCAAGGGTTACGTCGGCGTGCTGGTCGGGCATGCCAGCATTCTGACGCCAGCAGGGCGCCCGCGGCGCGCGACCGCCAGCGCCATCAGCACCAGGGGGACCTGCAGGGGCAGGCGCAGCCAGGCCAGCACCGGGTTGTTGCCCGGGAACCCGGCGCCCTTGAGGCCGCCGTCGAGCGCCATCTGCAGGTTGGCGGGGAAGACCGCCACCAGCAGCGCGGCGGTCAACCAGCCGCCCAGCCGTCGGGTCCTTGGAACCACCATCGCGGCGGCGCACCCGAGCTCGGCCGCACCGCTCAGCGCGACCACCTCGTCGGCGTGCCCCAGGGCCCGCGGCACGATCAGCCGGTAGAAGCCGGGCGAGGTGAAATGGAGCACCCCGGAGCCCCCGATGATGGCGACCAGGCTCCAGCGCTGGACTGAGTTGCGACGCACCCGCCAAGCCTACCCGCGGGCTGGCGGGGCTGGTCGGGTATGCCCGGGTGTTTGCCGGCGTCTGCGGGAGCGCCGGCGACCGGGATGATGGAGGGTGCCTCCGGCGCGGACGGCGCGTCGTCGGGCCTCGGATTCCATCTGGCGCTACCATATGCGCCCGCAAGGGCGGTCCGGCCCTGTATGCTGCCCCCGCGGCGAGGACCCACCCGGGGCCGGAGGCCGTGGGAGGTGGAGCGTGACCATTATCGGAATTGTCTTGCTACTGGTGGGCCTGGTGATCGCGCTGGCGGGCGGGATCTGGCTCCTGGTGATCGCGTTCCGGGCCAGCGTGTGGTGGGGGCTGGGCTCGATTTTCGTCCCGTTCGTGAGCCTGATTTTCGTGATCACCCACTGGGAGGTCGCCAAGCGCCCGTTCCTGGTATCGGTGGCCGGGTCGATCCTGCTGATCGTTGGGGCGGCGCTGGGCGGCGCCGGCTTCAGCAGCCAGCCTCGCTGACGGAACCCGTCTCCAGGGCCGTACTCATCACCGGCTGCTCGTCGGGGATCGGGAAGGCCACCGCACTGCGCCTCGCGAGCGCCGGTTGGACGGTGTACGCCACCGCGCGGCGCCCCGAGACCCTCGGCGAGCTCGACGCTGCGGGGTGCCAGACCCTGTCACTGGACGTCACCGATGAGGGTTCGATGCGCGACGCTGTCACCGCTGTCGAGAAGGCCGAGGGAGCGGTCGGAGTCCTCATCAACAACGCCGGCTACGAGCAGGCGGGGGCAATCGAGGAGGTTCCCCTCGACCTCGTGCGCCGGGAGTTCGAGACCAACGTCTTCGGCCTCATCCAGCTGACGCAGCTGGTCCTCCCGGGGATGCGCCGGCAGCGCTGGGGCGCATCGTCAACCTCAGCTCGGTCGGCGGCCGGCTGACCTTCCCCGCCGGCGGTTTCTACCACGCCTCGAAGTTCGCCGTCGAAGCCATCAGCGACGCGCTCCGGTTCGAGGTCCGCGGCTTCGGGGTCAAGGTCGTGGTCATCGAGCCAGGGATCATCCGGACCCGCTTCGGGGAGACGGCCAACGCCTCGGCCGGCGGCGTGGAGCAGCGCCCCGACGGTCCCTACGCGAAGCTCAACGACGCAGCGCAGAAGGCGATCGAGCAGGCCTACGAGGGGTGGATGTCGCGCTTCGCAGGCGACGCCGACAAGGTTGCGCGGGTCATCGAGCGGTCGATCTCATCAGCGCGACCCCGCACCCGGTACGTCGTGACCATGGGGGCGCGCAGCATGATCCTGGCGCGCCGCCTGCTACCTGATCGCGCCTTCGACGCCCTGCTCGGGTCGCAGTTTCCCACCCCGCGTTAGGCGAAGACGCCGGCCAGCCTTGAGCCCTCGGTCAATCTGAGCCGACCGAGGGCCCGCGCCTGGCCTATCTCAGAGCTCGGGTTGCTGCGAGGCTCAGCTATTGGCGGGCACGTCCGTGCC
>DAINSI010000003.1:4710-62064 GCA_036741395.1 Candidatus Dormiibacterota bacterium
GGGCCCTGCGCGCCGCGGTGGCGCATCTCGACCAGCCCCGGCGTGGGTACCGGCGCGTCTCGGTCCGCCTCCTGTCGATCTCCAGGCAGCGTCCCCTCGTCCATGCCCTCGATGACAAAGCCGAGGTCCGCGATCATCTGACGATCGGCGCTCGCCGGCTGTCCCTCCGTGGTCAGGTAGTCGCCCGTGAAGATCGAGTTGGCGATCATCAGACCCAGCGGCTGAAGGCTCCGCAGGTGCAGCTCTCGCCCCCCGGCGATCCGGACCTCCACCTGCGGGAAATGGAAGCGAAACAGCGCCAGGATTCGAAGGCAACGCTGGGGCGTGAGTTCCCAGGTCCCCTTCAGCGGCGTGCCGTCGATGGGGATGAGGAAATTGACAGGTACCGAGTCTGGCCGCAGTCGCCGCAGGTCTCGGGCGACGTCGACGATGTCTTCGTCACTCTCACCCATCCCGAACAGGCCCCCCGAGCAGGGCGACAGTCCTTCGGCCTGCGCCCGGCTCACGGTGGCCTGGCGATCGGCGTAGGTGTGGGTGCCGCAGACACTGTCGTAGTGCTTCTCGCTGGTGTTGAGATTGTGGTTGTAGGCATGTACCCCGGACGCGCGAAGGCGCCCCGCCTGCCCATCGTCGAGCAGCCCCAGACAGGCGCAGATTTCCAGACCGGGGTAGGCGTTCTTCACCGCGCGCACGTTGCCGGCGACCTGCTCCAGCTCATGCTCGGCCGGGCCGCGGCCGCTGGCCACCATGCACAGGCGTTTGGCTCCCGCGCGAACCGCGCGGGCCGCCGCCTCCACCGAGGCTTCAGCATCCAGCATGGGGTACTTGAGGATGTCGGCCTGCGAGCCACGCCGCTGGGAGCAATAGTGGCAGTCCTCGGGACAGAGGCCGCTCTTGAGGTTGAGCAGGAAGTTCAGCTTGACCCGATTGCCGAAGAAGGTGCGCCGGACCTCGTAGGCTGCGGCCACGACATCCTGGAGGTCATGGTCGGAGCTGCCCAGGAGCGCCAGGGCATCAGCGCGCGCAGGTTCCGCCCCGCTCATCGCCGATTCCAGCATGCGGGCGAGCACGTCCCTAACCCCTCCTGCCATGAATTGGAATGCTATCCAACCGCGGTCGTCGTCGCCGAATGTGCCGAATCTGTCTCGACAGCGGGTCACCGGCGTCTCAGTGGCGATTATTGGTGTTGTCATGATGCTGCTTGCCCTGCGGGAACTGGCGTCTCGGTTCCGGACGAGCCGACTCTCAACCAGGATCCTCATTCTGTCCACGCTCATCAGCGTGGTCCCGATGGTCCTGCTGACCAGCTTGATCGGGCAGTCCAACACCGACGCCAACCACCAGGCCGGGCAACACATGCTCCAGGGTGAGGCGGTCACCCAGGCCGCCGAGATCGGGGCGCAGGTCGGTACCTGGAAGACCATCGCCAGGCGTCTCAGCCAGGACCCGGCCGTCACCGCGGCCGCGCAGGGCGGCAGCTCGCCAGCGGGCGACACCGCTCGCGACGCGCTGGTCCGCGAGCAACGGCTGGTCCCCGGAGCCCAGGTCCTCGCCGTCGCTGACCGCGGTGGCCACGTCATCATCACCACGGATCCAGCACTGCTTGGCAACCCCGACTTCAGCCACTCCAGCGAGTTCCTGCAGGCCCGCAACGGCAAGGTGGTGATATCGAACGTGACCGTCGGCCGCGGGCTATCCACCCCCCGAATCCATGTCGCGGCCCCCATCGCCGCTCCCGATGGGGGGTTTGTCGGGGCGGTCATCGTCAGGGTTGACGACGCCGCGGTGGTTGGCTTCCAGAACCCGACCCGGCTCCCCGGCGAGCGCTTTGGGATGGTGGTGGACCGCAACAACGTGGTCGTGGGATACAACGGCCCATCTCCCGGCCGTGTCCTCTACCGCGCCCTGGGACGAACCACCCCAGCGCAACTCCTGAAGCTGCAGCGGACGGGCCTGTACGGCAGTCAGCCGGTCCAGGCGATCGGCATGGACGAGCTCTCGCGGCGCCTGATGGCGGGGGGTGCGGGCGCCGCACAGGTCCCGTTTCCGATCACCGGCCGCGCCGTGGAGGCCGGTTACGCACAGCTGGCGGGGCTGCCCTGGACGGTTGTCGTGATGGAGGACGAGGCCGCTTTTGCCGCGGCCCTGCCCTCTCCATTTCTGATCATCAGCCTCTCCTTCGTCTGCCTGGCGATCCTGATCACGGTGGCCATCTACTTCGTGACCCGGATGCTGGAGAACACGGAGTCCCAGGCCCTGAACGACGACCTCACCGGGCTGCCCAACCGGCGCTACTTCGCGGCCCTGATGACTCGCGAGATGGAACGGTCGAGGCGCAATCTTCGACCCCTCTCGGTGGTGATGGTCGACCTCGACCATTTCAAGCGGGTCAACGACCAGCATGGTCATCGAGCCGGCGACGAGGTTCTCAGGGTGTTCGCGGCCGCGCTGCTCGAGAACGTGCGCGCCACGGACGTCGCCGCGCGCTACGGCGGCGAGGAGTTCGTGATCCTCCTGCCCGACACCGAAAAGGAAGGCGCGCTGCTCCTCGTGGAGAAACTTCGGCAGGTCGTCGAGAGCCTCGACATCGACCTCGCCAGGATCAGCTTCGCGGGTCGAGGGGGGCCGCTGAAGATAACGCTCAGCGCGGGGGTTGCAACCCTGCCCGCTGACGCCGAGGACGAGGAAGCCGTGGTGCGGCGTGCCGACCAGGCGCTCTACCTGGCCAAGGCCATGGGCCGTAACCAGGTCATCGGTTTCGGCTCCGCCCTTCCGCTGGCCGACCTGGCGGAGGACCCGGAGAAGGTCAGCCTGCTGATTGGCAGCGCGAATCGGTCAACCGTCGAGGCCCTCGCGGCCGCGATCGACGCCCGGGACTCGGCGACCCGTGGCCACTCCAGGCGCGTCGCGGAATACGCCACGCTAATCGGCAGGGAACTCGGTCTGGGGCCGAGCGAGCTGGAGACCCTCAGCCTCGGCGCGTTACTCCACGACCTCGGCAAGATCGGCATCTCAGACGAGGTTCTCAATAAGGGCGGCACCCTGACGGACGACGAGTTCACCCGGGTCTCGGCTCACACCACGATCGGCCATCGGATGGTCGAGGGGGTGCCCTTCCTCCGGCAGGTGGCGCCGATCATCCTCCACCACCACGAGAACGTCGATGGTTCGGGATACCCCGCTGGCATGGCCGGCGGCGACATCCCGCTGGCGGCGCGCATCGTCAAGGTCGCGGACTCCTTTGACGCGATGACCACCCAGCGCGCCTACCGCGGCGCAGCGCCGGTTGAATCGGCGCTCGGCGAGCTGGGAAGGCATGCTGGCAAACAGTTCGATGACGAGGTCGTCGCTGCGCTCGTTGCCGCACTGGACAGGAACAAGGTCAAGCAGGCGCCGGCGCCGGCGCAGGCGCCGGCGACCGCGACCGGCTAGGCTGGGCCCGGCAGTGGATGAACGGATGACGGTGGCGCGCGCGATCAGCCTCGGATGGGAGATGACTGATGCGTACGGGGATTCCGTTGAGTCGGAGCCGCCCTCCGTGGGGCAGGCACCGGCCCTACTACCGGGCCTGGCAGAACTCGGTGGGGGCCGCCTGTTCAACCATCGGGTGGGACGTATCAGGAGTGGGCTGGAGCAGGTCCTCGGCTCCCCCCGCCTCCAGGACCATGGTCCTGGTCAGCCTGGTGGTTCGCGGGAGGCCTTCCGGAGCGACCTGCTTGCCGCGCACCACGACCTTCTTGCGGCTCTGTCAGTGACGGATCCTCTCCTGGCCCAGGCCTATGAGCTCGGCGGACTTCTCGCCGGGATCGCCTTGGAGCCCTGGAGAGCCCCGCCACCGGAGCGCGCCCATCAGGTCAGGTCAGCCCTCAGCGGGCCCCGTGTCGAATCCGCCCGGGCCCTGCTCGACCAGCTGCAATTTGCGCTCCCCCGGCGCAGTGCCAGGGTCGTGGATCGATCTCTGACACGGTGGGCGGAGTGGATGGCATCGTCAGCGTCCGGGGTTGGCTGGGCAGGTTCCACGGGTGAGCGGGTGGTGCGCATGCTGCGCGACCAGGCCGAGTCGTGGCGGATGCTGTTGACCGGCGAGAAGCCGGGGGAGGATGTTCTCGGGACGGCGGCGCGGGTCGCGGCGGCGAAACGCCTGGGGGTCCAGCTCGAGCGACTGGAGGTCGGCCATCTGCGCAGGTTTGCAACGTGGCGGGGCCTGGTCGGCGTCCTCGTCCTCGGCACCCTCGTGGGTGGGGCCGCGGTGGGCATGGGACCAATCGCCGCCAGCGCGGTCCTGGTGCTCGGCTGCCTTGGCGCGTACAGGGTGGTGACCGCGAGTCTCTCCGCCGTGAGAGTGCGGGCGACGAAGGCCCTGTGGGAAGCGGAGATGGGCGACGCGATCGTCGCAGCGGTCACCCGGACCCCTGGGCCTCCCGCCGAACCCGTACCGGTCGACGTGCCCTTCCGCCTCGATGCCACCGAGGGTTACGAACCCTCGTCCGAAGTGCCCGCAGAGGGATGACGAACCTCGGGTCACGACCCCTGGGCAGTGAGGTCGAGGGCGACGACCTGGAGACCCTCGATACGCTCATAGTGCCCGAGGTTGGCGGTGCCGACTCGCCAGCCGCTCGCGATCGCCGTAGCGGCGACAAACCGGTCGTGGGCGCCGATGTCGATCCCGGCAGCTGCCAGTCTCGCCCACAGCCGAGCGTGCGCGCGCGCCGCCAGGAGGTCGAACGGCACCGGCGGGAAGGCCTGGATGACGGCCTCTACAAAGGCCTCGCGCCGCGACAGGTTCTTGGGGCTGGCGCGGTGCACTCCATGGAGGAGTTCTGATGCGGTGATGGCGGCGATCGCCACCTCCTCACGGTCGCCGAGCTCCCTCGTCAGCCGCGCGGCCACCTCCGTCATCGCGCCCTCCGCCGGCAGCGGCTTGAGCTGGCGCTCCAGTTGGATGAAGACGGTGGTGTCTAGGAGGGTTCCCATGGATCCGCGGCGATAGTACCGACGGCCGCGATTATCGCTTCCATGTCGCGTCCGAAGGCCTCGTCAGGCAGCGGTGCCGCCAGGAGATGGGCCAGCGCTTCACTGAGAGGTCGGCCACGTCTGGGAGGTTCCGACGCGCGGCTGTGGTCGTCGGGGTTGACGATGACCATGGTGGGCCGATCCCGGTTCAGGACGACAACCTCTTCGTGGTTGGCCACGGCCTCCCGGGCTCCCCTGGGGATGCGGACGTCGTCCGCGCGGATGGTCTTCACATTCCAACGTTAGCAGGATTCGAGTGCGGAAGCGTACGGAAGCGGACGAATGCCTTGTGTGGGTAAACGGGCGGCGAGAGCCGCGCGGATGTCAGCCGCCTGGGTGAGCCCACACGCGGGCCGGAGAGGTGCGCAGATAGCTCGAAGGCATTAGAATATTCAAAAGTTCAAGACCTGCGCAATCGAGGGAGACAATCCCGCCCGTCAAGGAGTATCCGCCAGATGAGCCAATCCCTGCAAGCCTTCAAGGCAGACCTCTTCAAGGCTCTCGGCCATCCCACCAGGATTCGAATCCTGGAGACCCTGCGAGCCGGGGAGAAGAGTGTGGGTGAGATGCAGGCCGCGCTTGAGGCCGAGGGATCAACGATCTCGCAGCAACTGGCCATCCTGCGGATGAAGAATCTGGTCGACACCCGCAAAGACGGCAACCTCATCTACTACCGCCTGCGCGACCAGCACGTGAACGAGCTCCTCGACGTGGCGCGCCGCATCTTCGACACCCATGTGGTCCAGCTGAGGTCCATGACCGAGGAGCCCAAGGTCCTGACCAGGCGCCGCCAACCGGTGGCTAGCGCGCGCTAGCAGGTCGGTTCTCAGGCCTTGACGCTGGCTGTCCGCAACTGCGGCTTCAGCCGCCTGGGCGAGGCGACAGGCCCTGGCTGGGGCGAGGCCTGCGGGCCCGCCAAGCGTTCCAGCTGAGCGGCGATGCTATCAACGATCTGGCGCGCATAGCGGTTACCAACTTCCACGATTTCGCTGGCGTTCGCGGAGCGGTCCGGGATCAAACGCCTCGCAGCACTGCCTTCCAGGGTGATCTTGGTGTTCGTGCTCCCCGCCACCTCGGTGAACCGGACGGCCGCCCGCAGCTGCGGGCTTGATTCCTGCCCGGGTGCCTCGAGCTGTACGTTGCACGTCAGCACGTGGCCGGCGGTACGCGAGGTTCGATTCAGCATCGTCAGCCCGGTGATTCGCAGTACGCGCGCTTCGGGGTGACCGTCTGCCGGCACCACGTCCGTCCCCAGAGCGCCGACCGTCCAGAGACCGCCATGCTGGTGGAGAGCGGCGCCCACCGCCTGCAGACCAACAAAGACAGTGCTCCGCGCATGGACTCCCTGAATCATCATCTATCTCCGTAACTTTGAATGTGCGGAAATCGTATCACCCCCTCGCCCCGGGGAGAAGGGCTGGTATCCGAGCGTACAATATGGCCGCGACCGCTCGAGGATCAGACGGCTGGGGGCAGAGCCTCGGGGCTATCGTCTTTGGGTACGATCCGGTCGCTGAAGATCATTCCCGTCAGGCTGAACGCAATCACCAGGCTGAGAATCGCGAAAAGCGGAATGAAGATCAGGTAGAAGGCATCCGGATGGGTGGCGACCACGGTCAGTCGCTCCCCGACAGGAAGCACACCGAGCCATCTTCGGGGTGCCAGCGGGCGGATGCGGCATCGACCCGTGGCACTGAAACCACGGGGAGGACAGGCAGCGGTGGAATGCAGCTCTCGCCCGCTGCACGCTCTGACGGGGCGGCGTGACGAAGCTGGATGCGGGTGGCGCCGGGAGGATGCGGCCTGTACCGAAGGGGCAACTGGTGGGCAATCTCCACGGGCGTTCCTCCTTGGTTACTCGGTGTCTATACCCTCCAGAATATCAGAAGCTTTGCATATAGCCAATTAGATGGGCGGCGGGACGCGCTTCGTCACCGGTAAACGTGCGAGCTCAAGCTCCACGTCGGCCGCGGCTGGGTCCGCGACCACGAGCCGGAGGTCTCCCCCGATCGCCTTCACGTAGCGGCTGAGCGTTCCGACTCGGACATCCGCGCGAGCTTCGAGCTTCGACACCTCGGATTGGTTCATGTTCAGAACGTTGCCCACTTCAGCCTGTGACCTGCCGTGGCGGCGTCGCAAATCGCCGAGGCTGAGGCGGCGGAGTACGCGCGGCCAGGACGCAGCGCTGACACCCAGGCAGGCAGCCCGGCTGGCCGCGACAAACGCCGGCCAGAGGGTGGACGTGCCATACATCCGATGATCGCGACACAGTTGGAGGACGGTGTTCGCAATCTCGCCCCAAGGCTCGGCTCGAATCGCGGCCGTAAGCGCCGCCCAATCATCAAGGTCCCCTCGATCGAGGAGATCGTCGATCGCTGCGCGGCCGAGCCGCTCGACAGGAGTATCCGGGGCATAGTCGAGGTGGCGGTGAATCACTTCTCGGCCTCGTCCCCCGTGTCGAGCGTGGCCACCGCCACGCGACGGCACACGCTGACGACCTCGCTCCAGTCCTGCCAGCGCTCGGCCAGACTCCGATAGTGAGCGAGGTCGATGTCGGAGAGGTCATATGGCGCCGGCTCCGCGAGTTGCTTGCACAACTGCGTCGCAACCCTGAGCCCATCGGGCCCCCGCTGGTCGGCGTAGTAACGGTCCATCCCCCGGACCAGTGCAGGAGCCCGCGCCCCGAGCTGGTCGGCGAGCGCCGCAAAGTCGAGGTAGTCGCGGGTCGCGTTCCGGCGGAGAATCATCCAGCCCTTGACGCGCGCCATCTCGGCCAGCGTCGGCACGCGGATCGTACCGTCCGGCGTCTGGAGCGCCTCCACCTCCAGTGGCCGCCGGCGGATCAGGTTGCGGATCCCGGTCTCCACCCCGTCGAGGCTGCCGAGGACCATGAACGGGCGGTTCACGCGGGCCGTGACCCAACCGTCGGTTTCCTCGAGTTCCGCCAACAGGTCGTCGAAGCGATTAGCCAGGTCTCGAACGACGTGGTCATCGTCGAACGAGACGCGGTGTTGCACCCGCAGCGCGGCGCCACTCCCCCCGACCAGGACGGCGTCTGGCACCAGTTCCTGGAGCCTAGCCGCGGCGGCCAGTACGCGGTGCCAGCTCGGTGCATCGGAGGGCATGTATTCATTCTACTGAATGCGAGGCCCCTGTAGCGCGGCGACCCGAGATCAGACGGCTGGATCCGTCCTACGTGCCGGCGACCGATGTTGCCCCGCGCTGGGCACCTGACGAGGTCAGTTCAGCGACAGCTCCTGGCGCAGGGTGGTGGTGTCGATCCGATGTCCCATCCTGCCCAGCTCATAATCCGCGGTGGGCAGCGCCTCCAACGATCTCCTGGATCGACACGAGCCGAACTCGCTGCCGTGCCGCCTCGTCGCGGAGCCCCCGCGTAAACCCGGTGGTCGTCAATCCCGGTCAGCGCCTTGGCCGCGGTGCCGTCCGCCAGCAGGAAGCCGCCGACGGTGTCCATCTGCCATAGCTCCATCGGCTCACTGCGCTCCCAGCGCTTCCACGTGTCCTTGCGCCGGTGCCGCTTCACCGGGTCAATCGCCGCCGCCCGGACCAGGCACCGGTATACCGCCGACTCCGACGGCGCCGGGTCCACCCCTTTGCGCACCAGCGCCAGGGCCAGCCGACGCGGACCCCAGTAGCGGTGGCCTCGACGCAACTCCAGTACCAGCGCCTCCACCTCAGCCGGCATCTGGTGCGGGCAGCTCTCCGGTCGGTGCGACCGCTCTGTCAGCCCCTCCAGGCCTCCTCCCTCGTACCGGGCCAGCCAGCGATGCACCGTTCGCCGGTCGACCTTCCACTGGTCGGCCACCTCGGCCACCGTCCTGCCGTCCGCAATTACTGCCAGGATCGCTTGGTACTTGGTCTCAGCCACGCTCATTTGCCTCATGTGGGCGAGTGTGACCAATCAACCGAAGTAGCTGGGACAGATCAGCCGAAAGGGTGCGACACCATCAGCCGAACCCCTTCTGGGACACGTCAGCGGAACTTATACACGCATGTGGTGCCCGCAGAGGGATTCGAACCCCCGGCCAATTGATTAAGAGGCTGCTGCTCTGCTGAGACGGCGGGGCCCTGCTGCCGACACGAATTGTATTCAGGATCCGCCTCAAGTGGCCATGGTCGGCGCCTTGGGGCTCTACACTGACATCCTTTCTGACATCCATTCCAGACGCACCTCGCCAGAGACCCACTGTCTCGCGTATCATGGTGTTCCGTAAAGTGCGGAACATCATGACTTCTGAAACAGAGACCTTTAGATCGATCATCACCCAGCTCGACTCGGTCCTGCCCGCAGGATGGGAGGCGGAGCTGGAACGCCGGCGATCGCGTAACGGCCCTGACGCGATCTTCAAGGTCAGGTCGCCGGACGGAGAGAATCTGGTCGTTGCGGTCGAGTTCAGGACCTCCGTTCAACCCCGCCAGGTCCCCGACATTCTCGCCCAACTGAAGTCGTATTCCGAGGCGTCCGCATACATGGTGGCCACGCCGTTCCTTGCCCCCCGTACCCGCCAGGTCCTGGCCGAAGCCGGCGCCGGGTATGCGGATGCGACGGGCAACCTGCGACTGGCAACCGCCCGACCCGCGCTGCTCCTGCTGCTGGAGGGGGCAGATCGCAACCCAGCCCCTGAAGCCGATGAACCCCTCCGATCGCTGAAGGGAAGCACGGCCGGTCGGGTCGTCCGGGCGGTCTGTGACTTCCGACCACCTTACGGAGTGCGCGAGCTGGCAGAGCGATCGGGAACCGCGGTTGCGTCGGTTTGGCGCGTCCTGTCGGTGCTCGAGCGGGAGGCTCTCGTCTCCAGGGGCCCGGCCAGGGACAAGCGTCGAGGTGGACCGATAGTGTCGGCGGACTGGGCGAATCTGATCCAACGCTGGACGCAGGATTACGGACTCACCCGGTCGAACAAGACGGAGCTGGTTCTTGCGCCCCGGGGCTTCGATGACATGCTTGAGCGGCTCCGTCTTGGTGACCTGCGATATGCCGTGACGGGCTCGCTGGCCGCGACTCATCTGGCCCCTGTGGCGCCGCCAAGGCTTGCAGCTGTGTATGTGGACGACATCCTGACGGCCTCGGAGCAATTCGGCTTCCGGCCTGCCAGCGCAGGCGGGAACGTCATCTTCGCCGAACCCTTCGATGACGTCGTCTTCGAGAGGACCTGGGATCGTGACGGGTTGATCTACGCGGCGCCGTCACAGGTTGCCGCCGACCTGATCACTGGGCCCGGGCGCGCGCCGTCGGAGGCCGCAGCGCTCCTGACGTGGATGGCTGAGAACGAGAGTGCCTGGCGCTCCTGAGGCCCTCTACGTCGACGCACGTCGCGCTCTGCTCGACGCGCTGGACGCGCTCCAGCCACATCATGCTGCCATCGTCCTTGTCGGCGCGCAGGCTGTGTACGTTCACGCGGGAGACATCGAGAGTCCCGTCGCACCCTATACAACCGATGGCGATCTCGGCCTGGATCCAGCGCTTCTCGCGCCGCTGCCAACCCTGGATGCGGCGATGCGTGGGGCCGGCTTTGTCCTGACCGACCAGCCGGGCATCTGGCTACAGGCGGGCGGGTCGCTAACGGTGGACCTGCTGGTGCCGGAGGGCATCGCTGCCCCTGGAGGCAGACGCGGCGTCCGCATCGAAGGTCACGGCAGGCTGGCGGCACGCAAGGTGAAGGGCCTGGAGGGATGCCTCGTCGACCTGGATAGAGTCGCCTTCGGGTCCCTGGAGGTGGGCGATCGTCGCACGTTCCAGATTCGGGTCGCGGGTCCGGCGGGTCTGCTCGTATCCAAGCTGCACAAGCTCCATGAGCGCCTGCAGTCAGGTCGCCAAGTCGAGAGCAAGAACGCCTACGACATATACCGCCTACTGAGAGCGACGAGCACCGCCGACATGGCGGCGCGGTACCGCCACCTTCTTGAAGACAGCAGGTCGGAGGACGTCGCTGGCAATGCGGTCGCGATGCTCCGTGACCTCTTCTCCGGCTCCGACGCGCCGGGATCGCAGCTGGCCGCAAGCTACGTGGAGTTCTTCGGGGACGCTCCCACTGTTGCTGCGGCCTGTGTCGCCCTTGCTACTGACCTGCTTGCGGCGTTGTGATGGCTGATCCCGTGGAGTCCGGATCGATGTGAGATATCCACACGGAACTGGATTAGCCTGCATCAAAGGTGGGCCGTGACGATGCCAATCTGGTAGAGGCACCCATCCCGATCGATGATCGCCGCGATCCCCGGGTCTCACAATCTCCGAATGACAAAGCGCTACGAAGGTGTCAGGGGCCTCGAGCTACGCCTCGACGAGGCACTCGCCACTATCCGTGAGCTGGAAGCGGAGAACCAGCGCCTCAAGGCCAGCGGACCGAGCGCGATTGCTCCGACGAACACCCAGCCAGGCCCCGCGGTTGACGCCGGATCAACGATCAACCGAGTCTCTTCAGAAGCCGAAAAGGTCGCGCTGTTCCGGTCCCTCTTCCGGGGCCGCGAAGACGTCTACGCCTACCGATGGGATGGTCGCGATGGCCGCAGCGGTTACTCGCCCGCGCTGCGTCCCGGGGCCACCCACCGCAAAGGTGAGCGACAGGATCCCTCAACGCTGCTACGTCTCGACGACCACGTCATCCAGAGCCATCTCCGCGGTCAACGGATCGTCGGTGTGTATCCGCTGTTGGAGGACGAAACCTGTCGATTCCTGGCGATCGACTTTGACAAGTCGACTTGGCAGGACGACATTCGTGAGCTCATAGCCGCTTGCAACGAACTTGCCATCCCAGCCTCGGTGGAGCGCTCCCGGTCGGGGCGGGGGGGACACGTATGGATCTTCTTCGACGCGCCGGTCGCGGCCGTCACCGCCCGCAATCTCGGTTGCGCCCTCCTGACCCGCGCCCTCGATCACCGCGACCAGCTCCGATTCGACTCGTACGACCGGTTGTTCCCGAGCCAGGACACCATGCCGAAGGGTGGGTTTGGAAATCTGATCGCCTTGCCGCTGCAAGGGGTGGCCCGCCGCGGCGGCAATACCCTCTTCCTCGATCGGGACCTTCAGCCGCACGACGATCAATGGCACTTCCTGGCGTCGGTGCAGAGACTGGCCGCGACTGAGTGCGAGCGCATTGTCCGCGAGGCTTCCCGCCGCGGGAGGATCATGGGCATCGACGCATCGTGGTTCGAGTCGCCAGCGGAAGCCCAGGAGCCCTGGCGTCTCCGACCATCGCGCAGACCCCCCGACTCGCCCGTCTCGGGTCCCCTTCCAGCCAAGGTGGACTTGGTCCTCGCGAATCGCGTGTTCATCCCTCGAGCGGGCCTTCCGTCTGCTCTGATCATCAGGCTCAAGCGTCTCGCGGCATTCCGGAACCCCGAGTTCCACCGGCGCCAGGCGATGCGGCTGTGGACCGGCGACGAACCGCGGGTGATCGACTGCTCGGAGGACTTCCCTGAGCACGTCGCTCTGCCTCGTGGCTCGCTTGGAGAGGTAATCACCCTCTTCGAGCACCACGGCGTCTGGGTCGACATCCGCGACGAACGTCAACCCGGCACCAGCATCGACATGACATTCCACGGCGAGCTGACGCCGGCTCAACTGGTGGCAGCAGAGGCGCTGCTGGCTCATGATATTGGCGTTCTGGCTGCGCCGACCGCGTTCGGCAAGACCGTGATAGGGGCTTGGCTCATCGCCAGGCGCCAGGTCAACACACTGGTCCTTGTTCACCGGCAGCAGCTGGCTGACCAGTGGCGCGAGCGACTTGCCGCATTTCTTGAGATCGAGCCACGGTCGATCGGACAGTTCGGGGCCGGACGGAATAAGGGTCGCGGCACAATCGACATCGGCATGCTGCAGAGCCTCAGCGTCCGGGGAGAGGTCAAGGATCTCGTTGGGGAGTACGGCCATGTTCTGGTGGACGAGTGCCATCACGTCTCCGCCGTCAGCTTCGACGCCGTGCTTCGCGAGGTGCGCGCGAAATACATCACCGGGCTCACCGCCACCGTCGCCCGCAAGGACGGCCGCGAACCGATCGTCGTAATGCAATGCGGTCCGATTCGGCACCGGATCGACGCGAGGAAGGAGGCCGAGGCCCGGCCGTTTGAACACCTCGTGGTGCCGCGGGCTACGAAGTTCACGCTGGCGGCAGAGCCGTCAGAGCCCGGTATCCAGGCGCTCTACTCCTGCCTCGTCGCTGATCAGGCTCGGACGGAGATGATCGTGAAGGACGTTCTGGAGTCGGTCGGTGGCGGCGGATCGCCCCTTGTCCTGACAGAGCGGACGGCACACCTGGCGCAAATTGGAGAGCTCCTGAGGCCGCACGTCGAGCACCTCGTGGTCCTCCAGGGAGGGATGGGCGTTGGCGAGCGCAGGGCGGTCACAGCGAGTCTGAAGGCGATCCCCGACGATGCCCCCCGCGTGCTTCTCGCGACCGGACGCTACATTGGCGAGGGCTTCGATGACGCTCGTTTGGACACCCTCTTTCTGGCGATGCCCGTGTCATGGCGCGGCACCATCCAGCAGTACGCCGGCCGTCTTCACAGACTCCATGCCCGGAAACGGAAGGTGACCGTCGTCGACTACGTGGACGTGCATATACCAATGCTGGCGCGGATGTATCAGAAGCGGCTAAAAGGCTACGAAGCGATCGGCTACACCGTCGTCTCATTATCGAATCGCTGACGGCGGCTGTCGATGACAGCGTCCGACGACGGCCTACTCAGCTGCAGCTAGCCCGACGACCTCCTCGACCGACACCAGTCGGACGTGCGTCCGTGCCGCCTCGTCGGCCAGCCCCCGCGTAAACCCGGACTTCGAGATCAGGATGATCTCAGTCTTCGACACATCGACCTTTGCCTGCTCGAGGGCAGGGATCTTGTATCTGCGGAGGTCATCGAGGACCGAAATCGGCATCGCTGCGTTGGTCCATTTGACCTCGGCGATCACGGTTGCGGACGAATTGTGCACACCGACGAGGTCGATCTCCTCGCTGGTCCGAGTGCCGTCCAATCGGAGTCGGTTGACGGCATTGCCCCACCAGGCAGCGACGTAGTCGGTGTTGTGCTGGTACTCCCGCGCAGCCCAGGAGCGGCAGACGTCCTCGAATGTGACCGAGACGTGCTCGCTCAGGTAGGGCTTTACATTGCGGTCGTAGTGGGCATCGGCGCTGAGATCGGAGTTGATGGCCTCCTGGAAAGGGAACACGAACCGAAACCAGAACCTTGTGAGCTGGTCCTTGACTCGGTAGCGGTGGCGGCGGCCGTGACCCGGCGTGGTGAAGGCGGGCGCCGTCCGCTCAACTATTCCGAGGTCCTGAAGCACGCTCATGTACTTCGACGCGTTCCCGGAATCGACCCCCGACCCGTTGACCAGGTCACCCCATTCCATCTCCTTCTTGGTTGCGAGCCGTTCGAGTAGGGAGAAGTAGATCCCGGTCTCGGTGAGCTCCATGTCCAGCACCGTTCGGGGCTCCTCGAACAGGGTGCCGTTGGGGCTCAGAAGGAGGTTGCAGACCAGAGGCTTGAGCGCCTGCGCGCGGTTCAAGAGGTTCAGGTACCGGGGCATCCCGCCGGCGACGGCATATCGCTCGAGGGTGTCGACCGGAGTGCGGGGACTCAGAAAGGCCTTGGCTTGCTGGAATGCGAAGGGCTGCAGTTGCAGCGGTCGAGCCCGCCCGTGTAGAGGAGCACGGGAGGTCAGGGTGCTCTTCATGGTGCCAATCTGAGAGCCGCAGAGCAGCATCTTGGTCATGGTCTTGCCGGAGAACTCCTCAAGCACCGCCATGAGCTCCGAGTCCGGATGCTTGCGAGGGCCGAACAGTTCCGGGAACTCGTCCAGCACGACCAGGCGCTTACCGTCCAGCCCGTACACGACCCGGTAGAGGTCCGTCATGCTCCGAAGTGCCGGGCGGAATTTCAGGATCGGCTCAAGGGTTTCGGCGAATTTGCCGATCTGCGCGCCCTCACTCCGGCGGTCACAGACCAGGATGATCGCGTCCTTGCCGTGGGCGAAGCGCCGGAATAGCCAGCTCTTCCCCGCTCGACGCCGGCCGTAGACCACCATCACAGGATGGTCGTCATCCTGAGACCACCACTCCTCGAGCGCGGCGCGTTCGGTCTCTCGATCGCGAAAGTCTGCGACGTGGGGAAATTCGTACATAAGCTGTCGCGAAGTATACTACTCGCTTGCAGCTAAGCCCTCAACTTGACATCCTTTTTGACATCCTTTGAACGGCCGACGAGGGCGCCACGCGGCCACGATTGCGTCGAAACCGGGCCGATTCGTATTCGAGGACCAGTCCGATCACCCCCTGGGGCCAATTGACTGTTGTCAACTGCTCATCTGACGAGTCAGAGGCAGTTCTGAAGCCAAATTTGTATTCGGAATGGTGCCCGCAGAGGGATTCGAACCCCCGACCAATTGATTAAGAGTCAACTGCTCTACCGCTGAGCTATGCGGGCACGCGCCCCGGATTTTACGCGCAGGGCCCTGACGCCGGGGGCGCGCCAGCCCCCTCAGTGAACCGAGAGGCGGCCCTTGGCGACGCGCAGGTCGAGGAGGCGTTTCGCCGCCTCTCCACCCTGGTGGATGAGCCGTGAGGCCGCCCGCCCGTCGACCTTGAGCTCGTGGGTGACCGCGGCTGACGGCACCTCCTCGGTGACCAGGTCGAGGATGCGTTCGGCCTGCTCCAGGGTGTCGACCACCGCGGTGACACTGTGGTGTCCCAGACCCGGGAACTCCTGCGCGATCTCGGGCGGGTACTCGTAGCCCGCGGCCTCCAGGCCCAGCCTCCCTGCCGGCGTGATTATCGGCCCACCGTCCCGGACGGCGTCGGTGAGGCGGCGACGCACGCGGTAGAGCCAGCTCGAGAGCTCCCGGAGCTCGCCCTGGTGCGCCGCCCAGTAGGCGGCCAGCTCGTCGACCGATGCGGTTTCCGGCGGTCTGTCGTCGAGGGGCTCGTCCGGTTGGATGGCGTACAGCTGTTCGATACCAGGATCATCGCGCAACCGGCCGGCCGGCGCAAGCGAAAAGGGAGCAAGAGTTGGCCGTCTCCGACGTTACAGATGCAGATCAGCCGCCACCCGGGACGGTGCGCGGCCACGAACGGACTCTTCGGGAGGTTCCCCGCCAATCACCATGGATTTGCTTCGGCGCCGTCTACACCTGGTTCTACTCGCGGCCGCGCTGGGCGTCGCCCTACCGCTGGGAACCTCGATGGCGATGGCCTCGGCCGCGCACCACGGCTCCGCTCCGCACCAGGCCTCGGTCTCGCTGGCACCACCCGCGCTCGCGGACCTGGCGCCTTCGCCCGGCTCCTCGGGCCTGGCCGGTGGTGCCGCCAGCGGATCAATGGCTCCAGGCTCCACGGTGCGGTTTCCGATGTTCGGCGGCCAGGACTCCGCGGGGCCGCCACCGGCGGCCCGCCCCGGCTCGCGGCTGACGGTGCCATCGGCGGCCCTCGAGGTCGCCGTCGTGGACTACGGCGACTGCGCTGGGAACACCCCGATGACGCGGGTCAGCGCGGTTCATTTCCTCTGCACCCCGTCCGCCGTCACCGCCTTTGTGGGACACAACCCCGGGGTGTTCACGCCGCTCCTGAAGACGCATGCGGGGGACCACGTCTACTACCAGCACGACGGCGTCCAGGATGAATACATCCTCGGGGCCGCCCGCCGCGTGTCGCCCCAGGACGCCGCGGCGGCCAGCCAGGACAGCTCCTTCACCCACGCCGTGTTCGCCACCTGCGCGGAGCCCGACTCCTCCGCCTACTGGATCTTCATCGCCACGCCGTTGCAGGTTGGGGGAGGCCCCGCGCGGCCCTCATCCGGGTCGGCGCCCCAGCAGCCGGCGCCGAACCGTCCCCAACCTGCCCCATCGCCCAGCCCCAGCCCGGGCGGCACGCCTGGCGGAGCCGGCGGCGGCGGCGGACTCCCCGGCCCGGTTCAGGTCCCGTCGCCTCCGCCCCTCTGACGCGATTGCGGCCCCCCGTCCGGTCTGCCATGCTGCGTCGGCAGTAATGAGTGAAGCCTCCGCGCCCCTCCGCCGCCGCGACTCGGACCGCCCCAAGGCAACCCGCGACGTTGACCGCATGCAGCTCTACGCGATGCCGCCCGGGGACAACCTGCAGCGCCTGCGCAGCGACTTCGTGGCCCTGGAGAAGATGCTCGGGACGATGGAGACTGACGGCTTCACCGGCTACCTGCGGGTTCATTCTCCCGAGCTCAACGGGGTGGTGCTGCTGGTCGAGGGCGGGGTCGTCGAGACCCTGTTCGACATTCCCCCGGTGGTGGTCACCGGCCAGCGGGCGCTGGGCATGGTTGCGAGCGCGGTCGCCCAGGGCGAGGGCGACCTGGACATAGTCGCGCTGGACGCCGACATCGTGATGGGCCTGTACCAGCTGCTCACCGCACCGAGCCTCTATGAGAACCTCTATGCGCAATTCGTGGACGTGCCTGCGCTCCTGGAATACCTCAGCGAGACCGCCACCAGCGGCAGCGTCATCGTCACCAACGGCGAGGAGCAGGGCGTGATCCTGATGCGCGACGGGACGCTCTTGACGGCCTACACCAGCCTCTCCAAGAACCCCGAGTCGGCGCCCGAGATGCTGATCAAGCTCTGCCAGTCGCCGACGACCGAGATCGAGGTTCGTTCCGGCGCCGTCCCGCAGGAGCCGCCGCGGTTGCAGCTCGGCTCAGCCGTGGGCCTGGCCGGCGGTGGCGACCTGCGCGCCCAGGTGGAGGAGATCGCCGCCGCGCAGTCGGCGTCCGGCATCCCCCGCCGCCTCAGCGACGCCGACTTCGAGGCCTCCTCCGCCCGAAGGTAACTGCGGCGGCGCCGGTGGGCCCTAAGCGCGCTCCAGGTAGCGCTTGAGGCGCTTCAGGTCGCCGTCGATCTGGCGCTCGACGAAGAAGCCCAGGATGGGCTCGCCGATGGCGAAGAGACGGGGCGCCTGGGCCCGGCCCCAGCCCTCGAGGATGGTCGCGCCGCCCTCGCTGTGGAGCCGGAACCCTGCCTCGAAGAAGAACCGACCTCCAACCGACCGCGCCGCAAACGTCCTCGGCCGCGCGTGCTCATAACACTCCGCGCGCTGGATGAAGGTGATGCCCAGGAAATGCACGTCCACGGTGACTCGCGTGCCGACATCGAGGATCGGCGTGGACATGCTGTGAAAGCGCTGGATGGGACCGATGTACTCGGCCACGTGGTCGAGGTTGGCGAGGTAGTCGTAGACCTCGGGCCGCGGGCGCGCGATCTGCAGACGCCGCTCCATTTCGATCACCGCCGAACATTAGCGGGGATTCCTGGGCCCCACACGTCACCGGATTGAGACCTGAATGACCCCCCGGCTCCGCGAGCCTGGCGGATGAAAGGCGTAGGTTAGTGGTCATGCGACCCACCCGGCTTCTCCTCGCCCTCGGCCTGGCTGCTGTCGTCCTCGCCGCCGGGGTGTTTTCCGTTTTCGCCACGCCCGCGTTCCACCACGCCCCCCCGGCGCCCGCGCCGAAGGTCGCCGCCAGGCCCGCCGCTGCCAAGGCCCAGAAGTACTGCAACGCGTTCTTGAGGGACTTTGCCGACCGGCTCCACGTCCACCAGGACCAGGTCCTTCCCGCGCTGAAGGGGTCGGCGGACGACAGCATCGCCAGCGCCGTCACCGCCGGCGACCTCACCGCCGCCCAGGCCGCCAAGCTGAAGCAGAGGGTCGACGCGCTCAAGGGCTGCGACCAGCTGGCATCGCTCAGCTCCCTGGCGCCGAAGGCCGGCGCCGGGTCGCACGCGGGCCCCAACCCGCTCAAGCTGGTCACCACCGCCGCCGCCGCCGCCCTCCAGGTCTCGCCCGCAGATCTCCAGAAGGACGTCCTCGCCGGCCAGACGTTGGCCGAGATCGGCAAGACCTCGGGGGTCGCCCGGGCCGACTTCGACCCCGCGTTCCGGGCCGCCCTGACCGCCCAGCTGGATGCGCAGGTCGCCGCCAACAAGCTGACCAAGGCGCAGGAGACCCAGGCCGTCGACGAGGCGGTGACGATGGCCGACAAGCTCTGGGACAAGAGCCCCAAGGACCTCGGGTCCTCATTCCTGACCGGCCCCGCGGGCTGACGCCCGGCCGCATCCTGGTCTACAGCACCCCCTGGTGCTCCGACTGCTTCATCGCCAAGCGCGTCCTCAATCAGCAGGGCATCGAGTACGACGAGATCGACATCGACAAGCACCCGGAGGCCGTCGCCGAGGTGCTGCGGCTGAACAACGGCATGCGCAGCGTCCCCACCATCGTCTTCCCGGACGGGTCGGTCCTGGTCGAGCCGACCCGCCGCGAGCTGCTGGCCAGGTTTTAGTGGTCCACTAGGCCGATGCGACTGGCCATTCCCGGCAACCGCACCGAGCTGGGTCGGGCGCTCGCCCGGGCCGCCACCGAGCTGGGTCATGACCTGGCCGATTCCGGCGCGGTCGACGCCTATGTCGACGTTCAGCACCAGGTGCCCAACTCCCTGCTCCACGACGGCCACGCCTGGAAGGGCTACGTGGACCGCGCCGTCGGCCGCACCCAGCGTCGCCTCCACGAGGCCCGGTCGCGGGGCGCCGGGACCTATGTCTATGCGAGCTACAGCTTCCTCCGCGGGGTCGACCAGCCGGAGCGTCTGAAGGACCCGCTGAGGGCGATCGCGCACACCTCCCTGGCCATCGAGGAGATGGTGCTGGCGGCCCCTGGACGCAGCTGTGTCGTCCGCCTCGGCTATCTCTACGGCCCGTCGATGAATGACCTGCGCAAGTACCGGACCGCATTCAGGCTGGGACGCCCGTACTGGCCGGGGCCGCGCCGGGCGGCGCAGGACAACCTGCACCAGGTCGATGCCGCGACCGCGCTGCTGGCGGCCGCCGGCACCCGTAGTCGCGGGCGTCTCTTCTACGCCACCGACGGCCGCCCGGTGCCGTTCATGGAGTGGATGGACCATTTTGCCAGGCTGGTCGGCAACCCCCTGCCGCTGCACATGAGCGGAATCTTCAAGCTGTCGGCGCAGCTCATCATCCGCGAGGAGCACATGCAGCTGGTCAAGCTCCCCATGCCCACCGACCCGCCGTCACCGATGGTGCCGGGCTGGAAGCCGAGGTACCCCGACTACCGCATCGCGCTGGACGAAACGATCGCGGAGTGGAAGCGCTAGCTGCCTGAAGGATGGCTGGCCGGGCGCCGGCGTCGCGGCAACAGGGCCGCCAGGAGCGCGACCAGGAGCGCGGCAATGGTGAGGGGCCAGCCGTAATTGGCCGTCGACGTCCCCGGCGTGCCCCCGGTGCCGATGCTCGCGGTCCCCGGCCCGGGCAGCTGTGGCGGGCAGGCCAGCGAAAGGGGCGCGGGCGCCGCCGGGGTCAGGGTGTGCACCACCGGCCCGACCGCGGCGGCCATCCCGGGCATCCCCAGCTTGACCTCGCTGACGTGGAGCAGGTGCGCCAGCAGGGCCTGGGACATGTCCTGGTCGACCCCGGGGGTGACCTGCGCCAGCATCTCGTGCGCCTGTAAAAGCTCCGGCGGCGAGCCGGCAGTCATCACGGGGATGGCGGCGTTGGGGACCTGTCGCGGCTGCAGGGGATACGCCGGCGTCAGGTTGTCGGGGTTGGAGGTGAAGTAATCGGCCATGCTGGTCGCCGCCAGTTCCTGCACCGAGCTCGGCGACGCGCCCAGCATCAGGTCCATCGTCTTGACCATCGAGTAGGTGCTGTGGTGCACGTGCGAGATGTAGTTCCTCTTGGCGTAGGGCCCGGCCACCAGCACCAGCGAACGGTTGGCGTCAAGGTGGTCCTCGCCGCCCTGGGTGTCGTCCTCGACCACGAACACCGCGGTGTCGTGCCACACGGCTGACTTGCTCAGGCCCTCGATGATGCGGCCCAGGGCGTGGTCGTTGGTGGCGACATAGCTCTCGTCGGTGAGGCTGCCCCCGGTGTGGTCGTTGGGCAGGAGCAGGAAGGAGAACTGCGGCATCGTGAGGTCGGTCCGGGTGCTCAGCTCGTTGACGTAGTAGTTGGCGCGTTGCTCGTCGGAGAAGGTGGTGGGGCTGGGGATCTGAGTCGGGTAGCCCACGACCGGGTCGATGGGCGCCAGGAAGCTGTTGTACTGGACCCCGTACGTGGGCGCGCGGACATCGGGCTCGGACGGGTCCGGCGTGACCAGCGCCGGAGTCACAGGCCCGCCCCCGGTGAGGTAGAGGGCCTCGCCGTAGACCCGCGTCGAGATCCCGGCGCGGAAGTAGTTGGTCCAGATGAAGCCGTTCTGTGGAACGCTCTCCGGCGCGGTGCCCATCAGCTGGGCGCTGCCGCCGAGGTTGCCGTTCTTGAACGTGGGGTCCAGCTTGAAGTCCCACTCGTTGTCCTGGCCGGTTCCGACCACCCAGTGTCCGCCGACGCTGTCGATAACAAAGTCATAGAAGTTGTCGCCGGTGCCGTAGCGGCGGGCGATGGCGTGGTGGTTGGGGGTGACCGCGCCCCCGAAGTCGGCCAGGGAGGGATCGCGCTCGGCCCCGGGCAGATCGCCGAGGATCTGGTCGAAGGTCCGGTTCTCCTTCTCGATGAAGACGACGTGCTTGATCTTCTGCGACGGGCCCTGGCCGAAGGCCGCCGGCACCACCGAGGTGTCGCCCGTCGCCGCGCCCGCGACCAGGCCGTCGTCATGGGCCACGACCGCGGTGGTGGCCTGGAGGTCGACGCATCCCAGGGGCACGTCCTGCAGTGTCCCGCGCTGCAGGTTGGCCGCCACCCGAGCCTCGCTCCCGGGCGGCCCCAGGGTGACCCCGCTGCCCGAGCCATAACCCTTGGCGCTGGCGATGTAGAGGTGTTGGCCATCGCTGCTGACCTGCACCGCCGAGGGGTACCAGGTGGTGGGGATGTGGCCGTAGATCACCCCGCTGGCGACGTCCACCGCCGCCACCGCGTTGAGGCCGCCCTCGGCAACGTAGAGGGTGGTGCCGTCGGGAGCCCAGGCCAGGGCGTTGGGCTGCACCCCGGTGGGTCCCTCCTTGGGTGCGCCCGGGTAGAGCCGCATGTCGATGTTGCGCAACAGCGCGCCGGTGCCGGCGTCAAGCAGGGCCACCAGCTGGTCGTTGGAGCTGGTCACCGCCAGCGTCTTGCCGTCCGGCGAGAGCGCGATCGATGAGGGCAGGCTGCCGCTGAGGATGCGGAAGCCGTCCAGGTCGCGCCCGATCCGGGTCTTGGCGATCACCGCGGGGCTGCCGGGGTTGCTCAGGTCGTAGGTCCACACCGAGGACGACTGCGGCGTGTTGTACCCGGTGGGCGGCGGCACATCGACCGGCGGATTGGGGATCTGGGTGCCGGGGTTGTCGTTGCCCTGCGGGTTGAACATCCCCCAGTTGGTCACGTAGGCCCGCGTGCCGTCGGGCGAGAGCATGACCCCGTAGGGCCATTCGCCGGTGGGCACGCTGGCGACCTGCAATTTCGTGGAGGTGTCGACGACGTCCAGGGTGTCCGAGCGCAGGCCGGCGGCGTAGAGGTAGCGCCCGGCGGGGTGCAGGGCCAGCCCCCACGGGTAATCCTTCGCGCCCAGGCTGATCTTGCCCGTCCGCGCCAGCGAGCCGGTGTCGAAGATCCCAATCGAGCCCGTGCCTCCCTCGCTCACGTACAGGCTGCGGCCGTCCAGGGAGTCGACCAGGCCGTAGTTGAGGGCGTCGTCGCGGACGCGGCGCAGCGCCAGCGTGGTCGGGTCGACGATGGAGAGGTAGCGCTCCCGGGCCTTGTTGTCGGCGAGGTTGTCGTTGACCCCCTCAGACGACAGGAAGAGGTGCCGGTGATCGTGCGACCAGGCCAGGTTGAGCGGCATCAGGTCGGTGCGCACGGTGTGACCCGCCGGCGTCACGAAGCGGCCGTCGGGGAGGACCGCGGTGCCCTCGCTGCCGATGTGCGCGGGCAGGTTGCCGGCGGGCGAGGTCATGACCGCGCCGATCGGTGGGGCCAGCGTCACGGCAAGGCGGGCACGCGCGCCGGGCGCGGCCTGGACCGGCGCGACCACCAGCGCGAGCCCCAGCGCAATCCCCATCAACAGGTGGCGCAGTTTCACCCGGCGAGTTCTCGCAGGACCTGCGCCAGGGCGGGCACGAATTGCGCCGCGTTGTCCCAGTAATCATGTGCCGCAAGGCCGCCTGCCGGGCTGTTGGCCACGTTGTCGATGGGGCGGTCGGCCACGTGGGCCTGGTCCAGGAAGCCGCCGCCGCGGCGCAGCCGAAACAGGCCTCCCTCGCCGGGTGGGACGGTCGCGTCGGTCAGTGGTCGCCACTCCATTGGGGGCGCGAGGGGGTCGGCAACGGGGTCGAGCCGGTCCCAGAAGTTGAGCCAGGGCACCTCGCCCACCCCCGCCAGGTCGCGGGTCTGGCCGAAGAAGTCAACGTACTTGCGCAGTGGGCTGCCCGCGGTGACAAAGGCGCCGATGCGCTGCAGCTGCTGCGTCGATAGCGACTGCAGGGTGTCGAAGCAGACCACGGTGCCGTGGCTGTGGCCGTTGACCACGACCGCCGTGACGTCGTCGCGCGCCAGCAGGCGCTGCAGCACCTCGGCGACAAAGTCCAGGACCCGGTCGTGGAGGCGGTGGTCGTAGACGTACGAGGCCACGTCGTCCTCGAGCTGGACCAGGGTGTCGCCGGCGGTCGCGCCGGGCGGCACGTTCTTGCGGTTCTTGAGGGGGTGGGGGAGCATGCGGCGGTGGGGGATGTCCTCGCGGATGCGGTTCCCCGGTCCGGGGTCGGCGGCGCTCGGCTTGATCGCGCGCAGGTCCTGGCGCAGCAGCCGCCAGACCGTCAGCGGCGACGCGTAGTGGCCGAGGTGCAGGAGCGCGGAGAAGAGGGCGCGCAACCCCAGCCAGAGCCGGGGGCGGGTCGACTCCAGGCCCGCGTAGACCACAGCGACGTGCCCGATGGCGCTCCCCGGTGCCGCCAGCGGCCGGTCGCTCCAGTCCAGCGAGCCGTCCGGCAGGCGCGCCGCGATGCGGTCCAGGCCCAACTCAATGTCGCCGCTGCGGGGCGGCCACTCGCTGGATACATACACCGCGCCGGCCTCGCCCGGCGCGTTGCGCTCCCGGCGGGGGTCGTCGCCGAAGAGTGGGCCCAGCACCTTTCGAAGGTGAAGGTGGAGCGCGTCGGCATACCCGGGCACGTCCGGCTCGTGCGGTGGCTGCTGGAAACCGATGCCGTGCACTGTGAGCAGGCAGACCAGACCAGGCTTCGAAGGTGACCCAGGCATGAGCGCGCATTATCCCGCGCCGGGTTCCCAATATGGACGTGCGCCTATACAATGGCGCCGCCGGTCGACTTCGACCGGCACCGGAGGAGCACGTGGCACGCGCATCGCAGATTCCCTCCGGCTCGGCATCTCCGCGCAGGGCACCGGGGGACGGTCGCCGGCGGAGTCCCGCGCCTGCCGAGCACCTGCGGGCGGTGCTCGAGAACGCCCCCCTGGTGCTCTTCGCGCTAGGCCCGGACGGCATCGTGACGATCTGCCAGGGCAGCGGCCTGCTCGGGATCAGCCCGGAGACCGCCGGCGCGGTCGTGGGGCAGTCGGTCTACGAGGTCTTCGCCAACGTGCCCCAGGTCCAGCGGTTGGTGCGCAGCGCCCTCGAGGGCCACGAGGAGGCGATGGTGATCGAGGTCGAGGGGCGCCACTTCGACACTCGCGTCGTGCCCGTGCTCGACTCGCGCGGTACCGTGGTTGAGGTCATCGCGGTCGGCACCGACATCACCGAGCGGCGCCGCAGCGAGGAGGCGCTGCTGCACCAGGCCATGCATGACACCCTGACCGGCTTCGCCAACCGCAGCAAGTTCGAGCTCGGTCTCAACGAGGGCATCGCCCGCGCCGAGATGGAGCGATCGATGGTCGGGGCCCTGCTCATCGACCTCGTCGACTTTCGCCACGTCAACAATTGCTACGGCCACGCCGTCGGTGACGACCTCCTGCGCCAGGTCGCCGGCCGGATGGCGGAGGTGGTACCGGGCACGGCCCTTCCCGCGCGCTTCGGCGGGGATGACTTTGCGGTGCTGATGCCCGACCTCAAGCAGAAGGACGAGCCGATTGTGCTGGCGAGGAAGCTGGTCGACGCCATCCAGGAGCCGTTCAGCATCGACGGCAACGTCGTCAGCCTGATGTGCAGCGTCGGCGTGGCCACCTTCCCCCGGCACGCCGCCAACGCCGACACCCTGCTGCGCCGCGCCGAGGCGGCCCTGGAGACCGCCAACCGCACCGCCCTGGGGGTCGCGGTCTACTCCCGCGAGGACGACGAGTTCAACCCCCGCCGGCTGACCCTGCTGGGGCAGCTGCGCCGGGCGATCGCCGACGGCGCCCTCATCCTCCACTACCAACCCAAGCTCTCGGTGCGCACGGGCAGGATCGAGAGCGTGGAGGCGCTGGTGCGCTGGCCGCATCCCGACCATGGCCTGATCCCGCCCGGCGAGTTCATCGGCCTCGCCGAGCAGACCGGGCTGATCCGGCCGCTCACGGTCTGGGCCATCGGCGAGGCGCTGCGCCAGGCCCAGCGTTTCGTGGATCGTGGCGAGCAGATCCGCATCGCCCTCAACCTGTCGGCGCGGGACCTCCAGGATCCTCGGCTCCCGCTGGCAATAGAAAAGGAGGTCGGCGACTGCGGCCTGGGCTGCTCCAGCCTGGAGTTCGAGCTCACCGAGAGCGCGGTGATGGCCGACCCGGCGCGCGCCATGGACACCCTGCAGCGGCTCAGCGAGATGGGCTTCGCGCTCTCGATCGACGACTTCGGCACCGGTTACTCGTCGCTGAGCTACCTGCAGCGGCTCCCGGCCGACGAGGTCAAGATCGACCAGTCCTTCGTCAAGGACATGGTCCATGACGAGTACGACCGCGCCATCGTCCGCGCCACCATCGAGCTGGGCCACAAGCTGCACATGTCGGTGGTTGCCGAGGGCGTGGAGGACCAGGCTACGCACGAGCTTCTCGCCGGCATGGGATGCGACGTCCTGCAGGGCTACCAGGTGTGCCGGCCGCTCCCCTCGGAGGAGCTGGGCGCGTGGCTGGCGGAGCGCCAGAACTGACCTAGCCGGCGCGGGTACGCTTACCGCCCCATGGAACAGGTCAAGTCATACGTCGATCTGACCGGCCTGCGAGAGACCGTGTCGCACCTCGCCGCGATTCACCGGCCCTCCGCGTCGCTGGGTGAGCGCGAGGCCGCGGAGTGGATCGCCGCCCGGCTGCGCGATCTGGGTTGCACCGCCGAGGTCGAGAAGGAGATGGCCCACGGGGGGTACTGGTGGCCGGTCGGCCTCCTGAGCGCCGCCGGCGCCCTCGCGGGCATCGGCTCGCTGCTGGGATCGCGTCGCTTCGGGTTCTTGATCGGCGCCCTCGCGGCGCTGGGGATCGCCGACGACATCGACTCCGGCCCGCAGGTCCTGCGCCACGCCGCGCTGCCCTACCGACCCACCTGGAACGTCCTCGCGGAGAGCGGCGACACGACCGGCGACCGCACCCTGGTGATCCTCGCCCACCATGACGCCGCTCACTCGGGGCTGGTCTTCCACCCCGGACCGGCCGCCGCCCTGCACGCCCGCTTCCCAGAGTACGTCGAGGGCGCCAAGGAGGGAATTCCCTTCTGGTTCCCGGTCTTCGGCGGCCCCCTGCTGGTGGCCCTGGGTTCCCTGCTGCACCTCAAGTTCCTGGTGCGCACCGGGACCTTCCTGGCCATCGGCAGCACCGCCGCAATGATCGACATCGGGCTTCGCGAGGTGGTCCCGGGAGGGAACGACAACCTCTCTGCGGTCGCCGTCCAGCTGGAGGTGGCGCGGGCGCTGCGGGACCGGCCGGTCAAGGGCCTGCGCGTCCTGCTGGTCTCGGCAGGGTCGGAGGAGTCACTGCAGGAGGGCATCCTGGCGTTCTCCCGCCGCCACTTCCGTGAGCTTCCGAAAGACCGAACCTGGTTCCTCAACCTGGACACCGTGGGCTCGCCCATCCTCTACCTCGTCGAGGGCGAGGGGGTGCTGAAGATGCGCCGCTACGACCACGACTTCAAGGAGCTGGTGGCCGCGGCGGCGGTCGACGCCGGCGTGACCATGAAGCGCGGCGTGCGCGCCCGCGCCAGCACCGACACGGTGGTCCCGGTCAAGGCCGGGTATCCCTCCGCGCTGCTGGTCTCGCTGACGAAATCGAAGGCCCTGGCCAACTACCACTGGCCCACCGACACCGCGGCCAACGTCGACTACGAGACCGTTGCGGACGCCGCCCGGGTGACCGAGGCGGTGGTCCGCAGGCTGGCCACCCAGGGCTAGCGGCCTACTGGGGGAAGCGCGCCCTCAGGACCTTCTTGTCGAACTTGCCCACGGTGGTGCGCGGAACCGCCTCGATGATCTCGACGCGGTCCGGCAGCTGCCACTTGGCGAAGCCCGACTTCTCGAGGTGATCGCGGACCTGGTCGAGGGTGATCTCGGTGCCGTTGCGGGGGACGACACAGGCCAGCGGCCGCTCCGACCACTTGTCGTCGGGGATCGAGATCACCGCCGCCTCGGCGACCTCGGGCATGGCCATGATGGCGCCCTCCATGTCGACCGAGGAGATCCACTCGCCGCCGGACTTGATCAGGTCCTTGGTGCGGTCGGAGATCACGAAATAGCCGGTTGGTGAGCCCACCGCGACATCGCCGGTGCGGAACCAGCCGTCGTCGGTGAACTGCTCCCGGCCATCGCCGTTGAGGTAGCTGTCGACCACCCAGGGGCCGCGCACCAGCAGGTTGCCCAGGCTCTCGCCGTCCCAGGGAACGTCCTTGCCCTCCTCGTCGCGCAGCGCCACCTCGACGCCGGTCAGCGGGATCCCGGCCTGGCAGCGCACCTGGCTGGTGAGCTGGTCGGCGGGCAGGTCGAGCATCGTGTGCTTGGGCCACGCCATGGTTGCCAGCGGGGAGGTCTCGGTCATCCCCCACGCCTGGATCAGGTTGACGCCCACCTCCAGCATCCCCTCGATCAGCGCGCGCGGGGGCTGCGAGCCGCCGCAGGCCACGTGGCGCAGCTTGGGCAGACGCTTGCCCGTCTTCTTCATCTCCTCGAGTACGCCGAGCCAGATCGTGGGCACCCCGCCGCTGACGGTCACACCCTCGGACTCCATCAGGTCGACCACGCTGGGTCCGTCCATCTGCGAGCCGGTGAAGACCAGCTTGGAGCCGCAGGCCACGCCGGCATGGGCCATGCCCCAGGCATTGGCGTGGAACATGGGGACGATGGGGAGGATGCTGTCCTGGGGCCCGATGCCCAGCCCGGACATCGTCTGCACCCCCATCGAGTGCAGGAAGGTCGAGCGGTGGGTGTAAACCGCGCCCTTGGGGCGGCCGGTGGTCCCGGAGGTGTAGCAGAGGCCGAAGGGGGTTTTCTCGGGGATGTCGACGGGGTCGTAGTGGTCGGGTTCGGCGCCGATCAACTCCTCGTAGTCCAGGACATTGGGCAGCGACGTCTCACCGTGCTCGCCCATGACGACGATGTGCTTGATGCCTGAGAGGCCGTCGCCGATCTTCTCCAGGATCGGCAGCAGGTCCGCCTCCACAAAGATGGCGCGGTCCTTCGCGTGGCCGATGATGTACGTCAGGTCCTCGGTCGAGAGGCGCAGGTTGAGGGTGTGCAGGACGCGGCCGGTGCAGGGGATCGCAAAATACAGCTCGAGGTGGCGGTAGCCGTTCCAGGCCATCGTCGCCACGGCCTCGCCGCGGTCGATGCCGAGCCTGTCGAGGGCGTGCATCAGCTGCTGGGTACGCCGCGAATACTCGGCATAGGTGTAGCGGTGCTTCTTCCCCGGCGCCACCTGGGACACGATCTCGGTGTCCGCGTGGTGGCGGCCGGCATTGCCGAAAAGCAGCCAGGAATTGAGCTGGGTATCCATCATTGCCATTGGTCACACACCCCGTTGACCCTGCGCGGCAGGGGTCGGCTTCGATCGGCCTCATTATCGCGCTGTCCACGCAACGTCTCGACGCGGGGCCGAGAATTGGCGCCGTGCCCGACCCCGCCGCCGCCATCTTCGAAGGCCTCAACCCCGAGCAGGCCGACGCCGTCGCGCGGGTCCGCGGCCCGGTTGTGATCCTGGCCGGGGCGGGCAGTGGCAAGACCACCACCGTCACTCGTCGCATCGCCAACCAGGTCCTCACCGGTACCTTCCGCCCCGCCGAGATCCTCGCCGTCACGTTCACCCAGCGGGCGGCGCGGGAGATGGGCGAGCGCCTTGACCGGTTGGGCGTCACCGGGGTGCGGGCGCGCACCTTTCACTCCGCCGCGCTGGCGCTGTTCCGCCAGTACCTCGGCGATGAGCGGGAGATCCTGCCCAGCAAGGCCCGGATCCTGGCGCCGCTGGCGTCGCGGCTACCGCCTCCCCACAAGTTCGTCCCCGTCAGCGACATCGCCGGCGAGATCGAGCGCGCCAAGAATCAACGGGTCACACCGGAGCGCTACATCGATACGTTGGGTGACCACCAGCCGGTGATCGCCCCCCACCTGATGGCCCGTGTCTACGCGGACTACGAGAAGCAGCGGCAGCGGATGGGGATGATCGACTTCGAGGACCTGCTGGCGGAGACCGCGAGGCTCTTCCGGGAGTCCCCCGATCAACTGGCGCGCTTCCAGGAACGGGTGCGCGCCTTCACCGTCGATGAGTACCAGGACGTGAACCTCCTGCAGCAGGAGCTGCTCGACACCTGGCTGGGCGAGCGCGACGACGTCTGCGTGGTCGGCGACGACTACCAGTCGATCTACAGCTTCACCGGCGCGTCGCCGGGCTACCTGCTGGACTTCCACAAGCGCCACCGCGCAGTCGCCGTTGTGACGCTGGTGCGCAACTACCGGTCGTCCCCGCAGGTCATCGACCTCGCCAACCGCCTGACCCCCGACCTGGGCGGGACCGACAAGCAGCTGATCCCCACCCGCGATGCCGGTCCGGCGGTGGTGATGCAGCGGCTGATGACCCCCGGCGGTGAGGTCGACTGGATCCTGCAGCAGGTGCGCCGCCTGGTCTCAGAGGGCGTGGCGGAGGAGGAGATCGCGGTCCTGTACCGCCTCAACGCGATGTCCGAGGAGCTGGAGGAGGAGCTCTCGGCCGGGCACATCCCCTACCAGGTCAAGGGCGGCGCCTTCCTCCGTCGCGCCGCGGCGAGGGACCTGCTGGCGCGGTTGCGCCGGCCTCGCAGTGATGAGGTGGCCGCGGCCGTGGAGGTGGCCGCGCGGGAGGTGGGCTGGAACCCCCGCGGCGCCGCCGGTGCGGACAGCGAGGAGGCCACCCGCCAGCAGGACCTGGCGCGTTTGGTCCGTCTGGCGCAGGACCACAGGGGGGACGGCGGCGTCCGCGAGTTCGTGGAGGACCTACAGCGCCGCTTCTCCGCTGACGACGCCGGGCACGGCGTGCAGCTGCTGACGTACCACCGGGCCAAGGGTCTCGAATTCGACGCCGTCTTCCTGCCGCGCCTGAACAGCGGCGAGATGCCCGATCGCCGGGCCAAGTCCCCGGAGGCGATCACCGAGGAGCGCAGGCTGTTCTACGTCGGCCTGACCCGGGCCCGCAGCCACCTCTTCCTGAGCTGGGCTCCCAAGAACTCGCGCGTGCGGCGGTCGATCTTCCTCGACGAGGTGGGCGCGGGCAGCGCTGCGGTCACCGGGACGCGAGCCGCCGCGGCGTTCGGCCGCCCCCCGGGCGGCAGCCTCTCCGCGGACGCGGCGGAGCTGGTCACGCAACTGCGGGCCTGGAGGCTGGAGCGCTCGCGCTCGGACGTACTGCCCGCCTATGTGATCCTCCACGACTCCGCGCTGGAGGCCATCGCCCGCGCCATGCCCCAGAGCGAGGGTGACCTCCTCGACGTCCCGGGCGTCGGCCCGCGGAAATACGAGCGCTATGGCGCCGACATCCTGGCGATCGTGGCGTCGGCCGCCGCGTCGGGCGGGCGTTCCCGGCTCTAGGGCTCCCGCGACTTGCTGTTGGGCGGCGGAGGCGGGCTGAAGCGTTCCCGCGGCGTGTTGTCCTTGGCGATCACCGCTTTCTTGGTCTTCTTCTTCTTGGTCTCCTTGGGCCGGTCCTTGCTTCCCATGGGCATTACCTCCGCTTGCTGTCCAGACCCCGGGAGCATACGACGGCGATGAGCGTGGCGAGGGCAGCGACCCAGGTCCACGACCCCCGCACCCGCCCGGTGTTGGGGGTGCCGCCTCCCCCACCGGGGGTGGAGGCAGCGCAGACCCCGCTACCGACGGTTTGGATGCTCGTGCCTGCCGGCGCGGACACGGACTCTCGGCCCAGGTTGATGGCCAGCGCGTGGTCGGAGTTGACGTGCAGGGTCAGGGTGCAGTCGTCGCGCAGGCCCATCCTCGCCAGGTCGAGGCTCAGCGCCGAGTCGTTTGTGGTGTTGATGTTGGCCGCGTTGCTCACCCCCACCGCGGGCCCGAATGCCGGCACCGTTTGAAACAGCTCGCGCAGGGTCCGCGGCAGCATCGTCGGTCCGCCCTCGTCACCGATAACGTCGGTGTGGGCGGCCGACGTCGGGGTCAGGTTGGCGTGCGCCAGGCCCAGTGACTCGACCACGGTGTCGGCGCGCTTGGCGACATCGGCGGACCGCAGCCCCGATACCCAGTACGCGTGGTCGTAGACCAGCCCGATCGACGGCACATCGTCGCCGGGGAGCCGGGAATAGATCACCACGGCGGGGTTGGGATTGCGGCGGTGGGCGCCAAAAAAATCGAAGATCCGCGGCAGCGTGTCGTAGATCGATGAGTACTCGTGGATCTTGGCCTTGTAGTCGACCAGGGTGGCGTCGTAGCCATCCGCGCTGAGGTTGCCGTAGAGCTTCTTGGCCTGCGCGCCCCCCGTGTCGAGGTCCTCCTCGGCGGTCATCTCCAGCCAGCCCACGTTGCGCAGGTTCTGGTGCAGGTCGATGGAGTCGGTGCCCTCCGCCGGGGCCACCGCCGCGAAGAGGTCGGGGTTGTGGATGGCGACGTTGTTGCTGCCGTAGCCGCCCATCGAGTGACCCATCAGGTAGACCCGGTTGGGGTCGACGTCGTAGTGCTTCTCGACGTCGGCGATGACCTCCTTGACGTCGATGTCGCCGGGGCCCTTGTAGCTGTAATCACCGCGCCCCAGCGCGCTCGCCAGCAGGTACCCGTGCTGGTCGGCGGTGGTGACCAGCCCGATGGGGTTGTAGAAGGGCTCATCGGGCAGGCCCGTGAACCCGTGCAGGTAGACGATCAGCGGCATCGGCGCGGAGCGCGCCGCGTAGGCCGCGGAAACGTGCATGTAGTACGGCTGAAGCCTGCCGGTGTAGTGGTAGGTGACGTCGAAGTCGGCCAGCGGCGCCAGGCCCAGGGGTGTGGGTGGCGCGCTTGGTGGCGCGAAGGGCACCAGCCCGGCGCTGCGGTCGATGCCGTCAGCAGCGCCGATGGCGCTGGTGAAGAAGCGCGACAGGTCGCCGGTGCGCAGCGGGGCGGCCTGGGTCGCGCGCGCCAGCAGCACCGTGGGGTCGACCTGCTGGCTGTCGGTGCTGACGTCGCCCGCCCGCAGATCGTCGGCCTGCTTCAGCTCGTCGAAGGTCCAGGTGGTGTCGCGGCTGAAAAGCAGGTCCCAGACGTTGGCGCCGGGTGCCAGGGGGGCACCGCTTCCTGGTTGGCTGGCGCTCGCATTCCCGGCCGGCACGGCCCAGTACTGGCCCGGCGTGGCCGGGTCGTCGAGGCCGCTGCCCCCGGTCAGCGACCAGCGTCCGGCGGGCAGGCGGGCAAGCGGGATGCGCGCCTCTAAGGCATGCTCGGCGAGGAGGAACCGGGACGCCCCTCCCGCCGCCTGCAGGGACTGCGAGCCTGTGCCGGAATCCAGCTGCGCCCCCGTCCCCCAGATGGTCAGGGCGGTCGTCCACGGGCTGCTGATTCCTGCATTGCGCGGCCACGCGCGCGCCGCGCCCGGCGCCGACGCGGGGGCGAAGGCCAGGGTCGCGACCTGGGCGTCCGACCGTGGCAACGAGGTGAAGCGCATCCGCACAAAGAGGTCGCTGCCCTCGGTCGCCAGGCGCACCTCGGCGAGGTCGCCGGTGAAGTCGGGCCATCGGGTTTTGTCGGTGGGGAGCTGGTAGTCGCCATTGTGGGTTGATCGGTGGGCGCCGAAGAAGTCGTAGGTGAGCGCGTTGTAGAGGTCGTTCGGCGGCGAGTAGGTCGGAGCCGACTCGCCAAAGGCGGCGTAGTAATCGCGGCGGTGGAGGCTGTCGGCATTGGCGCCCAGTGACTGGAAGATCCCGTTGCTGTAGATGAACTCGCCGCGTTCGTAGGTGGCGTCGCGGTACACTCCGGTGGCGGTCCCCGTCCACTGGTGCCAGCCTGGAGCCGCGGCCAGGGTCACCGCTGTCCCCAGCGGCCCCAGCGCCAGGCCCATCACCGCCGGCAGCAATATTCGGCGGGCACCCAGCACGTCCAGAGCCTACCCGGGCTTGGTCCCGTCACGCCGGCGCTGTCATCCAGCCGCCCCTGGGTGGGGACCAGCGGATGCGGTGGCACGGCCTGGCTAAAGCAGGCCCGGTTGAAACAGGCCCGGTTGAAACAGGCCCGGTTTGACGCCGGCCGGACCGCGAGTTACTCTCGGCGGACCTTGCATCGTACGCAGGAGGGGGCAGGGAGACGAGCCGTGGTGGCGGCGTTGCTTGGCTGTGCCGCCGCGCTGGTTTCCCCGCTGGCCACCCTGGCCGATGCGCCGTGGCCCTCGTCCTCCGGGCAGCCCGACAAATACGCATACCAGGACTACCTGCGCGCCACGCCACCCATCGACTGCAGCGCCGCCATCACCCACGCGCCCAACGACTTCGACTGCGACGACTGGCACGTCAGCAGCAAGGTCGACCCCCAGGCGGGCCTACCGCCAATGTCCGCCCAGGAGCTGGGCGGCGTGATGGGCGGCAGCGTCGACAAGTCCTTCAACGTCAGCACCGGCCGGCCCGACATCCACATCGCGGTCCTGGACTCCGGGATCATCTGGAACGACCAGGGCAAGATGAACGACCTGCGCAACAAGGTGTGGCTGAACTGGGCCGAGCTGCCGCCGCCGGAGCGTGCCGATCGCAGCCTCTTCCCCGGCTGCGACCCGGCCCTGCTGCCGCCCCGCAACCAGAAGCTGGCGTCACCGGGATTCCCCACCGCCGCGCGGGGCTTCACCGACTGCTACGACGTCGACCACAGCGGGATGTTCAACGTCAGCGACTACTCGCAGGACCCGCGGGTCAACCTGCCCGCCCACGGCCACTTCTGCTGCGGCAGCACCACCCCCGCCAACAACCTGCTCACCCCTGAGGACCTGATCGAGGTCTTCTCCTGCTACGACGCGACGCTGCCCGCCGGCCAGCAGGTGGGGCGCTTCACCGGCGTCGACAGCCAGGGCCGGCGGGTGTGCAGCAACAGCACCGACAACGTCGACAACGACGGCAACGGGTTCCCTCACGACATCGCCGGTTGGAACTTCATGGAGCGCACCAACGACCCCTATGACGAGCCCCACTACGGCCACGGCAGCGGCGAGGCGCGCGACTCCAACGCCGAGGCCAACAACGGGGGCGACATCGGCACCTGTCCCAGCTGCATGGTCCTGCCGCTGAAGGTCGGTGACTCCTTCATCGCCGACGTCAACGAGTTCAACCAGGCCGTGATGTACGGCGTCGACAACCAGGTCAACATCATCCAGTCGGCGCTGGGCACGCTGAACAGCGCCGATCTCACGCAGGCGTCGATCGACTACGCGTACCGCAACGGCGTCACGTTTGTCGCCAGCGCGGCCGACGAGGCGGCCGGTCACCACAACCAGCCAGGCGCCACCGAGAACCACGCAATCGTCGTCAACTCGGTGCGCAAGAACGAGGTCGACAGCTCCCAGGTGCCCCTGAACAACAGCTTCCCGGGTCCCAACAACGTGGGCCGCACCTATCTGCTGCTCAACGGCTGCACCAACTACGGCGCGCACATCATCGCCGCGGTGGAGAGCTCGTCATGCAGCTCGGAGGCGGTGGGCAAGGAGTCGGGGTCGGTCGGGCTGATCTACTCGGTCGCTCGCAACCTCGTCAAGAAGGGCCTGCTGCAGCAGTACGCGCCGCCCACAGCGCTGCACCCGGACGGCGTCGACATCTCGCCGGAGGAGGTCAAGCAGGTGGTCCTGGCGTCCGCCGACAACATCGACTTCGAGGACCCCAGGCCGCCCGTGGGACGCGGTGACAGTCCTGCCGACGCCACCTCGCCCTGCACTGAGGTCACCACGGACCCCGCCGGGCTCCCCAACAACTACGGCACCACCAACGCGGGCGAGCGATACCGCTCGATCGGCGGGTGGAGCCAGTACTTCGGTTACGGCCGCGCCAACGCCAACTGCCAGCTGCGTACCGTCCTCAGCGGGCGCATCCCACCCGAGGCGACGATCGAGACGCCGGCCTGGTTCGAGAACCTCGACACGACCGAGCCGAGCTTTAGCGTCACCGGCCGGGTGGCGGCGTCGCGGGTCCCCGGCGGGCGCTACCGGTACGCGGTCCAGGTGGCCTACGGCGTGCAGCCCCACGAGGCCGACTTCCACGCCATCGACATCCCCGCGACGCACCCCGGCGTCCAGACCGGGCCGATCAGCGGAACGCTGGCGACGCTGACCAGGGCCCAGCTCGACCAGGCCTTCGCGAACTACAACCCGGTGACCTACCCGCACCCACTGGCCAATCCCAACGGCGACCAGACCGACTGGTCCAACCCGGCGAGCCCCTACAGCGCCGCGCCGGGCAAGAACCAATGGGACCAGTACACCTTCACCCTGCGGCTGCAGGTGACCGCGGTGGATGCGCAGGGCAAGGCGATCCCGGGCCTGCACATCGGCGAGGACCGCAAGTCGTTGCAGCACCACCACGACGACAGCGTCGGCGCCAATGGCACCGCCGTCCCCGGCTTCCCCAAGAAGTACAACAGCGACGGTGGCAGCGAGCCGGTGCTGGCGGACCTCTTGGGTGACAACCAGAACGAGCTGATCTTCGGCAGCTCAACGGGCCTGATCCACGCGCTGCGGTCGGACGGCACCGAGCTGCCGGGCTGGCCGGTGCACACCACGCCCCTGTGCAGCAGCGCGCTTCCTGACAGCACCACCTGTCCGTCCCGAGAACGCGAGCCGGCGTTCAGGGACCCGATCCTGGGCCCGGTGGCGGCCAATAGCTACGCCGCCGTCCTGCGCACCGTGGCGGTCGGTGACCTCGATCGCACCGGCCGGCTGCAGGTGGTCGCGTCGGACAACGCCGGCTACGTGTATGTCTACGAGGTGTCGGCGGCATACTGCGCCGGCATCGGCAAGACCGCCCCGTGCGTTCGGCCCAACTTCCCCGTGCACGTCGACTTCAGGTACTCGCGCCAGGGCGTCCCGGGGGCCTTCAACCGCGACGTGGACAACCGGGTCCAGTTCGGGTTCTTCGCGTCGCCCACCATCGCCGACCTGAACGGCGACGGCAAGCTGGAGATCGTTGTCGGGTCGCTGGACCGCCACGTCTACGTGTGGCGTCCCGACGGGTCGCGGCAGCCGGGCTTCCCGTTGCTGCTGGCCTCGCCGGAGAAGGTCGCCAGCATTGACGCCGGGACGCACCGGGTCCACCTGAAGCCGAACTCCGGCGCCTTCTACGGCAGCAAGATCGTCAGCTCGCCGTCGGTGGGGGACCTCCTCGGGGATGGCCACAGGGAGATCGTGCTGGGGCGCAACGAGGAGTACAGCCTGGCGTCGGACGGCGGCTACAACGCCTCGGCGGACAGCGGCGGCCTGCTCTCGCCGGTGCTGTCGCAGGTCGCCAACGAGGCCAACGGCCGGGCGTACGCGGTGTTCAGCGACGGCTACTGCCACGCCAGGACCAGCTGCCCGACCGAGCCGCCCGACCTCGTCGCCACCAACGCCTACGTCCCGGGCTGGCCGGTCAAGGTGGGTATCTTCCAGGCCGAGATCCTGCCCACAGTCGGGTCGGGCGTCGACACCCCGCCGGCGCTGATCTCGATGACCTGCCCGCAGAACAGCAGCAACGGCCTCAAGGTGGGCCTCGCGGCCAGCAACGGCCCGGCGTATGTGTTCGGCAGCGACGGCAAGTCCTGCTACGGCCAGGGGCTGGGAGTGGACGGCAAGATGCACGACCGCACCATGGGCGGCAACGGGCAGATCGGCGGCAACACCACCGACCCGCTGGCCGCGGCGGCGTTCGGCCAGGTGGTCTTCGGCGACCTGACCGGCAACGGCGACCTGGTGCTGGTCACCGCGACGGTGGGGGCGGTGAAGGCGGTCGATGTGATCGTGGCCGCCCACCAGCTGGGCGCCCAGAACCACATCACCGCGTGGAGCCTGAGCAGCGTCCCGCCGGCGTGCGCGGGCGCGGCCTGCGCGCCGCCGCTGCACGTGGGCTACCCGCATTACATGAACGACCTCCAGTTCCTCTCCGGACCGGCGATCGCGGACATCACCGGTGACGGCACCCAGGCGATCCTCCAGGGCAGCGCCACCACCGACCTGCGGGGGATCGACCACAACGGCAACGAGGTCCCGGGGTGGAACAAGAACACTGGCGACTGGACCGTCGACGTGCCGGTCGTGGGGACGTTCGGGACGGCGATGAACAAGCGCGTGGCGTCCCTGACGCGCAATGGCAAGCTCTTCGTCTGGAACACCACCGCGGGTGCGTGCGCACCGGCGTCGTGGCCCAAGGCGCGGCACGACAACTGGAACAGTGGCGAGTACGAGACCAAAGCCGGCCGGCCCTCGACGGTGTCGGACCTGGGCGGGACGCGCCACGGGGGCTCGGTCCAGCTGACCTTCACCGCGCCCCACGGTGACCTCTTCTGTGGCAATGCCCAGGGTTACGAATTCCGCTACTCGACCACGGGGCCGATCACCGATGCCAACTGGAGCCAGGCCAGCCTGGTCGGGGGCTCGTCGGTGACCCTGTCAGGGGTCGCGGGCAGCGCGGGCGCCGGCACGGCCTGCAAGGCGCAGGTGGCGGCGTTTGACGGCATCCCGGCCAACGGCCCGGTCTGGGTCGCGGTGCAGGGCGTCAACGACGCGACCCGCAAGGGTGGCAACCTGGGCGCGATCAGCAACGTCGCCTACTTCCCCGCCCCCCGCAGCACCGCCACCGTGCCTGGCGCAACCGCGGTCAACGACGCCTGTCTGCGTTCGGGAGGGATGCCCAACACCTCGCGGGCGGGATATGTTCTCGACCTGACGGCGATGCTGGTCCCGGTCGCCCTGGCGGCCGCCCTGCGCAGGAGGGGAAGGACCAGACCGCCAGGGGTTAGCCGGCGCGTCTGACCTTCGCGGTGCGGCTCCTCTCGGCTCAGCCGGGATCCACCGGATCCGGGCTTACCATCTGGGCGTGCGGGGAGCGCGGCTGGTCACCGGGGCGGCGTTGCTGCTGACCGTCGGCGCCTGCGCTGACAACGGTCCCCAGGGCGGATCGTCGCCGTCGTCATCCGTGGTGGCCTCGGATGGCGCGGCCACGCCGTCGGCGCTGTCAACCGCGGCGGCAATGGCGCCGGCTCCCGCCAGGCACTGCGGCGACCCCACCGCGCACGTCTACCATCCCTACCGGCTCCAGCTGCTGGACCGTTGCCGGACCGTCAGCGGGGTCATCGCCGCCATCCGGTCGGAGCCCGATGGCGACTACCATGTCCTGCTCCAGGTCGACCCTCCCTTCGCGTCGATGCTGCGCCCGGCCAACACCACCGGGGAGCACGGCGACCTCGTGCTGGAACCGATCTGCCAGCACGAAGTGACCCAGAGCGACGCCATCGCTCCCTGCGGCGGCGGCGTGCCGCTGATCCCCATTCCACCGATCGGCACCCACGTGTCGGCAACGGGGACCTACGTCCTCGACAACGACCACGGCGGTTGGGCAGAGCTACACCCGCTGTTCGAGATTCACGCCGGCTGAGGACGGCGACTGGGCTGCCGGCCCCGCCTGCGGAAGCGTCAACGTGAACTCGCTGCCCTGCCCCAACGCCGAGCTGACCGTGATGTCACCACCGTGCATGCGCGCGATCTCACGAGAGAGGTAGAGCCCCAGCCCGGTCCCCGGGATGTGGCTGTTCTCTGCGGTGACCAGGCGCCCGAACCGGGTGAAGAGACGGGGCAGGTCCGCCTCGGCGATACCGATCCCCTGGTCACGCACCCGCAAGGTCGCCGACGCGTCTTCGGTTGCCACCGCCAGCCGCACCGCGCCTCCCGGGGGCGAGTACTTGAGCGCGTTGTCAATGAGGTTGACGACGATGGTCTCGAGCCGCCCGGCATCGGCGACCAGGAGCACATCGCGGCCGGGGTGCTCCAGCAGGAGCGACTGACCGGGCGCGGTCAGCGAGCCCATGGTGTCCGCCACCTGGCGCACCAGTTGGTGCAGGTCGACGGGCTCCAACTTGAGCTGTAGCTGGCTGTCCTCCAGCCGCGCCGCGTCCAGCATCTGCGATATCAGCAGGGCCATCTGGGCGGCTTTGGCGTTGAGAACGGGGAGCACCCCGCGGACCCGCGGCGGCAGTTCGCCGAGCGAGCCGTCGGTGAGCATGGCAAGGTAGCCAAGCAACACGGAAAGGGGGCCGCGCAGCTCGTGCGAGGTAGGTCCTGGAGGGTCCGCAGCAGGAACTGCAGCCCCTCGTCCGAGGTGACGAAGTTGCGAAACAGCTCGATGAACGGGGAGGTGCTGCCGGCCACCTCTACGTTTCCTCTTTCTCGGACGCTCCGATCTGCAGGGCGTCGACCACGCTGGGGTCGGCGAGGGTGGTGGTGTCGCCGAGCGCGCGCTGCTCCGCCACGTCGCGCAGCAACCGCCGCATGATCTTGCCCGAACGGGTCTTGGGCAGGTCGGGGGTGAAGTGGACGAACTTCGGTCTCGCAATCGGTGAGATGACTTTGCCGACGTGCTCGCGCACCTCGGCGCCGCGCTCCGGGGTGGGTTCCATGCCGTCGCGCAGGATTACGTACGCCACGATCGCCTGGCCGGTGGTCTCGTCGTTCATCCCCACCACCGCGGCCTCGGCCACCGCAGGGTGGTCCACCAGCGCCGACTCGATCTCGATGGTCGAGAGGCGATGCCCACTGACATTCATGACGTCGTCGACGCGGCCCAGGAGCCAGTAATCGCCATCGGCGTCGATGCGGGCGCCATCGCCGACGAAATACCGGCCTGGGTATCGCGACCAGTAGGTCTCCATATAGCGGTCGTGGTCGCCGTAGATCCCGCGCAGCATCGAGGGCCACGGCTGGTCGATCGTCAGGTAACCGCCGGAACCCGGTTGGACCTCGTTGCCCTCGGCGTCGACCACCGCCCCCGACACCCCCGGCAGGGGCCGGTTGGCCGAGCCCGGTTTCAGCGTCGAGACGCCGGGCAGGGGGCTGATCATGATCGCGCCGGTTTCCGTCTGCCACCACGTGTCGACCACGGGCGCGCGGTCACCGCCGATGTGTTTGCGGTACCACAGCCACGCCTCGGGGTTGATGGGCTCGCCGACCGAGCCCAGCAGCCGGACCGATGACAGGTCATGCCGCTGCGGCCACTGCTCGCCCCATTTCATGAAGGTGCGGATCGCGGTCGGCGCACAGTAGAGGATGCTGACCCTGTAGCGCTCGATGATCTCCCACCAGCGATCCCTGCCGGGGGTGTCGGGGGTGCCCTCGTACATCACGCTGGTGGCGCCGTTGCAGAGCGGCCCGTAGACGATGTAGCTGTGCCCGGTGACCCAGCCGATGTCCGCGGCGCACCAGTAGACGTCGGACTCGGCCTTGAGGTCGAAGACATACCGGTGGGTGGCGCTGACGCCGGTGAGGTAACCGCCGGTGGTGTGCATGATGCCCTTGGGCTTGGCGGTGGTCCCCGACGTGTAGAGGATGTAGAGCAGGTCCTCCGCGTCCATCTCCTCGCAGGGGCACTCCGCCGCCTGCCCCGGCACGACGTCCTCCCACCATACGTCGCGACCGTCCTGCATCGCCGTCTCCAGCTCCGTCCGGCGGGCCACCAGGACGTGGGTCACCGAGGGGCAGCTCTGCAGCGCTTCGTCGACCGCGGGCTTGAGCGCTGCCGGCTGGCCCCGGCGGTTGCCACCGTCGGCGGTGATCACCACCTTCGCCTCGGCGTCCTGGACTCGGCCGCGCAGGGCCTCCGCGGAGAAGCCCCCGAAGACCACGGTGTGTGCGGCGCCGATGCGGGCGCAGGCCAGCATCGCCACCGGCAGCTCGGGGATCATCGGCATGTAGATCGCCACCCGGTCCCCGCGCGCGACCCCCAGCTGCTTGAGGGCGTTCGCCGTTCGGCAGACCTCCCCCAGCAACTCGCGGTAGGTGATCGTCCGGCGGTCCCCCGGCTCGCCCTCCCAGTGGTACGCAACGCGTTCGCCCAGCCCGGCCGCGACGTGGCGGTCGAGGCAGTTGTAAGAGACATTCAGGCGGCCACCGACAAACCATTTCGCGTCCGGTGGATCCCAATCCAGCGTTCGTTCCCAGGGCTTGAACCAGGTCAGCCGGCGGGCCTCGGTCTCCCAGTACTCGATGTGGTCCAGGTCATACAGCGCGGCCGTGGCGTTGGCAGAGGCGGCGAAACCGGGGTCGGCCGGGAAGACGCGACCGCCGCCGTAGAGGATCTCTATCCCGCTCTCGGGTGTGGCCTCGTCCACCTAGTGGCCCCTGAGGTGGCGCAGGCGGGCCTGGGTCACCTCCTTCTCGGCGCGGGCGCGCCCCGACCAGCCCTCGACATGGCTGAACTTGTCGGGATCGAGGTCCTTGTAGATCGAGAAGAAGTGCTCGATCTCGTTGAGCAGCTCCCTGGGGACTGCGGTGATGTCGTCCCAGTCCCGGGGGTCGAAGGTGGGGATCGCCAGCACCTTGGCGTCCAGGCCCTTCTGGTCGTGGGTGCGCAACACGCCGATGGCGCGGCAGCGGATCCGACAGCCGGGGAAGGTGGGCTCGTCGACCAGCACCAGCACGTCCAGGGGGTCGCCGTCGCCGCCGAGCGTCTCAGGTACGAATCCATAGTCGGCCGGATAGCGAACCGAGCTGTACAGGGGGCGATCCAACCTGATGTGCCCGGTGGCGAGGTCCATCTCGTACTTATTGCGGCTCCCCTTGGGTACCTCCACCACGACATCGAACTCCAGCGTATCGGCCATCCCGCCATGTTCTCAGATGAACGGTATGCTGGGCGATCGTTCAGGAGGCCGCATGACAACGTATTCCGACTTCAACTCACAGCAGCCGCGTCAGATCTGGGACGGCATCCAGGGCCGGGTGATCACCGGCGAGCGGATGACCATGGCGCTGGTGGACCTGGAGCCGAACATCCAGCTGCAAGAGCACCATCACACAAACGAGCAGATGGGCTTTTTGATCCAGGGGCAGATGACCTTCACCATCGGCGGCGAGACCCGCCAGCTGAACCCGGGCGACACCTACAACATCCCGTCCAACGTCCCCCACCATGCGAGCACCGGTCCAAAGGGGTGCGTGGTGATCGACGTCTTCTCGCCGGTGCGTGAGGACTGGGAGAAGCTGCAGCGCAAGGATCCCAGCCCGAGCAACTGGCATATGGGCGGCTGATCCAGCCGGCGCGCCGAGGCGAACTGGAATCAGGACCACCTGGTGGGGGTTTAATGATCATGGCAGCGCCGCGGTGGCGGCACCAGGCACAGTGAGAGGACACATGAGCGAGAAGGCCACGTTTGCGGCAGGTTGTTTCTGGGGCGTGGAGGCGGAGTTCCGCCAGATGCCCGGCGTCGTCGGCACCCGGGTCGGGTACATCGGCGGTGCTGGCGACAACCCCACCTACGGCGACGTCTGCAGCCACACCACGGGTCACGCCGAGGCCGTCGAGGTGGAGTTCAACCAGGGCGAGACCACCTATGAGGACCTCACCCGCAAGTTCTTCAGCCTCCACGACCCCACCCAGCTCAACCGCCAGGGCCCCGACGTCGGCGACCAGTACCGATCCGGGGTCTTCTACCACTCGCCGGAGCAGAAGGCGGTGGCGGAGAGGATCAAGGCCGAGGAAGCGCCCCGGCACCGCAAGCCGGTGGTCACCGAGGTGACGGAGGCGGCGCGGTTCTGGGAGGCCGAGGACTACCACCAGCGCTACCTGGAGAAGCGTGGCCTCTCCAGCTGCAGCATCCCCGGCCAGGAGGTCGCCCCCGCGATGCCCGGCTGGATCCGCAAGGCATTGGGCGGCCACTAGCCTCTCACCCGGCCCCGGGGCGGGGTGCCCCCCGTACCATTGATCCCATGAGCGAGGCGACGGGGGCCAGGCAAGCTCCCGCACGCACGGTGCGCTGGGAGTCCGTGCCCCAGCCCATCCGTGTCCTCGTCTACCTGCTGATCGCCCTGGTCTCCCTGCAGGTCTATCACCAGGAGCAGCTGATCTTCTCGCACATCTTCAGCGTGGCGCTGCTGTTCGTGTTTGCGGCGATCATCGCGCTGCTGCTGACCCCCCTCATCGACCGTCTCGAGCACACCGGGCTGATGCACGGTCGTCGAGGACTCTCCGTCCTGGTCGTCAACCTCGGCCTGGTGCTGGTGATCGGCGGCGGGATCGCGCTGCTGGTGCCGCTGGTCGGTCAGCAGCTCAGCGATTTCAGGGACGAGGGACCGCGTCTCTACGGTCGGGTGACCGCGTTCCTCAGCACCTTCCAGACCGACTTTCAGCGCTTCGGGATCAACCTGGACCTGCGCGGTGGGGGCACCTCGGCGATCGGCAGCCAGCTCTTCAACAACGCCTTCCACGCCCTGCAGAGCGCGATCAGCGCCGTCATCAACATCCTCCTGATCGCGGTGATCTCGATCTACCTCGAATCGCAGGGCCGGGAGCTGGTGGCCGCGGTCCGCCGCCTCTTCCACGCTCACCAGGAGCAGGTCGACTTCTTCTTCGTGGCCACCGGCAGCACGGTGCTGGCCTATGTGCGAGGCCAGCTGATCATGGCGCTGGTGATGGGGATCTACACCGGGCTGGCGCTCACGGTGATCGGTGTGCACTACGCCTTCGTGATCGGCATCGCGGTCTTCTTCCTGGAGTTCCTGCCGCTGATCGGGGCCCCCGTGGGGATGGCGCTGGGGGTCATCTTCGCCCTCATCCAGAGCCCTTTCCTCGGCCTCCTGGCGGCGGTGATCGGGGTCGGCGGCCACGCCATCGAGGCCTACATCATCGGCCCCCGGGTTACCGGCAACGCCACCCGCCTGCACCCCCTCGCCGCGATGGCGGCGCTGCTCATCGGCGCCGATGTCGGCGGCGTCCTGGGCGCGCTCTTCGCGGTTCCGATCGCGGGTGTCGTCAATGTCTACCTGGGTGCGCTCTACAAGTCCAGTCGCGGCCACGAGGACGCATTCGCCCTGCCCGAGCACCGCGATGCGACCATCGAGGACCTGCCCCGGCTGGGTGAGGAGATCTCCGAGGTCAAGGAGGAGGGCATGGAGGCCGAGCCGATTCCGCGGGCGCTCGCCGACCACGAGCCGCGCCGTCGAACCTCGGCCAAGCCTGGGGCGAAGCAGAGGACCGCCAAGACGGGTGCCGCCGGGACAGCCGCTCGGACCTCAAAATCGAGCTAGCGACGCAGTGCGGTAGTCTCCCCCGATGGCGGGGTTCGGGAGGGGGGACGATCCGAGTCGGCAGCCCGGTGGGCCGAGGCTGAGCGGCCGCGCCCGACGCCTGTCGCTGGCGCTGGCGTTTGCGGCGCTGGTGGCGACGCTCCTGCCTGCCACGGCCGTGCCGGCGCTGGGTTCCAGCCCCCTCAGCGCGACCATCCGCTGGACCTCGCACGGGATCCCGCACATCCTCGCCAAGGACTTCGCCGGCCTGGGCTACGGCTACGGTTATGCCTTCGCGTCGCAGGACATCTGCGTCATCGCCGACCAGTACGTCACCGTCGACGGCCAGCGGTCGCGGTACTTCGGGCCGACCGGGTCCTGGGTTTTTGAGGGCAACGGCTTCAGCGCCAACAACCTCAACAGCGACTTCTTCTTTCAGCAGATCGTCGATGACGGACGCATTGAGAAACTGATCGCCGTGCCGCCCCCCCTGGGGCCGCGCCAGGAGATCAAGGACGGCGTCCGTGGGTATGCCGCCGGTTACAACCGCTACCTCGCCGACACCGGCGTCGGGGGTATCACCGACCCCGCCTGCTCGGGCAAGCCGTGGGTCCACCCCATCACCGAGATCGAGGTCTATCGACGCTTCTACGAGCTGGCGCTGCTGGCCAGCTCGGCCGTGGCGATCGACGGCATCGGCAGTGGGGCGCCGTCGTGCCCCGGGACGGCGGTGGTACCCAGCGTGTTCGCGGCGCAGATGAAGAGCAAGTTTGACCTCGGGATCGGCAGCAACGCCGTCGCCCTGGGCAGCGACGCCACCCAGAACGGGCATGGCATGCTGCTGGGCAACCCCCATTTCCCGTGGCACGGCTCGGAGCGCTTCTTCCAGGCGCAGATGACCATTCCCGGGGTGGTCAACGTCAGCGGCGGCAGCCTCTTCGGGGTGCCGATCGTGCTCATCGGGCATACCGACTCGATGGCCTGGAGCCACACCGTCTCGACCGCGTACCGGTTCACGCCGTACCAGTTGGCGGTGGCGCCGGGCGAGACCTCCTACTTCGTTGACGGTGGGGTTGAAGCCATGACCAAGCGCACCATGACCGTCCAGGTGCAGCAGCCGGACGGGTCCCTGCAGCCGCAGTCGCGCACGCTCTACCGCACCCGCTGGGGACCCATGCTCACCAGCCTGGTTGGCCTTCCGCTGCCCTGGTGCCACGGCGTCGGCTTCGCCATGGCAGATGCCAACGAGGGGAACTTCCGCTACGTCAACCATTTCCTCGAGACCGACCTCGCCCACTCCAGCCAGGAGGAGCTGCAGGTGCTCGAGCGCAACCAGGGCGTCCCCTGGGTCAACACCCTGGTCTCCGACAACACCGGGCAGGCGCTCTACGCGGACATCTCGGTGGTGCCCAATGTCCCGGATTCGATGACCGCCGAGAGCGTCTGCGGCACGCCGCTGGGGACGGCCACGATCCAACTCCTGGGCTTACCCGTGCTGGATGGCTCGAAGTCCGCCTGTGCCTGGCGCACCGACCCCGACGCCGTCGCCCCCGGGATATTCGGACCATCGCACCTGCCCCATCTCTTCCGCACCGACTACACCGAGAACTCCAACGACAGCTACTGGCTGGCCAACCCCCGACAACGGCTGGAGGGGTTCGCCCGCATCATCGGCGACCAGCGCACCGCCCGGGCGCTTCGAACCCGCCTGGGACTGACCATGCTGGAGGAGTTCATCTACGGCCACAATGGCAAACCCATATCCAAGTTCACGCCACAGCAGTTGATGGACATGGTCTTCAACGACCGCCAGTACGGCGGTGAGCTGGCGCAGACGGCCGCGGCCGATATGTGCGATGCCTTCGGTGGGACGGCGCCAACGGCGAGTGGGACCGTGGCGGTGGACAACGCCTGCACCGTGATCCGGAATTGGGACCGCACCGAGAACCTCAACAGCAAGGGCGCCGTGCTCTGGCGCGAATTCTGGACCGCCGCCCTCAAGGTCAACGGGGGGGCCTGGTCGACCCCGTTCAACGATGGAGACCCGGCGCACACGCCCAACAACCCTGCTCAGCCGCTGGCGCCGGTCGATACCCCCAACACCCTCGACACCTCCAACGACCCGATGGGCACGCAGGTCAAGAAGGCGTTCGGTGACGCCGTCAAGCGACTCAAGGACGACCAGATTCCCCTCGACGCGACGCTGGGGTCCAACCCGGTCATAGGGCCGCTACAGTTCGCGCAGCGCGGCGCCACCCGCATCCCCATTCACGGCGGCCCCGGCACCCCCGGCACCTTCAACGCCATCAACGAGCGCGGTGGCCTGCTGGGCAAGGCCAACGGCTACGGCGACGTCCCCCACGGTTCCAGCTTCGTCCAGGTGGTCTCGTTCAACGGCACCCCATGCCCCGATACCCACACCATCCTGACCTACTCGCAGTCCACCAATCCGAACTCGCCGTACTACGCGGACCAGACCCAGATGTTCAGCAACAAGCAGTGGGTTACCGACGAGTTCTGCGAGAGCCAGATCCTCGCCGATCCCAACCTCACCGTGACCTCCATCAGCGATGCCGCCCCGGCGGTGACCGCGGTGCCGGCCGGGATGCCCAACACCGCCGCCTCGCTGCCGGCCGCAGCCCTGTTCGCGTTGGCACTTGTCGCCGTCGCCGGCCTGTCGGTGGTCGCCCGGCGCAGTCGCGCTTAGGCGGTTTCTGCCGCGAAGGCGATGGCGCCCGCAACCATGGTGCGCGTGCCGACACGCAGGCACTCCTCGTCGATGGCGAAGTCGGGTGCATGGTGCATCGCCGGCATCGAAGACCCGGGTCGCGCCCCCACCAGGTAGTAGACGCCGGGGATGCGATTGAGGAACTCGCTGACGTCGTCGCTGGGCTGCACCGGGGGCGCCTCGAAGATGTTGGCCGGCCCGATGGCGACGCCCGCCGCGGCCTGGAAGACCGCCGTCGCGGCGCTGTCGTTGATGACCTCGGGGATCACCGGTGCGAGGTCCAGGCCGGCCCGAACCGTGAACTCCGCCTCGATCGCCGCGCAGACGTCGCGCAGGCGCGCCGACGCCGTCTCGTACTGCTCGCTGTTGAAGGTGCGGAAGGTGCCCTCGAGGAAGGCCTGGCGCGGCACCACGTTGGAGGCCGTGCCGGCGCGAATGACGCCCGCGCTGCAGGCGCAGCTGACGTACTCGTACTCGAGGTCGGCGACGACACCCGACAGCCGCGTGCTCAGACTCGACACCGCCAGTACCACGTTTCCGTCGGAGCCGGCCATGGCGGCGTGAGCCCCGGTGCCGGAGAGCGTGATCTTGAAAGCCTGGGCCCGGCTGTACTGCACGCCCGGCCGCACACCCACCAGCCCGGCGGGCAGCGGGGCCGCAACGTGGAGACCGAGCACCCGGTCGGCATGGAAGCCGTCGAGCACGCCTCCCTCGATCATCCTCAACGCCCCGTATCCGAATTCCTCTCCAGGCTGGAACAGGAACACATAGCTCCCGGGAAGGGATTCCGCGCGTGCCGCCAGGACGCCCGCCGTCGCCAGCAGGATGGCGACGTGGGCATCGTGGCCACAGGCATGCATCCGCCCGTCGGCGCCTGAGCGAAAGGGCACATCCACCTCCTCATTGACGGGGAGGGCATCGATGTCGGCGCGCAGCAGCACCGTCTTGCCGGGTCCGCCCCCGCCGTCGAGGCGGAACACCGCACCGGTGTCGGTGGGGCACGGCAGCGCGGTGAGGCCGAGGCCTGCGAGCCGCTCCCGGATCAAGCTGGTGGTGTCGCGCTCCTCGAAGGCCAGCTCGGGGTTGGCGTGCACCGCCCGCCGGGTGTCGACCGCCTCGTCGTAGCCGGCGTCCACGAGGTCGAGGGCGTCGGTGGTCACGTCGGCGGTCATCAGTAGAGCTTCAGGACCACTTTGCCGCGGGTGTGCCCTCCGGCCACCCGCTCGAGGGCCTCGCGGGCCTGGTCGAGGGGCAGCTCGGCGGCCAGCTCGACCCGCAGTTTGTCCTCGTCCGCCATCCGCGCGATGGCCTCCAGCCGCGCGGTACCCGAGGCCGCCGCGAACCGCTCGAAGCTGATCCCGCGCGGGCCGGCGTCGGGTCCGCCCCAGACGATGCCGACCGCGCGGCCGCCGTCCCGGACCGCGTCAAAGGCGCGCTCCAGCGTTCGCCCGCCGGCGCAGTCGAAGAGCGTGTCGGCACCCCCGGGTACCGCCACCCGTACCCGGGTGGGCCAGTCGTCGTGGTGGTAATCGACGACGTCATCCGCGCCGAGGGCGCGGACGTAGTCGTGGTTGGCCGCGCTGGCGACCGCCACGACCCGCGCGCCCAGGCTGTGCGCCAGCTGTACCGCGATGGTGCCGACACCCCCTGAGGCGGCGGTGATCACCACCGTCTCACCCTTGGTCAGCCCGAGGCGCTCGACCAGGCCCTCCAGGGAGGTCGTGCCCGCGACGGGCAGCGCGACGGCCTCTTCGAACGTCATCCCCGCGGGCTTGCGGGCCGTGTCCGAGGGGGCGCAGATGCGGTACTCGGCGAAGCTTCCGGCCCGCCGGTCGGTGCCGTAGATCTCGTCCCCGACGGCGAAGTCGGTCACTCCCTGGCCGACCTGGTCGACCACCCCGGCGAACTCGTACCCGATCCTGAACGGTAGCCTGAGGTTGCCCATGCGACCAGCCATCTTCTTGAGGTCCCAGGGGCCGATGCCCGCCGCCCTGACCTCCAACCGGAGCTCGCCCGGGCCGGCCGCGGGCTCGGGCACGTCTCCGAGGATCAGCTTGTCGGGCGTGCCCGCCTCTTCAATCCAGGCTGCGCGCAAGACCTAAGAGGCTTTCTTGGGGCGGCCCCGGGACGGCGACGACGCGCGCTTCGCGGCCGGTTTCGCCGCGCGCTTGATTGCGGGCTTGGCCGCGGGGCTCGCCCCCGCCACCCTCGCCGCCGCCCGCGTGGAAGAAACCCGCTTCCGCGAGTTGTTGGCGGGGGTCCGGGGGGGCCGAACCAACGCGGTGGCGGCGGATAGCAGGTTGACCTCGGACGACGTCGACTCGTTGGCCGCGTCGGCGGCATACATCACCCGGTTCTCGACCTCGGCGGCCGCCGCGTGGAGGGCCTTCTCGACCCGTGCTTCCGCGCGGCGCAGTTTCTCCTGGGCGCGGTGGAAGCGCTCCCGGGCCTTGTCGAGGCCGCCGTGGGCACGCTCCACGCGCGCCTGCGATTTCCTGGACTTCTTTTTGTCGGCCTTGTTCTTGGCAGTCATCGTTTTCTTAGGAGCCATCGGACTCATTCTGACAGCGCGCCCGGTTGCATGTCGCGCCGCGGGTCAGGCGGAGCGACCCTCCCGGACCATCACGTCCTCCTGGTGGGTGGCGGGGTTGACCATCACCACCGTGAAGAGGTCCTCGAAGTCGCAGTCGAAGAGGTCCATGAGCTTCTGCCGCAGGTCCGGCCCGGGATTGCGGTTGCCCAGCTCCAACGCCGGGATGTAGTTCTGCGTGACGCCCAGGCGCTTGGCCAGCTCCCGCTGCGTCCACCCCCTGGCGTCGCGGCGTGCGCGCAGACCGGTGGCTCGCACCTCTACCCTCATGCCCTCAGTCTCCCACCGGCCAGTGTGTTTGTCAAAGCAACAGCCACGCTCGGAAGCCGTGGGGTGGAGGTCGCCCGACCGTAGACTTGCAGCCCCATGGATCGCCTCCTGCTGCGTGCGATGAGCTTCTACGGCTACCACGGTGACGTGGCGGCGGAGCGCGAGCTGGGCGGGCGCTACACCGTCGATGTCGAGATCGGCGTGGACCTTGTCGAGGCCGCCCGCAGCGACAGCCTGGAGGCCGCCGTCGACTATGTCCACGTCTACCAGCTGGTGCGCGAGGTGGTGGAGGAGCAGCAGCACCGCCTCCTGGAGTCGATGGCCGAGGCCATCGCCGGGCGCATCCTGCCGCTGCCCCGCGTCCGCGAGGTCAGGGTGCGCGTGGGCAAGGTGCCGCCGGTCGCGGGGAGCTTCGGCGAGTTCGCCGTCGAGATCGTGCGGCCCGCTCCCGGCACCCCTTGAGGGTCGCCTACTTCGACTGCCTCTCCGGAGCCTCCGGGAACATGCTCCTGGGCGCCTTTTTGGACGCCGGCGCGCGGCTTGAGACCCTGACCGCCTGCCTCGACGCCCTCGGCCTCGCCGAGGCCGCCGAGGTCGTTGCCAGCCAGCGCATGAAGGGCAACCTGCGGGCCACGCACGTCGAGATCGAGGTCAAGCAGCCCAAGCCCTGGCGCCACATCGGGGAGATCGACCGACTGATCGCCGGGGCGACGATCGGCGACGGTGTCAAGGAGCGTTCGCGCCTGGCCTTCCGTCTCCTCGGCCAGGCCGAGGCCAAGGCCCATGGCGTCGACCTGGCCAGCGTCCGCCTCCACGAGGCGGGGGCCATCGACGCGGTCATCGACGTGGTGGGCACGTTCGCGCTCGCCGATGAGCTCGGCGTCGAGGCCTTCTACAGCTCGGCGCTGCCGCTCAGCAAGGGCGAGATCGACTCCGCCCATGGCCGCATCCCGCTGCCGGCGCCCGCGACCGTGAACATCCTCGAGTCGGTTGGCGCGCCGACCTACGAGAAGGAGGGCGACGCCGAGCTGGTCACGCCCACGGGCGCGGCCATCCTGGCTGCCTGCTGCCGCTTCGAGTCGCCGCGCGTCGACTCCCAGCTCGAGGGCTACGGCGCCGGGACCGCCGACCTGGACTGGCCCAACGTCCTCCGGGTGGTGGTCGGTGAGCTCGATGAGGCGCCGGTCGAAGCCGCCCTGGCCCCGGCCCCTGGCGGCCCCGGCATCGAGGAGGACACGGTCACGGTGCTGGAGACCAACATCGACGACATGGCCGCCAACCTGCTCAGTGACGTCGTCGCGTCGATGCTGGCGGGCGGCGCGTTGGATGCCTTCCTGACGCCGGTGGTGATGAAGAAGGGCCGTTCCGCTCACCTCCTCACCGTGGTCTGCGAGCCCGCCGCGGCGGCGCCACTGGCCGAGCGACTGATTCGCGAGACCTCGACGCTGGGTGTGCGCATGCGGGAGCAGCGGCGCTTCGTCGCCGACCGCCGCATGGAGGTGTTCAAGAGCTCGATCGGCGGTGTGGGCGTCAAGCTCAAGCTGGTCGACGGCGAGGTCGTGGACGCCGTGCCGGAGCACGACGAGGTCCTGGAGCGCGCCGCCGGCGCCGGCATCCCCATCGCCGAGGCCCATCGACGGGTCACCGAGGAGGCGCGGCGGAAATTCGTGGGCAAACCGTGACCGCGCGGCTGATCGACGGCGCGGCGATGGCGGCCGCCATCCGCGCGGAGATCGCCGCGGAGGTCGCGACGCTGGTCGCCGCCGGGGATAGGCGTCCCGGCCTGGGCGTGGTGCTGGTGGGCGACGACCCGGCGTCCGCGGTCTACGTCGGTGCCAAGCACGCCGCGGCGGAGAAGATCGGCTTTCACTCGGCGCAGGTGAGCCTCCCCGCCAGCTCCACCCAGGACGAGGTCCTCGACGCCGTCCGCCGCCTCAATGCCGACCCCGCCATCGACGGCTTCCTGGTGCAGTTCCCGCTCCCCCAGCAGGTCGATCCCGATGTCGTGGTGCGCGCCATGGACCCGGCCAAGGATGTTGACTGCCAGCATCCCGAAAACATCGCCCGGCTGGCGATGGGCGCGCCGCGGGTGCTGCCCTGCACCCCCGCGGGGATCATGGAGATGCTGCGCCGGGAGTCCGTCGAAACCCGCGGCCGGGAGGCCGTGGTGGTGGGCCGGAGCAACATCGTGGGGCGGCCGATGGCCAGCCTGCTGCTACTGGCGGACGCGACGGTGACGGTCGCTCACAGCCGCACCCGCGACCTCGGCGAGGTGACGCGTCGCGCTGACATCCTGGTGGTGGCGATCGGCCGGCCCGGGATGGTGACCGCGGAGATGGTCAAGCCTGGCGCCACGGTCATCGACGTCGGCATAAACCGCACGCTTAGCGCTGTGCCCGGCGGCAAGGACCGCCTCACCGGCGATGTCGACCCCGGGGTCGCGGAGGTCGCCGGCCTGCTCACGCCGGTACCCCGGGGCGTGGGCCCGATGACCGTGGCGATGCTGCTGCGCAACACCCTGGAGGCCGCCCGGAGGTCCCCGGCGGCCTGAGCGCACGGTGCTCGACTACGAGGGCGCGCTGCGCTACGTCACCTCCACTGGGAGGTTCGGGATCAAGCTCGGCCTGGAGCGTACCCGCGCCCTGCTCGAAGAGGTCGGCGCCCCGGACCGCGGCATGCGCGGGGTGCTTGTCGGCGGGACCAACGGCAAAGGCTCGACGTGCAACTTCATCGGCGCGGTGTTGCGTCAGGCCGGGCTCCGCGTGGCGGCGATGCCCAAACCTCACCTGGCCTCCTACACCGAGCGTGTCCTCCTCGACGGCAACCCCATCAGCGCGGCGGATTTCGCCGCCGCCGTCTCTGCCCTGGTGCCGGCGATCGAGCGGGTCACGCCGTCCCACGGCGCACCCACGGAGTTCGAGATCCTCACCGCGCTCGCGCTCGGCTTCGCTCGGGACCGCGGCGCCGACCTCCTGGTCTGCGAGGTGGGCCTTGGCGGCCGCCTCGACGCCACCAACGTGACCGACCTGGGGGTCAAGGTGATCACCGGCGTCGACCTCGACCACCAGCGCTACCTGGGCGACACCATCGCGGAGATTGCCGCCGAGAAGGCGGGGATCATCAGGCAGGGTGACCTGCTGGTCTGCGGACGCCTGGCACCGGAGGCCCTCGCGGTGGTGCGGGCCCGCGCTGAGGCGATGGGCGTCGAGATGTGGCTCGCCGGCCGGGACTTCGAGGAGCACGTCGGGCGCGCCGGGTGGGGTGGCGTGGACTTCGATCTCCGCGGCGCCGAGGTGGTGCGCGACGTTGACGGGCTGCACACAGCGCTGCTGGGGAAACACCAGGCAGCAAACGCCGCCGTGGCCGTCGCGGCACTGCAGGCCATGAGCGCGCGCCACGGCCTGGATCTCAGCGACGAAATGATCCGCGAGGGCATCGCCGCGGCGCGCTGGCCGGGGCGCCTCGAGCTCTTCGCGGGGACGCCCCGGGTCCTCGTGGACGGCGGTCACAACCCCGCGGCGATCACCGCCGCCGTCGCTGCCGTGACCCGCCTGGTCACCGACGACAGCCGGGTCTCGGTGGTGTTCGGTGCCATGTCAGACAAGGACACGCGGGGCATGCTCGCGGGCCTGCCGACGCGGTGGCCGGCGATCTTCACCAACGTCGCCGAGGAGCGGGCCCTGCCGGCGATGGAGCTGCTGGCGCTGGCGCGCGAGCAGGGTCGTGCGGGCGACGTCGTCGAGCCGGCGGTCGAGGGCGCGCTGAGGCTGGCGTCGGGCCAGGTCGGGGCGCGCGGGCTGGTGCTGGTGCTGGGATCCCTGTACCTCGCGGGCGAGGCCCGTGAGCTCCTCCTCCGCAGCCGTGGCTGACCTAAGCCCCCCCGTGGTCGCACCCCTCGGTGAGGCCGCCCTGACGCTCAGCTGGTCGCTCGGCGACGACGTTGTGGCGACCGCCGCGACGGTCGGCCAGGCCTGGCGCAGTCTCGCCGCGGCCGGTCTCAGAGGGGTCGTCGACATCGTCCCCGCGCCCGCCAGCCTGCTGGTGCGCTTCGACCCCCTGCGCGTCGAGCGGGGCGCGCTGACGGCGCAGGTGGCGGCGACGCTGGCGAGGCCGGCGCCGTCGCCCGCCCCGGCCGAACCCAGGGCGCGGAGAATGCGCGTGCGCTATGGCGGCGCGGACGGCCCCGACCTGCGCCAGGCGGCCGCGCGCCTGGGCCTCGATCCCGCGCAGCTGGTGCGACTCCACAGCGGCGCGACGTACACCGTGCTGGCGACCGGCTTCAGCCCGGGCTTCGTCTACCTGGGCCCACTCGACCGCCGCCTCGTCCTGCCGCGCCGGGACCGCCCGCGGACGTCGGTCCCCGCTGGCAGCGTGGCCATTGCCGCCAGACAGACTGGGGTGTACGGCCTCAGCAGCGCCGGCGGATGGTGGATCATCGGGCGGACCACCGCGCGCACCTTCGACCCCCGGAAGGACCCGCCGGCACTCCTGGCGCAGGGTGACCGCGTCCGGTTCGTGGTCGCGCGGTGACCTTCGAGGTCTTGGCGCCGGGCCCGCTGACGACGGTCCAGGACCTGGGGCGTCCCGGCTGGGGCGCCTATGGCATTCCCGAAGGTGGCGCCATGGACCGCGCGACCCTGCGCGCGGCCAACCGGCTCGCCGGCAACCCGCCGGGGAGCGCAGCCCTGGAGTACACGCTCCGCGGCCCCCGCCTGCGCTGGCGCGGCCGTCGCCCCGTCGAGGTCGCGGTCGCCGGCGACACCATGACCCGGCGAACGCTGGACCCCGGTGACATCCTGGACTGCGGCGCGCTGGGGGAGCGGGCGCGGGGTTACGTCGCGGTCCAGCAGGGGTTCGCCGCGGTGTCGGTGCTGGGCAGTCACGCCACCTGCCTGGCCGGCGGGTTCGGCGGCTTCGAGGGTCGGCCTCTCCGCGCGGGCGACCGCCTCCGTGTCAACGCGGCGACGCGCGCAGTCCGCACGTCGACCGCAGGCCCGGACGACATCACGTCGCCGCGCGTGCTCGCGGCGTTGCGCATCATCTCCGCTGGACGCACCGGCGCCGCGGCGCTGAGGGGCCTGGTCGACGAGTCATGGACCGTGGCCGAGGCCGACCGCGCCGGCATCCGCCTCGCCGGACCGTCAATCAGCGCGCGACCGCTGCAGGCCTCGCGCCCGGTCTGCGCCGGCGCCGTCCAGGTGACCGGCGAGGGTCAGCCGATAGTTCTCCTCCGCGACCACCCGACCGTGGGCGGCTACCCGCTGGCCGGCCTGGTCATCGGTGCGGACCTCGACCACTGTGCGCAGCTCCGTCCCGGCGCCGAGGTGCGATTCCGGCGCGTCACCGAGGCGGTCGCGCTGCGCGCGCTCAGAGCCGAGGCGCCGGACCCATGAGCCCCGGCGCGCGCCCCATCGACATCAACGCGGACGTCGGCGAGGGGCTCGACGATACGGCGTTTTTCCCGCTCGTGACCTCCGTCAGCATCGCCTGCGGCGGCCACGCGGGCGACAGCGCCACCATGGGCGCGACGGTCGCGATGGCGATGCGCGCCGGCCTGCTGCTGGGTGCCCATCCCGCATACCCCGACCGCGACGGTTTCGGTAGACGCGTTCTCGACATTTCCCTGGTGGAACTCCGCGACAGCCTGTTGCAGCAGCTCGGCGACCTGGGCGCCATTGTCGAGCGAGCCGGTGGCCGGCTGACCCATGTCAAAGTCCACGGCGCCCTCTACAACCGTGCCTGGAACGACCTCGATACTGCATCGCTGGTCGTCGACTGCGCGCGTGTCGCCACGCCCGGCGCCGCCATCTTCGGTCCGCCCGGGTCGGCGCTGCTCCAGGCGGCTGAGGCAGCGAGTGTGGCGGGCGTGGCGGAGGCGTTCCTGGACCGGGCCTATGGGTCCGACGGCACCCTGCGGTCGCGCGACGTCGGCGGCGCGGTCATCGGGGGCGAGGATGGCCTGCAGAGACAGCTTGCATATCTTCGGGGCATGGCGTTCCGCACCGTCTGCGTCCACAGCGACAACCCGGCAGGGGTCGAGCTGCTGGTGGGACTCCGCGCCGCGCTGCGCCGCGAGGGCATGCGGGTCGCGCCCTACCTCGAGTCGCGGTGAGACGCAGCCTCGACATGTCCGCCGTCGTCTTCATCGCGGCGATGCTGATGTTGGGGGTGGCCGCCGCCGTGGTGGTGCTGCGCCATCCATTCGGCGGCGCCAGCGCCGGGGCGCGGCACCACTACCTCGACTCGCCTTACCAGTCGCTGCTCTTCTACAGGGGGCAGCTCCACGTCCAGTCCGGCCGGGCCATCGGCCACGCCCTTCCGCGTGACCTCTCGCGAGCCTACGAGCGCAAGGGTTACCAGTGGGTCTCGATCACCGACCTCAACACGCTGACCCTGACCAACGCCTTCGACACCCCCAACATCGTGGCGGTTCCGGGAACGGAGGCGCAGTACCCGTTCGGCCGGCTGCTGGAGTACGGCGTGGAGGAGATCGCCCCCGCGACCTCACTGCAGGACGCCATTGACAACGTTCACACCCTGGCCGGCGCGGTCATCCTGTCGCGCCCCAAGGATCCACCCCGGGTCAGCGTCGACCAGGCGATGTCCCTAAGGCGGCTTGACGCGGTCGAGATCTACGATGCCCGCCTCCACCACGAGAACCCGCCGGTCTCTGACGCCACCGACATGTGGGACCAGATGCTGACCCGCGGGCGTCACACCTGGGCGGTGATTGGCGACGACACCCTCGACATCGAGGGCCCCAATTCGACCCTGGGACAGACCTCCGTCGACGTCCAGGTCGCGGAGCTCAACCCGCCCCTGATCTACGACGCCATCCGCCATGGCGCCTTTGTCGACAGCACCGGGGTGCGCGTCCTCGGCGTGGACACCACCACCAGGACCGACAGCATCCGTGTGATCACGTCAGACGCGACCACCATCAAGTGGTACGGCAGGGGCGGTACTCTCCTCGCCACAACCAACGGCGCCGACGGCACCTACAGGGTCAAATGGAACGAGATGTACGTGCGTGCCGTCGCGTCCCGCGCCGATGGCGCGCAGGCCTGGACTCAGCCGATTTTCGTCATCCCCTAAGGCGGGATCTGACCCCGGAGCCGCTCGCGGTCCGCTGCGGATGCCGCCCGCGCAGTCGTCCCACAGGCGCCACCCCTCCGAGTGACATCACACTGGCCTGTGCCAGTATGTGCTAATGTATCTAGATGGCCCGAAGCGCTGCGATCTATG
>DAINSI010000004.1:0-15441 GCA_036741395.1 Candidatus Dormiibacterota bacterium
TACCGGTGAGCTCAAGGACAGCGGTTGGCACCCGCAAGATGCCCGCCAGGAACACCACAAGGATCAGCCCCTTCCGATACTTCCCTGTCTGCGAGTCCACAACGAACTTGGCGACGGCTGCCCGAAACAAATCCTGGTCCTGTTCACTTACGCCCTTCCAGTCCTTGTCGAATCGCCTGGTGATTGCCCAGGTTGGCAATCTGGCCTATCTGCGCAGCGAGTCCAGGAACTCGTTGTCGGATGAGAAACGGGTCACTCGGCCGGCAGCCACGTCCGCCGTCGCCTCCCCTTCACCCTTCTTCCATTCCGGCGACCAGAACCACGTCTGATCTGGATCGCGGCGCAGGCGGGACATGGCAACGTCGATGCCGCTGCTCACAGCCTTGGCGACCTGGTCGCTCATGACCTGAACGAACTCGCGACGCATCTCGGCTATCTGGTCGCTGAGCCGCCGCAGCTCCTGACGTGACTCGGCCAGAGCACGCTCCATATCGCTTGAGGACGGACGAGACGATGCCCTCGCAAAGCCTCCGGCGGTCGCCTTGGACCGCCGCGCGGAAGGAGAGGTCGTCGAAGAAGCTCGCTTTGATGTGGAGGGGGCACTCGTCTTGCGCGCCCCGCCTCCCGTTTGACGAGTTGAGCGCTTTCCGGTGGACGCCGTCGAACCTCGCGCCTTGTCATCTCCTCTCTTCGGATCGGGTGCGGGCGCGGATGCCTTCGGCCGTCGATCTTTCTTCGCCATCTTCGTCGCCATGAGCAATTCGATCATAGAGCGCTCAATCGGCCCATGCCTCTCCTCCCCCATTGGGTACGTTGAGCAAACCAAGGCCCTCGGCTGCTGTGGGACTCATGGCTCGGCCGGATGGATTCAGATGAGCTTCAGCCGGCGCAGGACGCCCTCGCGGGAGAGCCGCGAAAAAAGGGCTATTGGTCGGGGAGGCGGGATTTGAACCCGCGACCCCCTGCTCCCAAAGCAGGTACGCTACCGGGCTGCGCTACTCCCCGAGACCGCCGCAGAGTCTATCTGCCCACCCTGCTCGCGCCTATGATGGCGGTTTGACCGCTGACTGAGAGGAGAGCCATGTTCTGGGCAACAACGACCTTCAAGGTAACCGATACCACCCCCCAGCTGACCGACGCCCTGCGGGCCTGGAAGGAGCATATCGCCGGCAGCCACAAGAAAATCACCGAGGTTCGCTGCTACCGCTGCGACGGCGGCACGGCCTACGTCTGGCAGGAGGGATTCGCCAACTTTCACGATTACCAGGAGCTCATGGAGGAGGAAGACGACCTCTGCGAGAGGGTGATGGGGGCGGTCTTCAAGCACATGGTCCCGGGCACCCGCGAGGGCAAGATCTGGTCTGACGGTTAGGCGCGGGCCAACTGTGCCAGCCGCGGCATCAGCTCCGGGCCCATCAGGTAGCCGAACTTGCCCGCCTGCGCGCTGGTCTCCCCGAAGGGCCCCGCGCCGTCGGGCTCAAGGCCACCCGCGACCAGCACCGGCACCGGGTCGTTGGAATGGACGCCGAGACTGACCGGGGTGGCGTGGTCGGCGGTGACACAGAGCAGCAACGCATCGAGGTCCAGCATCTCCCCGAGTCTTCCGAAGTAGAACCGCTCGATGGCCTCGATGGCCTCTTTCTTGAGCGCGGGGTCGCCATCGTGGGATGGGGCGTCCGGCGTCTTGATGCTCACGTAGACGCCGTCCAGCGTCGAAAGTGCGTCGTCGGTCCGCAGCGCCAGCTCGTTGAAGTCCCGCTCGGGGTCGCCGGTTGGGCGCGACAGCTTGATCAGATCGAGACCGGCGAGCCCCGCGATCGCCATCTCAACCGGCGCCGCGACCACGGCACCCAGGTGCAGCCCGTGACGGTCCGCGAACGCGGGTAGCCGGGGGACCCGGTCGCCGGCGTCGCGCAACAGGACGAAATTTCCCGGCAGGAACCCGAGGTCGCGTCGCCGTACGTTGACCGGGTGTTGATCGATGATGGAAAAGGCCTGTTCCAGGAACGCGTTGCTGAGGTCTGCAGCTCGGCTCGCCGCAGCCGAGCCATCCACGGGCAACGCGCGGGCCGCGGTACCGGGCGGTTGCGGGACGGCGATGCTGTACCGGCCGCGGCGCTGGTATGCGGGGTCGACGTTCTCGACCTCGGCGCTCAGCTCACCCTCGATGGAGCGAAGCACCAGGCATCCCCGATAACCCGTGGTCTGCGCGAACTGGATGCTCGCCCCCGGGAGGTGCACATCCTTCTGGATCGCGGCCGCGAGCTCGCCGGCGTCACTGTCGCCCAGGCTCCGGGCCACGCGCCGGTCGACGATGTTCCAGCCGCTGTCGGCGGTGGCGAAATTCGCCCGCCACGCAAGGTCGCCGTCGCGCATATCCAGCCCGGCCCCGATCGCCTCGAGGGGGCCGCGGCCCGTGTAGTACTCGTCAACCTCATATCCCAGCAGGCTCATTGCCGCCGCACCGGACTCCGGCGCCACGTCCGGCGCCAGCGCGGAGAGCTGCCCCTGCTGACCACGTCGCGCGAACTCGTCGAGCAGCGGGGTCGAAGCCGCCTCCAGGGGGGTCCGGTCGTCGAACTCGGACAGTGGGCGATCGGCAAGACCCGAGAGAATGACGAACAAGAGCTTCCTCACGGGCGGGGATTATCTCTCAGGGGTCCCCTCCCCTCGCGCCCAGCGGCCAAGGTCGAACTGCGCGAGCATCTCCGCGACCGCCCGCCCGCGATGGCTGAGCGTGTCCTTCTCCGACGCCGTCAGCTCGGCCATCGATCGCCCGTCAGGGAGGACGAAAACAGGGTCGTATCCGAAGCCGCCCGTCCCGACCGGGTGGCGTCCGATCCTGCCCTCCGCGCGTCCCACGAACACGTGCGCCGCGGGACCGCGGGGGCGCGCCAGGGCCAGGACGCATACGAACTCCGCCCGCCGATCAGGCTCGCCATCCAGCTCGCGGAGCAACAGCTGGTACCGCCCAGCGGCGTCGAGCCCGGGACCGCCATAGCTCGCGGTGTCCACGCCGGGACGACCGCCGAGGGCGCGCACGACCAGCCCGGAGTCATCAGCAAGGGCCGGCAGGCCCGCCGCCCCGGCATACTCGCGGGCCTTTTTCTGGGCGTTGGCCAGGAAGGTGAGGCCATCCTCGTCGACGATGAGGTCGAGGCCGGCCTCTGCCGGCGAGACCAGGTCCACCGGCGCCGGCGACAGCAGCCGCCGGAACTCGGCGAGCTTCCCCGCGTTGTTGGTGGCGACCAACAGGCGCGGGGGCGCGGCCTCGGTCAGAGGCCCAGCGCCTCTCGCTGGACGCCGGCAAGCTGCGCGATGCCGTCGGAGGCCAGGGTCAGCAGCTGGTCCCCCTCGACGCGGCTGAAGGGCCGACGCTCGGCCGTGCCCTGGATCTCGATGAAGTTGCCGGAGGCGGTGGCCACGCAGTTCATGTCGACCTCGGCGCGGAAGTCCTCCGCGTAGTTCATGTCGAGGCGAATCTCGCCGTCGATGATCCCCACGCTCACCGCGGCGATCATCTCCTTCACCGGGACGGCGGCGATCAGGCCCTGCTTATGGACCTTCTCCAGGGCCTGGTAGAGGGCGACGAACCCGCCCGTGATGGCGGCACAGCGCGTGCCGGCATCAGCCTGGAGGACATCGCAGTCGACCGTGATCGTGCGCTCCCCCATCGCCGACATGTCAACGCCGGCGCGGAACGCCCGGCCGATCAGGCGTTGGATCTCGGCACTGCGGCCATCCACCCGGCCATTGCGGCCGTCACGGTTACCTCGCGTGTTGGTGGCGCGAGGGAGCATGGCGTACTCCGCGGTGATCCACCCCTGGCCGCTGCCCTTCCTGAACGGCGGCAGCTTCTCCTCGACGCTGGCCAGGCAGAGGACCCGGGTGTTGCCCGCGGTGATCAGGGCCGAGCCCTCGGCATATAGGTTCACGCCCGTCTCGATCGTCACCGGACGCAGCTGGTCGACCGGGCGACCGTCAGGCCGGCTCACTTACCCATCCTGCGGATCACCAAGATCGAAGCCTCGTAGAGCAGTGCCAAGGGGACCGCGAGGACCAGCGGGGTGACCGGGTCCACCCCGGGGGTTGCGATATAAGCCACGGCGGCGATGATAAGGAATGCGGCCCGCCGGCTCCGTCGCAGACGGGCAGAGCTCATCAGCCCAACCGAGGCCAGCAGCACCAGCGCCACCGGGAATTCGAAGGTGACGGCGAACACCAGCATCAGGACGACGACAAATCCCAGGTACTCGTCCGCCCCGGTGAACAACACCAGGTCGGGGCCCGCGACGAAGGGGGCGAGGATCCTCACCGCGATGTAGAGGAAGCCGTAGGCCAGCAGCGCGCCCCCGAGGAACAGCGTCATCGACGTCACCAGCAGGGGCCTGGCAAAGCGCCGCTCCTGGGGCCTGAGCCCGGGCGCGACAAAGGTCCAGGTCTGCTGCAGGATGATCGGCAGGGCGATCGCCAAGCCGACCGCGAGCCCGACCTTGAGGTGGATGCCGAAGTAGCCGAAGAGCCCGAAATAGTGCAGCTTGGCCGCATCCGGGTTGGTCCGGGCGAGGTACCGCAACGGCCGCACCAGCAACTCGATCACGAAGCCGGAGAGGATCAAACCCAGGATGCTGGTCGCGGCCCACGCCAGCAGCGAGATGATCAGCGCCTTGCGCAACTCCTCGAGGTGCTGGATCAGCGACATCCGGTGCTCGTCCCAGGCCTCCTCGGCGCTCGGGATCACGTCTCCAAGCTCGGGGGCGGGCAGGACGAAAAGGGGCGGCTCGCTCATCGGGCAGCCATCTCAGGCCGCCCCGTCAGGACCTGGGAGCCTCGGGCGGCGGCGCGGAGGCCGGCGCAGGCGTGGCTGCGGTGGTGGGCGGGACGACGGCGGGGGCCACCGGCGCAACCGGCTCCACGGGAGCGGTGTAGGTGGTCCCGGTGGCGGTGTCGGGTTGGTGGACCTCCGACTTGAGGCTGTCACCCATCTCAGAGGTCGCCTTGCGGAACTCCCGGATGGCCTTGCCCAGGCCCTCACCGAGTTCGGGGAGACGCTTCGGCCCGAAGATGATCAGGGCGATCACCGCCAGGATGATCAGATAGGGCCAGTGAGTAAACACAACCTAACCTCGAGTTGGCCGGACCCCCCGATTATACGTTCGATCCGCCCTCACAGGGCCGCGATGGCGCCGGTCAGGAGCTCCTCGAGCCGCTCCAGGTGTGCCTCGGCGAGCGGGACCGAGAGGAACCAGGCTTCGAACTGCGACGGCGCCGCGTAGACCCCTGCCTCGCGCAGGCCGTTGCAGAGGCGGGCGTAGGCCGAGGTATCGGAGGCGCCCGCCGACGCGTAATCGGTGACCGGGCCAGCGCTGAAGAACGGGGTCAGCATCGAGCCCCGGCGGTTGACCGTGAGCGGGGTTCCATGCGCTTCTGCCGCCGACAGCAGCGCCGCCTCGACACGGGCCCCCGCAGCATCGAGCACCGCGTAAGGCGCCGTTTCCTCCAGGACCTGCAGCGTGGCCAGCCCGGCGGCGGTGGCGAGAGGGTTGCCCGAGAGCGTGCCCGCCTGGTAGACCGGGCCCTCGGGAGCAACCTGGCGCATCAGGTCCGCGCGTCCACCGTAGGCCGCCAACGGTAGGCCACCGCCGATGATCTTGCCCAGGCAGGTCAGGTCCGGGGCGATGCCCAGGAGCTCCTGGGCGCCGCCGAGTCCGAGGCGGAACCCGGTGATGACCTCGTCGAAGACGAGCAGGGCACCCGCCGCGGAGGTGAGGCGGCGCAGTCCGTGGAGGAACTCGGCCGTCCCGGGGACCACGCCCATGTTCCCGGCGACCGGCTCGACGATCACCGCAGCGACCTCGCCTCCACGCTCCGCGAAGAAGCGCTCCACCGCGTCCAGGTCGTTGTAGTGGAGGACCGCGGTCAGGGCCGTGAAGGCCTCGGGCACCCCGGGCGACCCGGGGATCCCCAGCGTCGCGATGCCGCTGCCGGCCTCTGCCAGGAGGTAGTCCTGGTGGCCGTGGTAGCCGCCGGCAAACTTCACGACCACGTCCCGGCCGGTGGCCGCGCGCGCGACCCGGATGGCGGACATTGTCGCCTCGGTGCCGGAGTTCACCAGTCGCACCATCTGCACCGAAGGGACGTCCCCGACGAGGATCTCTGCCAGCCGGGTCTCCGCCTCGGTGGGAGCGCCGTAGCTGGTGCCCAAATCCGCCTGGGCGCGGATCGCGCGGACCACCGCCGGGTGGGCATGGCCCAGGATCAGCGGTCCGTAGGATGCCACCAGGTCCAGGTAGCGGTTGCCGCTAACGTCGATCAATTCCGCACCCGACCCCGACGAAACGAAGAGCGGGTCACCACCAACAGCCTTGAAGGCCCGGACGGGGCTGTTGACGCCGCCGGGGATCACCCGCCTGGCGCGCTCGAAGAGGTCTCCGCTCAGCTGGGTGAGGGTGAGGGTGAGGGGGCGGCGGCGCTCGGCGATGCCGCCGGTGAGGTCTCGGGTGAGGCCGCCGGTGACGCGGTCGGCGGGGCGCCGGGGCTGGGTGAGGCCGGTGTCCGCAGCTCGATCGCGATCCAGTAGATCCGGTCGCCCTGCTTCAGCCGGTGCACGATGTCGAGTCCCGAGGTGACCTCGCCAAAGACGTTGAAAACGCTGGGCTGGGACGCCAGGCTGCTGTTGTCCGACCCGTTGATGAAGAACTGGCTGCCGCTGATGGCGTTGCTCCGGGCCATGGCCACGGTGCCCGGGGTGTACGGGCCCTTGCCGCCCTCGTCGGGCAGGCTGTAGCCGGGGCCGCCCGTGCCGTCACCCTTGGGGTCGCCGCCCTGGGCGATCTGGAACGAGGTGCCGCTGCAGTTGGTCCCACCGGGACAGACGCGGTGGAATACCAGGCCATCGTAGAAGCCGCTGTTGGCGAGGAAGACGAAGTTGTTGACGGTCTGTGGGGCCACCTCCGGGTGCATCTGGATTGCGATCTGCCCGGCGGCAGTGCAGATGGTTGCGACATAGGTCTTGCTGGCGTCGATGGTCACCGGCGGCGCTTTGGGGTAGTCCCTGGTCGGGTTGGCCCGGGGATGCCCGGCCGGCGCAGGAAGGCAGATCGACCCCTGCGTGCTGGCAATCGGCTGGGGGTTGGTCACGACGTTCAGACCGTACGCCGCCGCGCCGAGGACCACGGTCAGGATGAGCACGAACGAAGCCAGCACAAGCGGATGGCGCTGTGTCGTGTTCTGGCTCAAACTCGAGTTCTCCTGGGGCGGGGCATCACGCTTCGCGGAGCCCCTGCATGATCCGAATCGCGTCCTTGGCGAGATAGCTTATCAGCAGCTTTGCCCCCGCCCGGCGAATTGAAACCAGGCTCTCCATGACCGCTGCGTCGTGGTCCAGCCAGCCCCGCTCAGCGGCCGCCTTGAGCATCGCCATCTCACCGCTGACCTGGTACGCGGCCACCGGTACGTCGACCTCGGAGGCGACGCGGGAGACCACGTCGAGGTACGGCCCGGCGGGCTTGACCATGACGATATCGGCACCCTCGGCAATGTCGAGGCGAACCTCCCGCAACGCCTCGACCACATTCGCGCCGTCCATCTGGTAGGCACGGCGGTCGCCGAAGGCCGGCGTCGACCCTGCGGCGTCACGGAACGGGCCGTAGAAGGCACTGGCCATCTTGGCGGAGTAGGCCATGATCGCGACCTCTCTGAAGCCCTCCCCGTCAAGGACCTGGCGGATCTTGCCGACCTGGCCGTCCATCATCCCCGACGGCGCGACGAGGTCGGCCCCCGCCCGGGCCTGCGAGCTGGCGATCCGCCGGTAGGCGTCGAGGGTGGCGTCGTTGTCGACCTCCTGGCCCTGGAGGATTCCGCAGTGCCCGTGGCTGGTGTACTCGCACATGCAGAGGTCGGTGGCCACCAGCAACCGCTCCCCGAACCGCTCCTTGATTCCCGCCGTCAGCCGCTGCACCGCGCCATCCGCCGCCCAGGCGCCGGTGCCCGTGTTGTCCTTGGTCGCGGGGATGCCGAAGAGCAGGACCATGGGAATACCCAGGTCGACGACCTCCTGGCACTCCTCCAGGGCGCTGGCCACCGTGTGCTGCTGGTGGCCGGGCAGGCTGGCAATCGGGGCCGGCGCGCTGGCCCCTTCCGCGACGAAGATCGGCAGCACGAAGTCCGCCGGGGACAACCTGGTCTCAGCCACCGCGCGACGCAGCAGCGGGGTGCGGCGCAACCGGCGGGGGCGGGCTGCCGGGAAACTCACGCGGCGCGCTGGAAATGGGCGGCGATCGCCCGCACCAGGCCGTCGGCGGTGTGCTCGTCGGCAATCACCGCGACCTCCAGCCCGAGCTCGCGGGCGGCCTCGGCGGCGACCGGCCCGATCGCCGCGACCGGGGGAATCGCCGTCCCCACCCCGGCCGACGCCAGGCTGGCCGCCGCCGAGGCGCTGGCCAGGGCGACCAGGTCCACGCCCTGCTCGAGGGCCTCGCGCAGCCTTGTGGGCGCCTCGGGGCTGGGCTCGGTGCGGTAGACCGCGACCACGTCCACGGTCGCACCCCGCCGACGCAGCTCCGCCGGGAGGTCCTCGCGGGCGACCTCGGCGCGCGGGAAGATTATGCGGCGGCTGGAGAGGTCAACCCCGTCGAGGGCCCGCAGCAGCCCCTCGGCGACAAACTCCGCGGGAACCAGGCGCACCGAAAGGCCCGCCTGCCGGGCCGTCTGGGCGGTGGCGGGCCCGACCGCGAGCACGGGGGGCCAGCCTCCGCGGGGCGAGGCCGCGCCGAGCAGCTTCAGCGACGACCCCACCGCCCGTGCCGAGGTGAAGATCGCGTAGTCGTAGGTGCCTGCGGCGGAGAGAGCCTCGCGCGCCGCCTCGGGGTCGGTTGGCGGCCGGTATACGATCAGCGGGACCTCCGTGACGATCGCGCCGAGCGCCGCCAGGCCCTCGGTGAGCGATCCGCCCCGGCCCTCGGCTCGGGTCACCAGGACGCGCTTGCCGCCCAGCGTCCCGCTCACCGCGCGCTCCATTTCGCGCCCGCCTCACGGAGCTGGCGGATGGCGTCGACGACGGCGGCGTGGGGATCGGATGCGACCGAGCGGACCTCGGTGCGGTAGAGCCTGTTGCCGTCGTGCAGGGCGGCCAGGAGCTGGGTCTCGCCGCCGCGGAACTGGACCAGGACGCCGAGAGGAACGCTGCAGCCGGCGCCCATGGCGGTGGCCATGTCGCGTTCCGACGCCACCGCGAGGGAGGTCTGGAAATGGTTCAGCCAGCGCAGGTCCGAGCTCTTCTCATCGCCCATCCTGACCTGGACGGCGATCGCTCCCTGCCCCGGTGCCGGGACACACTCGGTGGCCGCGATGGGGTGCTCGCCGGCGGGGCTGAGGCCGAGACGGCGCAGGCCTGCGGCGGCCAGCACCAGGGCCTCGGCAGCCCCGGCCTCCAGCTTCTCCAGGCGGGTTTCGATGTTGCCCCGGATGTCCACGAACTCGACGCCCTTCCAGCTCTCCTCGAGCTGGCGGCGGCGCCGGGTGCTGTCGGTGGCCACGCGCTCGCCCGGCTGGGGCATGACGCCCTGCCCCAGCTTCTCCGACCGTGGCCGGATCACCACGTCGTAGGGCGCCTCGCGCTCAAGGTAGGCGAGGATCTCCAGTCCCTCCTGTTCTTCGACGGCGAGGTCCTTGGCGCTGTGCACGGCGGCGTCGATGTCGCCGGCCGCGAGTCGATCCTCGATCTCCTTCGCAAACACTCCCTGGGAACTGAACGAATCGAGGTTGCGCTCGGCCTCGCGATCACCCTGGGTCTTGATTGCCACCACCTCAACCTCGCGGTCGGGGAAGCGCTCGAGGTAGGCACGCCGCACCAGTTCGGCCTGTGCCAGCGCCAACGGCGATCCTCGCGTGCCCAATCGCAGCATCAGTGACGAGGCACCTAGCCTGCGGCCTCTGCAGCCTCGCCGTCCCCGTCAAGCTGGAAGAGGTCGCGGACCAACATCGCGGCGTTGGCGTCGGCTGGGTTCTCACGGAGGTAGCTGATGGGACCGTGCAGCAGCCGAGCGGTGAGGGCCCGGGTCATGCGGTCGACCTCCGCCGCCTGGGCATCGGTGAGCCCGCCGGGAAGATTCCGGCGGAGGTGCTCAACGCGACTGCGCTCAACATCGGCGACCAGCGCGGATATGGTGGGTACGGCCCGGTGCTGACTCAGCTCCAGCTCGGTGCGCAGCAGCTCATCGCCGAGGATGGCGTCAGCGGCCGGGACCTCGCGGGTGCGCCCCTGGAGACCGCGGTCGACCGCCTGGGCCAGGTCGTCGACATTGAAGAGGTGGGCGCCCGGGATGTCGCCGACCGCCGGTTCGATGTCCCGGGGCACGGCCAGGTCGAGCAGGAACAGCGGCCTGCCCTCGCGACGATGCATCAGCTGGCTGACGGCGGCGGCGGTGAAGATGTGGTTCGGGGACGAGGTCGAGGTGACGACGAGGTCGACCTCCGCCGCGACCTGTTCAACCCGTGAGAAGGGTACGGTCAGGGCGACCACGCGGGCCGGCATCGCCGCCGCCAGTTCGTTGGCGCGAGCCGGTGTGCGGGTGCTGAAGAAAACCCGCGCCAGACCGCCATCGCCCAGGAGGCGGGCGGTGGCGCCGGCCATCTTGCCGGCGCCCACCAGCAGGGCGGAACGCCCCTCGAGGCTGCCCAATACGGTGCGCGCCTGGGCCACCGCGGCGTGCCCGAAGCCGACGGGGTTGCGGCCGATGCCGGTCTCGCTACGAACCCGTTTGGCCGCCGTGATCGCCCGCCGCATGACGAAGTCGAGGTCGGGGTCCAGCGTCCCGGCCTCCCGGGCGACCCGCTGGGCGACCTTGAACTGACCCAGGACCTGGCCCTCACCGAGGATCGCCGAGTCCATGCCGCTGGCCACCCGGAAGAGGTGCTGGATCGCCGCCGACCCGCGCCGCTGGAAGCGATGGGCGGCCCACTCACCCAGCGGGTCGAGCGCCGACGTGAGCTCATCCAGGCCCGTGGTGCCGTCCTCGACACAGGCGTAGATCTCGGTGCGGTTGCAGGTCGACAGGATCGCCCCGCCGCGGACGCCGGGCTGGTCCGCGAGGCGGCCGAGCCACCGGCGCAAGCCTTCGGCGGGGATGAAGACGCGTTCGCGCACCCAAAGCGGTGCTGCGCGATAGCTGAGGCCTTCGACTAGTAGATGCATGCAGGGCCGGGGAAGAACTTACCAGCCCCCGGCGGGGCAGTCAGGTGATCCAGATCACCTTGGCTTGGCCGGCTCAGGCCCTGCGCACCAACAGGCTCTCGGCCAGGGAGGCGAGCGCCTGGCGGTCCGCACCGTCGGGAAATGACTCGAGGGCCCGCCTTCCCGCCGCAGAGTGTTCGGCGGCGAGGTCGAGGCAACGCTCGATCGCGCCGCAGCGCCGGACCGCCTGGACCACGGCGCTGAAATCATCCCGCTCGCGCGCCGATTCCAGGATCGCCCGCAGCGGGGCCGGCGAAAGCTCCAGGGCCAGGATCAGGGGCAGCGTCACGGTGCCCTCGCGGATGTCGTTACCCACCGGTTTACCCATCTCGTCGGCGGTGCCCTGGTAGTCGAGAACGTCGTCGACCAGCTGGAACGCGATTCCCAGGTGCCGGCCGTAATCCCGGGCCACGGCCACCTGCTCCTCCCCCGCTCCGCCCAGGATGGCGGCCGCCGCACAGGCAGCCTCGACCAGGCTCGAGGTCTTGCGCCGGATGGTGGCCAGGTACTCGTCCGCGGTCTGGCCGAGGTCAAACCGCCGGCCGCGCTGGTCCACCTCGCCACGGACGATGGTGTCAAGGGCACCCCAGAGCTCGGCGGCCACGCGCGGCTCGCCAGCGTTGGCGAGGTGAACCCCGCAGCGCGCCACGTAGAGGTCACCTGCCAGCAGTGCAACCTCCACCCCGTGGCCGCGGTGAAGGGCAGGCCGGCCTCGGCGCGTCTCGGCATTGTCGATGACGTCGTCATGGACCAGGGTGGCGGCGTGGAGGAATTCGACCGCCAGGGCCAGCTCCTCGACCGCGCCGGGGTGGGCATCAACGAGCGCGCCAAAGTGGACGGCCAGGCGTGCCCGGATACGCTTTCCGCCCGCCTCCAGGGTGTCGGTCAGCGCCCCGTCGGGAGCCCGGGCACCCGCCGCAACCCCCTGGCCGTCGCGCGCCGAGGCGAGCAGGCGCGCCTCGAAGTCATCCCCCAAGTCGGTCATCGCCGGAAGCTTAGCCGCGATAATCTCAGCGATGGCGCCACGATTGATGTACTGCTGGAAATGCAGCCTCCAGCATCCCGAGACGGAGATCGTCTGCCCGCGCTGCGGGGCGGCCAACGCCCCGGGCCAGAGCTACGCGACCCCGCCTACGGTGAGCAGCCCGCGCGGCCACGACCTCGAGGTGGAGTGGACTGCGGGCCACAGGGTCGGGCCGCACTGGCCCGGCGGTGTCAGCCTGCTGATCCTGCTGGTGGTATTCCTTGTCGTCGCGGCGGTCATCGGCCTCCTGACCGGCAGCCGCTGATCGACTGAGGGCGGCGGCATGCAACTCGCGCCCGGTACGGAACTGGGGCCCTACCGCATCGTGGAGCAGGTGGGTCGTGGGGGCATGGCGACCGTGTACAAGGCCTTCCAGGCAGCTCTCTCCCGGTACGTCGCCGTCAAGGTGCTACCCGCACACCTGGCGACGCAGTCCAACTTCGAGGAGCGGTTCCGCGACGAGGCGGTACGCGTGGCCGCCCTGCGTCATCCCAATATCCCCGCGATCTTCGACTACGGGACCGCCGACGGCGTCACCTACATCGCCAGCGACTTCGTCGACGGGGGTACGCTGGCCGACCAGCTGGGGCGTCCGTTGCCCCTGGACTACACCGTCGCGCTGCTGACGCCGCTGGCCTCCGCCCTGGATTACGCGCACTCTCGCGGCATCGTGCACCGCGATGTCAAGCCCTCCAACGTCCTGCTGGCCCGCGACGGCAATCCGATGCTCACCGACTTCGGGATCGCCCGGATGCTTGCTCCCGACCACAGCCTGACCCAGACCGGGATGATCCTGGGCACCCCGCAGTACATGGCACCGGAGCAGGGGGCGGGCCAGACCAGCTCGGCGGGTGACCTCTACTCCTTCGGGGTGGTGGCGTACCACATGCTGACCGGCCGGGTGCCCTTCGATGCTGCCACACCGTTGGCGGTGGTCCTGGCCCACCAGCAGGACCCGTTGCCCCTGCCGCGGACGGTCAACCCCAACCTCAGCGCGGCCGTCGAGGCAGTGCTGCTCAAGGCCCTGAGCAGGGCCCCCGACGCGCGATTCCCAACCGCGGGGGCGATGGTCAAGGCCCTCGCCGCCGCCGGCGACGACGTGCCCGCGGCGGCATCCCCGGGGCAAGCGCCGGCGCCGGCGTCCGCGGACAGCGCGACGCCGCGGTTCCCGCGCCTGCCACTCCTGTTGGCGGGCGCGCTCGCACTTCTCATCCTCGTCGCCGGCGTCTCCCTCCTGGTGCTGACTCGAAGGGCCGCGCCCGGCGGCCCGGCGCCGCCCGCGGCCGTCCGCGTGGGCCGCTGGCAACAGTGGATCCACCTGACCGGCGCGCTGGACATGGTCGGGCCCCGCAGTGACGGCCGGCTGCTGGCCGCGGCCAACGGGCAACTGCAGCTGGTCGCCCGCGATGGGTCGTTTGGCGTCTATTCGCCCGGGTACCACGTCGACGCCGGTGGTGAGGCCTACATTGCTGTCTCACCGGGGCTGGCGATGACCGCACCCACGTGCACCTTCCCGGTGGACAATACCTATGCGCTGAAGCTGCAGGCGCCCGTAGGCGTCGTCGTGGTCGACCCCCAGGGGCGCGTCACCACCCTGGGCGCGGTGCCCGCCGTCGACGGGCTCAACGGGCTGGCCTTCGATTCCACCGGGCGCTTCGGGCACCGCCTCCTGGTCACCGGCACCAAAGGCGCCGCCGCCGTGGTGGCATCCATCGACTGCCAGGGCAAGGTCTCGACCCTGAACGCGCAGGCGCCCCGCGTCGAGGGAGGCCTCGCCGTGGCGCCGAGCTCATTCGGCGCGTACGGTGGCGACCTGGTCGCTCCCGACGAGATCAGCGGGCGGATCCTGGCCATCGCGCCCGACGGCAGCGCCACGGTCATCGTCGCCTCCGGCCTGCCTGCGGGCCCGGACACAGGGGTCGAGAGCGTCGCCTTTGTCCCCGCGGGGTTCATCGTGAAGCCCGGTGGCTACGCCTACGTCGCCGATCGGGCCACGCCCAAGAACGCCCACCCGGGCACCGACAGCGTCCTGCGGATCTCGGTCGCCGACCTCGCCGCCGCGGGTGTTGTGGACGGCGACCTTTTGGCGGTCACCGAGGGGGGGTCGCTGACGATCGATGTACGGTGCTCAACCGCATGCAGCGTGCGCCAGGTCGCCACCGGTCCGGACGTCGCCCACGGCGAGGGCCACATCGCCTTCACCCCGGGCTGACCGTAGCGGGTCAGGTAAGGATCAGCCGGTAACCCAGCTCGGCCTCGGCCGAGAAGCTGTCCATCGATGGATCTTTGACGGCGTCGATGACCAGGTGCAGCTCCTGGTCGGCCCACAGCGCGTTGTCGATCCAGACCGGTACCCCCTCGACCTCTCCGATATTGCGATGGTTGGCGGGCGGCGGGTAGTTCTCGAACAGGAACGGGGAGCCGCCGTCACAGCACCCCGACCCCAGGACCATGGTCAATGGCCCGCGCGCCGCCCGAACCTGGTCGAACAGCGCGCGTGCCCTGTCAGTCAGCGCTACGGTGTCGTGCATCCCTACGGCAGAACGGCATCCCAGATGAAGCGATCGCTGCGCTTGCCGCTGACGCCCACATGGATGTGCTTGGGGATGGTGTACTCCAGCAGCCCCTGCATGCCCAACTCCTTGCCCACGCCCGACTGCTTGTAGCCGCCGAACGGCGACACGTCGTTGAGGAGGTGGTAGTCGTTGATCCAGATCGTGCCGGTGCGGATCTTCTTGGCGACGCTGATGGCCTCGGGGATGTCGGTGGACCAGACGCCCCCGGCGAGGCCGTAGATGGAGTCGTTGGCGATGCGGATGGCGTCGCCCACGTCCTTGTACTTGATGACCGAGAGCACGGGCCCGAAGATCTCCTCCTGGGCGATCCGCATGTCGTTGGTGACCTCGGTGAAGATCGTCGGCTCGTAGAAGAAGCCGCGGTCCAGGCCTTCGGGGCGCCTTCCGCCGACGACCACCCTGGCCCCCTCGGACTTGCCGATCTCGACGTACTTCTCCACGGTGGCCCGCTGCGCCTCCGACACCAACGGCCCCATGCCGGACTCGAAGTCAAGGGCGTCCCCAACGACGATCTCGCGCGTCCGCGCCGCCAGGCGCTCGACGATCTCGTCGTGCATCGACTCGGGGACCAGCAGGCGGGTGCCCGACTCGCAAACCTGGCCCTGGTG
>DAINSI010000004.1:15451-33916 GCA_036741395.1 Candidatus Dormiibacterota bacterium
GGCGGACTTGCCGCCCAGCTCCAGGGTCACCTTCTTGACGGTGCCGCTGGCCAGTTGCATGATCCGGCGCCCAACCTCGGTCGATCCCGTGAACGCCACCTTGTCCACCAGCGGGCTGGAGGCCATCTCCTCCCCCACGGCCGCCCCGGGGCCGGTGACGATGTTGATCACGCCCTTGGGGAACAGCCCGGTCTCGTCCAGGGCCCTGACCAGTTCGAGCGCGGTCATGCAGGTCAGCGACGCCGGCTTGAGCACGACCGAGTTGCCCGTCACCAGCGCCGGCGCCAGCTTCCAGCACGCCATCACCAGCGGGAAATTCCAGGGGATGATCTGCGCGGCCACGCCGATCGGCTCGCGGTTGACGAAGTTCCAGGCCACCGCCGGCATGTCCACCCAGGGCAGCGGCTCGTACTCCCTGATCTCGCCGCCCTGCGCGGCCAGGGAGCGGAAGTGCTCCAGCGCCACCGGCACGTGAGAGAGGTTGGCCAGGCGCATCGTCGACCCTGAGTCCATGGCCTCCTTGGTGGCCCAGTCATCGGTCATCGACCGTTCGGCAAGGCGCTTGAAGGCCTGCAACATGATGTCGCTGCGCTGCTTGAAGGTCTTGGTCGACCAGTCGCCACGGTCGAAGGCGTCACGAGCGGCCTTGATCGCTGCCTGGGCATCCTCGCGGGTGCCCTTGGGGATGTGGGCGATGACCTCCTCGTTGGAGGGATTCACGCTGGGGAAGGTCTCGCCTGAGGAGGCGTCCCGCCACTCGCCGTTGATGTAGATCTGGTAGGTCTGCGCCGACCCGGTCGTTACGGACTCCTGAACTGCAGTTGCCAAAGCGAAATCCTCCTCGCAATGAGCCCGCGCGAAGCGCGGAACAGCCCCCATTACCCGTGAAGGCGTGGACTCATACTAGCGCTCGCATCTGCTCCAGGAAGGCCTCTCGGTCAAAGCGCCCCCCAAGCGACTTCGAAAGGCCCTCGGCGGCGATCTGGGCGAACCCGGGCGGCTCGATCTGGGGGAAGACACCGACGATGTCCGGGATCACACCGACGATCGGGTAGCGGGTCAGGCGCTCGAGCTCGGCCATCGTCGCCGCCTCGACCATCCCCGGGGTGCGTGGCATCCGCGAGACCACTAGCCCGGTGATGTCGTTATGCCGGGCCCGCAGGTGGTCACAGGTCATGATGGCGTGGCTGAGCGTTCCCGCCCCGGGGCGGCAGACGACCAGCACCGAGAGTCCGAGCGCGGCCGCGAGGTCGGAGACATTGAACCCGTCATTGAACTCGGTGGCGCAGCCGCCCGGGGTGTCGACCAGCCCGACGTCGACGCCGGTAAGGGCCCGAAGCGTCCACTGCACGACCTCTCCCGGGAAGAGTCGGTCCCCCCCCAGTCTGGCGGCGAGGACGGGGTCCAGGGGTCGCGCCAGCCGCCACCCCAGCCTGCCCACGTCACCGCCCACCAACCGGTTGACCTCGGCAACGTCATCGCCGGCGCCGGTCTGGACGGGCTTGGCCACCGCGACCTGGCGGCCCGCCGAAGCGAAATTGGCGGCCACGGCCGCCGACACCACCGTCTTCCCGACGCCGTTGTCGGTCCCGACCACAGTCCAGCCAGTGGTGGCCATCTATGTACTGCCCACCGCGGCACGATAACACTCGGTTCGCGGGCCCCGGCTACCATTGGCTGCCGTGGCCAAGAAGAACACCGCCAAGCAGGTCCGCCTTGACGCCCGCGCCGCCCAGATCCAGGCGCAGGTGGCGGCCGAGCGACGCCGCACCTACATCGTCATCGCCGTGTTCGCGGTGCTGATCATCGGTGGGGCGGGGGCGCTCTATTTCCTGACCAACCCGCCCAACCTGGGCGGTAATAACGCCGCGACCACGGGCAAGGCGGTGGGGGCAGCCTACGCCGTCCCGGAGGAGGCCGGGACCACTCATGTGACCCGCCCGACCCCGGTGACGTTCAAGCACCAGCCGCCATCGTCGGGTTCCCACTACAGCGACCAACAGGCGCCACGGCCATGGGGGGCCAACAAGGATGCGCTGCTCCCCGAGGAGTTCGTGCACAACCAGGAACACGGCGGGGTAGTCCTGGTCTACCAATGCTCGGGGAGCCAGTGTGACGACTACTTCGCGCAGGCCCAGGCGCTCGTCGCCGCGCTGCCCAAGGAGCCCAGCTTCAACGAGGTCAAATTCCTCTCCACGCCATACCAGAACATGAGCCCCAAGGTCGCGCTGCTGGCCTGGGACCACGAGCAGGACTTCACCGGGTTCCCGTCCAACGCGGATGCCACGGCCTTCTACCAGAAGTTCGTCGACAAGGGCCCCGAGCAGAAGGCCTAAGGGGGCGCTATGAACCAGGCGGGATCGTCTCCCCTGCCCAGCTCCGAGGAGGCCGCCGCCCACATCGCGCTCAGCCGCCTCCGCGTGGCCCGCGTCAGCCGTGTCCGAGAGGTCATCTTCGGCACCCAGGACGGCCTCCTGACCACCCTGGGCCTGGTCAGTGGCGTGGGCGGGGCAACCGGGGATCGCTACACCGTTCTGATCGCGGGCGTCGCGGGCGCGTTTGCGGGGATGATCGCCATGGGCGCCGGCGCCTATATCTCCAGCAAGTCCCAGAAGGAGGTTTTGCAGGCCGAGATCGACGTGGAACGGTCCGAGCTCAGCCGGAACCCTGAGCGAGAGCTGGAGGAGTTGGTCCAACTGTTCCGCGACGAAGGACTGCCCGACGACGACGCCCGAGTGGTGGCCGAGAAGATCGCCGCCCGGCCCACCGCGATGTTGGGCGCGATGACGCGGATGGAGCTGGGGGTGCAGATCGCGCCCGGCGAGCCCGTCCGCGAGGGCGCCGTGATGGCGGCCGCCTTCGCCATCGGGGCCGCGGTGCCGATCCTGCCCTGGCTGCTGCTGTCCACCGTTCGCCTCACCTCGGTCGCGGGACTGGCGGTGAGCCCCGCCCTGCTGGTGTCGGCCGTGGTCACCATGCTCTGCCTCTTTGTCATGGGCGCAGGGAAGGCGCGGGTGGCGAAGTCCTCGGTCCTGCGAGGAGGCATGGAGATCATGCTGATCGGGCTGGCAGCGGCCATCGTGGGCTACGTCCTGGGATCGATCTTCCCCCACCTGGTGGGAGCCCGGCCACCCTCGGGCGGCTGAACCCCACGGGGCCGGCTGGTAAACTCCGGCAGCTTCAAGGGGCCAGCTGGAGGGGAATTCAACAAGCCATGCCGCAACGCGTTTCAGCCGTCGACGCCATCCGTCATGAGTTCCAGAATCGACACTCGGGATTGCTGACCGATCTCCTGGCACAGTACACGCGCTTCGTCGACGAGTCCCCGCCGCTCGGACAGCGACAGATGCCGGAACGACTCCAGCACCTGCTCCGCATGGTGCGCGTCACCGGGCGCAATTTCCTCAACGAGCGCGAGGCCCAGGTCACCTCGACGGGGATGTCGCGCGACGAGGTCCTGCTGTTGCTGGAGCGCGACGCGGACGAGTGGCTGGAAAAGCACGGGCCCACCCAGGACACCTGGGTGCCACCGTTCAAAGAGCTGGAAACCACCGGCGCCAAGCGCTGACCCCGAGGGGCGCTTAGAACGCCACGCGGCTGGCCGCGGCCTCGTCGACCAGGAACCGGCTCGGCGCCAGGCGTGACACCACCGCCGCAGGCAGGTCCGACTCATCCTTGAAGACCGCGGCGATGGCGTCCGCCTTGTCTTCACCAGTGACCAGGAAGAGGATTTGGCGCGTGGATGAGAGGGCCGGAGGGGTCATCGTGATCCGCTCCGACGGGGTGGCCGGGACGGTCACGTGCAACGCCATCTTGTGTCGTTCTTCAAGCGCCGGGCTGCCCGGAAAAAGCGACGCGGTGTGACCCTCGGGGCCCATCCCCAACAGGACCAGGTCGAATGCCGGGCGCCGCTCCTCGACAGCCCGGCGCACCTCGAAGTCGTACTCCGCGGCGGCGTTGTCGGGAGCGATGGCGCCGGCCATGTGGTGCACCGCAGAGCTGGGCAGCTTGAGGGGGTCGACCAGCGTCTCCCTGACCATGCGGTAATTGCTGGCCTCGTCCGTGGGTGGAACGCAGCGCTCGTCGCCGAAAAACAGCGTCACTCGGCGCCAGTCGACCTCGTCGCGCATCTCACCGGCAAGCAACTCGTAAGCCGCCCGCGGGGTGCGCCCGCCGGCCAGCACGAGACGGAAATTGCCGTGTTCGTGGCTGGCGCGGAACGCCGCCTCGACGACGGCGCCGGCGGCGGCGCGCGCCACCGCCTGCGCATCTTTGTGCCGGACCAGCATCAGGGCTCCAGCGCGGTGACGATCCGCGCGGCCGAGACCAACGCATCCTCGTAGACGCGGTCCCGTCCGATCCGAGCCAGCTCGCGGCTGACGGCCTCCGTCTCACCGATGTGTGGCAGAGGGATCGTTCGTCGGGTTGTACCGGCGCCAGTCTCGGTGACGGTCAGGTGGCCTTCGCCGAGCGAGGTCGTCAGGTCGACGGACAGCTTCCGGCGTCCCAGCTCCGCCTCCAGCCGAACCCCGTGGATCGGCTGGCGGTCCTGGCTGGAGCGGGCCGACTTGACGCCGTTGAAGTCGAGGGCCACCCTTTTGCCGCCGTGCTTGAGGCTGACCCCGCCGGTGGCCCACGCCGGCATCGACCACCCCAGCCGCGCCGCCAGCCAGCCGGCGAAGAGGACCTCGGCCGACGAGACCGGCTGGCGGACGCCTCGCTGCCCGCGGATCTCCAGCCTGGTCACACCCTCCAGGTATTCCGCGCGCTGGGCCTCATCGAAGACCTGCACCAGCATGCGGCGGCAGCCGTCCAGGCGCGACCAGGCGACATCACCGAGCACCAGGCGCCCGAACCCGGACGACAGGCCGCTGGTCCCCTCGGGGGCGATCAGCACCGCGAGGTCGCGCAGGCGCTCCGCCGGCCCCATCTCCGAGTCCACCACCAGGCGATCGCATATGGCGCCCAGGCTGCCCAGCCCGAGGTCTGCCGTGACGGGGTCGCCGAGCCACCACAGGAACGACTGCAGGTGGGGGATCAGTAGCGGGATGACCAGCGTGTCCAGCCCCTCAGGGTCGGCGCCGTGGGCACGCAACACAGCCCTCTCGTAAACCAGCCCGTGGGCGGCGACCGGGTGGCGGTGCAACGCCAGCTCGGCGTCAAGCGAGAAGGTCTTCCCCGGCAGCAGTGTCACCACGATCGCCCGCGAGGGGTGTCGAACGGCGAGCTCGTCCACGGTCTTCACCGCGAAATCCACGCGCGCGGTTTCCGCCGCGAAGACGATCAGGTTCATGACGCTGGCGCGCGCCAGCGGGTAGCCCTCGTCGTCCGCGGCGCCGTGACGGAGGTCCAGCATCCGCGCCGCCACCGCATCGGCCTTGACGTTCTTGCCCACCCAGGTGACAAGAGCACCGCCGTTGGGCGCGAGCGCGCTGCTCAGGGATGCCTCCAGCGCCGGCCGTCACGGGCCATCAGCTGGTCCGCCTGCTCCGGTCCCCAGCCGCCGGCGGGGTAGCCGGGGATGTCCGGCGCATCGCTCCAGGCCTGCTGCACGCCGGAGATCACCGTCCACGCGGTCTCCACCTCATCACGACGGGTGAAGAGGGTCTGGTCCCCCCTCATGACGTCGAGCAGGAGGCGCTCGTAGGCCTCAGGCGACTGGCCCATGAACGACGCACCGTACAGGAAGTCCATGTTGACGGCGCGCAGGCGCATACCCGGCGCCGGGACCTTGGATGCGAACTTCAGCGTCGTGCCCTCGTCGGGCTGGATGCGGATCACCAGGAGGTTGGGCTCGAGGCTGTCGGCGACATTGCGGAAGGCCTGGTGCGGTGGTTGCTTGAACTGCACCGCGATCTCGGTGACACGCCGGGGCAGCCGCTTGCCGGTGCGCACGTAGAAGGGCGTGCCCGCCCACCGCCAGTTTTCAACGTCGAGCCGCATTGCCACGTATGTCTCGGTGTCGGACTCGGGGTTGGCGGTGTCCTCCTGGCGGTAGCCGGGTACGGCCTGGCCCCCGATCATCCCCTTGCCGTACTGGCCGCGAACCGCGAACCGCGAAACCTCGTCCTCGCGGATGGGGCGGATGGCGCGAAGGGCCTTCACCTTCTCGTCGCGCACGGCGTCCGCCTGGAAGGAGACCGGCGGCTCCATCGCGGTGAGGGCGACGAGCTGAAGGAGGTGGTTCTGGACCACGTCGCGGAGGGCGCCAGACTGGTCGTAGTAACTGGCGCGCCCCTCCAGCCCGAACTCCTCGGCCACGGTGATCTGCACATGGTCCACATACTGGTTATTCCAGAGTGGCTCGAAGATGCTGTTGGCGAAGCGGAAGACGAGGAGGTTCTGAACCGTCTCCTTGCCCAGGTAGTGGTCGATGCGGAAGACCGCCCGCTCCCGGAAGACCTTGAGGACCTCCTGGTTGAGCTTCTCGGCGGACTCCAGGTTCTCGCCGAAGGGCTTCTCGATGACGATGCGGTGGCTCTCCCGCCCGCGGCTGACCAGTCCCGCCTTGCCGAGGTGCTGGATGATGGGGATGAAGTAGTCGGGCGGGGTGGCGCAGTAGAAGAGGCGGTTGCCGCCGGTGTTAAAGGCGCTGTCGGCGTGCTCGAGCTCCTTCCTGAGGGCGGAGTACGAGGCCTGGTCATCGAAACTGCCGCTGACGTAGCTGAGGCGTTCGGCAAACCCCTTCCAGACCTCGTCGTTGGTCTTGCCGGTACGCGAGTTGGCGTCCACGGCCTCACGCATCTGCCGGCGGAACTCCTGGTTGGTCATCGGCCGGCGCGCCATCCCCACCACCGCGAAGTCGGCCGGGAGCTGGCCCTCGAGGGCCAGGTTGTAGAGCGCGGGCATCAGCTTCTTGCGGGTGAGGTCGCCCGACGCACCGAAGATCACCATCGCCGTGCCCGTGGCCGTGCGCTCGCTGCTCACGCCTTCGCGAAGCGGGTTTACGGGGGGTTCCTTGGTCCGAGCGATGGCTACTTACTCCCCGCGCTCTCGGTGATCTTGTGTCCTCCGAACTGGTTGCGCAGCGCGGAGATGACCTTGGCCGAGTAGGAGTCGTCCTGCCGCGACGCAAAGCGCATCAGCAGCGACAGGGTGATCACCGGCGCCGGAACGGCGGTATCGATGGCCGCCTCGACAGTCCATCTCCCCTCGCCGGAATCTTCGACATAGCCGCGGATCTTCTCCAGCTCTGTGCCCTCGGCTTTGAACGCCAGCTCCGCCAGTTCCAGCAGCCACGAACGTACGACGCTACCGTGGAGCCAGACCCGGGTGACGTCCTCCAGGTCGAGGTCGTACTCGCTGGCATGGAGAATCTCGTAGCCCTCGCCGTAGGCCTGGAGCATCCCGTACTCGATCCCGTTGTGCACCATCTTGACGAAATGGCCGGCGCCGGCCGGCCCCATGTGACCGAGGCCGTCCTCGGGCGCAAGGTCGGCGAGGATCGGCTTCATGCGCTCGAAGTCCTCCTTCTCCCCACCCACCATCAGCGAATAGCCCGCCTTCAGGCCCCACACCCCGCCCGAGGTCCCAGCGTCCATGAAGTGGATGCCCTTCGCCTTGAGCTCCTCGGAGTGACGCTTGGAGTCCGTCCATCGGGAGTTGCCGCCGTCGATGACCAGGTCGCCCTCCTCGAGCAGGCCTGACAACTGCTGGATCATGTCGTCCGTGGCCTCGCCGGCGGGGATCATGACCCAGACCGCGCGCGGCTTCGACAGCTGCGAGACGAGGTGCTCGACCGAGTCGGCGCCCACCGCGCCATCGCGGACCGCGAGCTTGACGGTGTCGGCAGTGCGGGTCCAGGCCACGATCCGGTGGCCGCGCATGGCCAGCCGCTTGACCATGTTGCCGCCCATGCGCCCGAGGCCGATCATGCCCATCTCGCCCTTGCCACTGCCGGGGACGGCGGGGACGATCGCCTCGGCGCTCTCCTCCGGGTTGTCGGGGGTGCCGTTACTTGCCATCACGCGTGCTCCTCAGCCAGGGCGGTGCGCCGTGAGGCGCGAGGGTTCGACAGTAACAGCGCCGGCGCGGTTTATGTGGCCAGCTGCAGCAGCCGGTCGAGCGCGGCGCCCCGATCCTCGCCGAGCGACATCTGCGCCACCCGCCGCCCGTGGTCCCGCAACGACTTCAGGTCGCCCATCCACTGGGCCCGGATGAGGGTCTTGAAGCCATGCTCCTCGTCGGGGATCGGCAGGTCCGCGCCCCGGTCGTCGCTGAGGATGAGGTAGGCACCGGTGTTGGGACCGCCCTTGTGCAGCTGGCCCGTGGAGTGGAGGTAGCGGGGCCCGAAGCCCAGCGTGGTTGCGACCCCGTGGCGGTCGCGCACCAGCGACCGCAGCCGCTGCAGCTTCTCGTGCTCCTCGGCGGAGGCCTCGGTGTAGGCCAGGATTGCGAAGTAGTCGCCGGGACTCAACCCGCCGAGCAGTGCCCGCGCGTCGGCGTCGGGGTCACTCGACAGCTCCACACCGGAGTCCCCCGTTTCGGAGAACTGCCTGAGCACAGCCCTGGTGTTGTCCTTGCTCTCCTGCACGTTGGGCTGGTCGAAGGGGTTGATGCCCAGCACCGCCCCGGCGACCGCGGTGGCGATCTCCCAGCGCATGAACTCCGCGCCGAGGTCCTGGGGCCCATCGATCTCGATGTTGTAAACGGGGTGGCCGGCGTTGCGGATGTCCTTCATGAACTCATCCTGGGCGGGATCGGCACCGGCGCTGCGCACGTAGACAAAGACGCGGTCGGCACCGTAGCGAGCCGGGTGTCCGGGGGGCTCGGCGGCGATGGGGATGATCCCCCGCCCCTCCTTGCCGGTCGACTCCGCCAGCAGCTGCTCCAGCCAAAGCCCCAGCTCGGCCACCCGCGGCGAGCAGACGATGGTGCACTTGTCGCGCCCCGCACGAGCAGCCACGCCAAGGACCGCGCCCAGCGCCAGTCCGGGGTTGTTGCCGGCGTCAGGCTCACGGCAGATCATCGACATCGCCCGGGCCGACCTCAGCATCTGCTCCTGGTCCAGGCCCATCAGCGCGGCCGGGACCATCCCAAAATACGACAGCGCCGAGTACCGCCCGCCGATGTCCTCGGGGTTGAGGAAGACGTGGGCCAGGTCCTGCTCCTTTGCCAGCTCCTGCAGAGCGCTGCCCTCGTCGGTGATGGCGACGAAATGGCGGCCGCTGTTCTCGATGCCGGCATCGCGCATCCTGGCGTGGAAGTAGCGATAGTGCGAGAGCGTCTCGGTGGTGCCGCCGGACTTGCTGGCGACCAGGAAGAGGGTCTTGGACAGGTCGATCCGGGCCTCCACGGAGGCGATCGTCGAAGGGTCGGTGCTGTCGAGGACGATCAGCTCGGGGAATCCATCCTGGTGACCGAAGGTCGTGCGCAGGACCTCGGGACAGAGGCTGCTGCCGCCCATCCCACAGAGGACCACGCGCTCGAACCGGTTGCCCATCTCGCGTTTGGCCACCGCGAACTCCTGCTCGCGCTCCAGCATCTTCCCGGGCACGTCGAGCCAGCCCATCCACCAGGCGATCTCGCTGGCCTTGTCGGCATCGCTCGACCAGAGCCCGCCGTCCCGGTTCCACAGGCGCTCCGCCCAGTGCTCTCGGGTCATCAACTCGAGGTGCTGGTCGACGGCCTCCTGCATCGGGCCCAGGCCCCCGGGACTGGCGGTCATGGGTTGGCGGTGACGCCGCCGGCCTTGGCCTTGATGGTGTTGAGAAGCTTGGCGAAGGCCTCCTCGAAGGTCCTGACGCCCTCCTCGATCAGCTCGTCGGTGACCGTCTGCATGTCCACGCCCACCTCTTCGAGCTGACTCATCAGCGCCCTGGCATCCTCGACGCCGTCCTCGATCCGCGCGGCGGGGCGGCCATGGTCGGCATAGGCCTCCAGGGTCTTCGCCGGGACCGTGGTCACGGTCTCGGGGCCCACCAGGTCATCGATGTAAAGGACATCGGAATACTCCGGGTTCTTGGTCCCCGTCGACGCCCACAGGGGACGCTGCACCCGGGCACCCTTGGCCTGGAGCTCCTTGAAGCGATCGGAATGAAAGACCTCCCTGTAGACCTCATACGCCAGCCTGGCATTGGCCACCGCCGCCCGGCCCTTGAGGCGATTGGCATCTGCCACCGGGAGCCGGTCCTGCTCCACCAGCGCGTCCAGCATCCTGTCCACCTTGGTGTCGACGCGGCTGACGAAGAAGCTGGCCACCGACGCCACGTCGTCGACCGGCTTGCCCTCCGCGATGCGTCGCTCCACGGCGTTGACATATGCCTCCGCGACCTTGCGGTAATAGTCGAGGCCGAAGATCAGGGTGATGTTGATGCTGTGCCCCTCGTAGAGCATCTGCTCGATCGCCGGGATGCCCTCGGTGGTCGCCGGGATCTTGACCATCAGGTTGGGCTTGTTGACGCGCTGCCAGATCTCCCGCACCATACTCTGGGTGCCCTCGGTGTCGTAAGCCAGTGACGCCAGCACCTCCATCGAGACCCTCCCGTCGAGGTGGCCGCTGGTTTCGTACTCCTCCGCCAGCACGTCGAGCGCCCGGCCGACGTCATCAAGCGCCAGGTCCATGAAGATGTCGACGGGCGTGGCGCCGCCCTCGCTGAGCTTGCGCAGGTCCTCGTCGTACTCGTCGCTCTCGCCGATCGCCTTCTCGAATATCGAAGGGTTGGTGGTCACGCCGACCACCGCCCGCTCGTCGTGGAGCTTCTGCAGGCCGCCGTCGCGCACCAGTGAGCGCGTGATGTCGTCGTACCAGACGCTCTGGCCGAACTGCTTCAGCTGGAAGAGCGGGTTGTCCATCTAGACCTCCTTGGCCAGGCTGCGGCTAGCCTTCGGAGACCAGCCTGCTGGCAGCGTCGACGATGTGGCGCGGCGAGATGCCCGCCTGGTCCATCAACTCGTTCGGCTTCCCCGAGCCGGGCAGCCCCCGCACCGCGCAGTGCGCGAACTTGAACTGGGCGCCCTCCGGCGCGAGCGCCTCGAGCACGGCGGCGCCAATGCCCCCCTCGGGGTAGTGATCCTCCACGACCACGATCCGGCCCGTCTCGCGGGCGGCGCGGAGCAGGGTTTCGGCGTCCACCGGCTTGATCGAATAGAGGTCGATCACCCGGGCGTTGACTCCCCTGCGGGCCAGCTGCTCGGCGGCGTCGATGCAGTTGTGCAGGGTCACGCCGGCGCCGATGAGGGTGACCTTGTCCTCGGCGCTGTGGAGCACGGTCTGGCTACCGCCGACCGAGAAACTGTCGGCAGCATCGTAGAGCACCGGGTAGGCGCCCCGGGTGGTGCGCATGTACACGATGCCGTCGGTCTCAGCCATCAGCTGCGTGAGGCGGGCGGTGGACACGGCGTCCGACGGATAGAGCACGGTGGACCCGTGGACCGCACGGATCGACGCCAGGTCCTCCAGCGCCATCTGCGAGGGGCCGTCCTGGCCGATCTCGACGCCCGCGTGCGAGCCCGAGAGCCGGATGTTGGCCTCTGAGACCGCCGCCATGCGGATGAAGTCGTACGCGCGTGAGAAGAACGCCGCGAAGGTCGACGCAAACGGCTTGTAGCCGCGAACGCTCATGCCCACCGCGGTCGCCACCAACTGCTGCTCTGCGATGAACATCTCGAAGAAGCGGTCGGGATACTGCTTGGCGAACTCGATGGTCATGGTGGAGTTGCTGACCTCACCGTCCATCGCCACCACCAGGGGCATGCTCCCCAGCGCCAGCAGCGCGTCCCCGTAAGCCTTGCGGGTCGCGACCTTCTCGCCCTTCTCATAGCTGGGCAGCTTGACGGCACCGATGCCGTCGAACGGCGCGGGCTCGCCAGGTTCCGGCTTCCGGGTATGGACCCGCAGGTCGCGGATACCGCCCAGCTCGGCGATGGCCTTTTCGGCGAGGTCCTCGGGGAGCGGCTTGCCGTGCCAGTCGGGCTTGTTGGCCACCTCCTTGACGCCCTGGCCCTTGATCGTCCTGGCGATGATCACGGTGGGCCGGCCGGCCTCGGCGCGGGCCTCGGCAAAGGCGCCGTCAATCTCCTTGAGGTCATGGCCGTCGATCACGATCGGGCGGCAGCCGAACGCCTCGACCCGGCGCTTGTAGACCTCCAGGTCCCAGCCGAACTCGGTTTCGCCACGCTGGCCGAGGCGGTTGACATCGAAGATCGCGGTGAAGTTGCCGAGGCGGTAGTGGGCAGCCTTGTCCAGGCCCTCCCAGATCGAGCCCTCCGCGAGCTCGCTGTCGCCGCAGAGGGTCCACACGTGGTACGGCAGTTTGTCCAGGTATTTGCCGGCGAGCGCGACCCCGACCGCGATCGGTAGGCCCTGACCCAGCGATCCGGTGGCGACGTCGACCCAGGGCAGGATCGGGGTAGGGTGTCCCTGCAGCGGGGACCCCATCTTGCGAAAGGTCAGCAGTTCGTCGTCGGAGACCACCCCGACGGCCTTGAACATCGAGTAGACCAGCGGCGAGGCGTGGCCCTTGGAGAAGATCAGGTGATCGTTGGCAGGCTGCTTCGGACGCTCCCAGTCGTACTTCAGGTGGCGCGCCAGAAGGACCGCCATGAGGTCGGCCGCAGACATGCTGGAGGTGGGGTGCCCGGAACCCGCCGCGGTGCTGCAGCGGATGCTGTCGACCCGCATCTGCTGGGCCAGCTCGAAGATCCCATCGAAGTCGTCAGGGGCCACCACCGTGGCCTCTTTCACGTCCTGCGCCATCCCGTTGACAGCGTAGCAGCCGTGGCCGAGGCCCTGTATCGTGGGTCCGGCCATGGATCTGAAACGCGAGGCGGCCCTCAAGGCCGCCGACCAGGTGACGGAGGGAATGTTGCTGGGGTTGGGGACCGGGTCGACCGCGGCCCGCTTCATCGAGATCCTGGGCGAGCGGGTGGGGGCCGGCCTGCGGGTGACCTGCGTGGCCACCAGCATCGCCAGCGAGCGGCAGGCACGCGCCCTCGGCATCACCGTGCTCGACCGCGTCGACCGCCGCCTCGACCTCACGGTCGACGGTGCCGATGAGATCGATCCCGGGCTGAACCTGATCAAGGGCCTGGGCGGGGCCCTGCTGCGCGAAAAGGTCGTGGCGGCGGCATCGATCCGCATGCTCGTGATCGCGACCGCGGACAAGCTGGTCAGCCACCTCGGTGAGCGCTCCCCCCTGCCGGTGGAGATCCTGCCCCTGCTCTGGGAGCGCACCGCCGAGACCATCACCGACCTGGGTTTGACCACGGTCCTGCGTCCCATGCCCGGTGGCGAGGACCCCGCGCAGTCACCGCCATATGTCACCGACAACGGCAACTACATCGTCGACTGCAACCTCAAGGCACGCCTCGACCCGGAACAGCTGGCGGCCGACCTGGATGCCATCCCGGGCGTCATCGGGCACGGCCTATTCGTGCGGATGGCATCCCAGGCGGTGATCGCGGGCGCCGGTGGCGTCCGCCTGGTGGACCCGGCCTAGGTCTCCTTCGGGGCCCGGGCCCGGCGCGCCGGCGTCCGGCTCGCGGTCTTCGGTCCGGCAGCCGCGTCCTCCGCCTTCTTACGCTCGGCGACCAGTCGCATCTGCTCGTAGGAGCCGGTCATTTTTCCAAAGCGCGCGGTGATTGCCGGCGAGAGGCCGGTGATCACCGGTGCCAGCTTGACCAGCGGTGAGCTCACGATGACCCGGTCACGGTTACCGGTGATGGCCTTGATGACCGCGTCAGCGACCTGCTGCGGTGACACCGTCGGGGTGCTCGAGGTTTCACCGCCGGTGTTGTCGTGGAACAGCCCCGCATCCCGTACGAACGTCGGACAGACCACCGAGACGCCCACGCCTTCTTCGGCGACCTCGTAGCGCAGCGACTGGCTGAACCCGATGATGGCGTGCTTGGTGGCGGAATAGACGCTGGCGTACGGTACCGGGGCCAGGCCGGCGGCGGAGGCCAGGTTGACGATGTGCCCCTGACCGCGCGCCAGCATTCCGGGCAATACCAGGCGCGTCATGTCCATCAGCGCGATCACGTTGAGATCGAACATCGCCGTGACCCGCTCGAGCGACGAGTCGGCAAAGCGCTCAGGGTGGTCGTTGCCGGCGTTGTTGACCAGGATATCGAGGTCGCCGAACACCTCGCGCGAAGCCTCCAGGAGTTGCGCGCGGTGGGCGGGACTGGTGATGTCACCGGCAACCGCCAGCGAGCGCTTGCCCGTCCTGTCGAGGCCAGCCCGCACGGCCTCCAGCTCCTCGGCGTTGCGGGCCGTGACGACCACCTTGACGCCGTGATCGAAGAGGGCCTCCGCGATGTGCTTGCCAAGGCCCCTCGACGCCCCGGTGATGATCGCGACCCGCCCGCCGATGTCCTTCATGGATCCGATTCTACGGACCTACAATCGGGGCCACGCCGGGGTGGCGGAATGGTATACGCAGCAGGCTTAAACCCTGCGGCCCGCAAGGGCATGAGGGTTCGACACCCTCCCCCGGCACGCTCACCTCGTAAGGAATAACCTGACCACGCTCACTGGTTGCGAGCGGCGAACGGGATCGGCCCGGGACGAAGGAGCGATGAGCAAGCAACGGTGGATCCTGGTCGCGGCCGTGCTGGGTTCCGGGATCGTGTTTCTGGATTCGACGGTGGTCAACGTCGCCATGCCCCGGATCGGGCGGGAGCTGCCGCGGCTGGTGCTGGGCGTTTTGGAAGGGCAGTCGTACGTCTACAACGCCTATCTCCTCAGCCTCAGCTCGCTGCTGATCCTGGCCGGCGCGATGGCCGACTTCTACGGGCGGCGGCGGATGTTCGCGATCGGCACCGCGGGCTTTGGCGCCGCTTCGGTGCTGTGCGGGCTGTCGCCCGACATGGAGTTCCTGGTCGGGGCGCGGATCCTCCAGGGCGCTTTTGGCGCTCTCCTGGTACCCGGCTCCCTGGCGCTGCTGACAGCCAACTTCGAGGGTGAGGAACAGGGGCGCGCGTTCGGGATCTGGGCCAGCGCCTCGGCTGGAACCACCATCCTGGGACCGTTCATAGGTGGAGTGTTGGTGGACTCTGTGAGCTGGCGCGCGGTGTTCCTGATCAACGTCCCGCTGGTCCTGTTTGCGCTCTACGCGCTGAGGCACGTGCCCGAGAGTCGTGACCAGCAATCGAGCGCGGACTTCGATTGGCTGGGCGCCCTGCTGGCCGCCCTGGCGGTGGGCGGGCTGGCGTTCGGCACGATCTACGGCCAGCAGCGCAACTGGACCGAACCACTTGCCTTCGTGTTCCTCGCGGTCGGCGCCCTAACCGCGGTGGCCTTCCCGTTTGTCATGGCCCGACGGCCGCATCCGCTGGTACCCCTCAGCCTCTTTCGGTCACGCAACTTCACGGTGACCAATATCTCCACGCTGGTGATCTATGGATCTCTCTACGTGACGTTCCTGTTCAACGGCCTGTTCCTGCAGGGCACCATCGGGTACTCCGCCGCCGCGGCCGGCCTGGCGGGAGTCCCTGGGACCCTGCTGCTGGTGCTCTTCTCCGCCCGAGTGGGTCGCTTCGCCGGCCGCTACGGACCGCGCTGGTTCATGGCCGTCGGCCCCGCGTTGATGTCCTTGGGGGTGCTCTGGCTGGCGCGCATCCCCGCCACCACGCAGCCGTGGCGGCTGGTCCTCGGCCAGGTGAGCTCGTACGCGCCTCCGAATGGTTACCTGGTCGACCTGCTCCCGGGTCTACTGGTATTTGGTATCGGGCTGACGATCATGGTCGCGCCCCTGACCACCGCGCTGATGACCTCCGTACCGGCGCACAACAGCGGGCTCGCGTCGGCGATCAACAACGCGATCTCGCGGGTCGGCCCGCAGCTCGCCGGCGCCTTGATCTTCGTGGCCATCACGGGCAGCTTCTACAGCGGCCTTGCCGCCCGGCTGCCCGGCACCAACGGGTCATCGCCAGCGGTGCGCGCCAGCGTGGCTCCACTGAACCAGCCATCCGCCACAGTGTCTGTAGGGGGAGCGTCGGGCAGCCGTCTGCAGCAGGCCACCCTGGGGGCTTCGACGGACGCCTATCACCTGGCGATGCTGGTCGGCGCGGGTCTGCTGCTCATCGGGGCGGTGGTGAACGGCCTCGGGATCCGCAATCAGCGGGTGGTTCAGCCGGCCACTGCCCCCGCCGCGGCGGCCGGTTGAGCGCAGCCGAACACCGCATCGCCGTCTACACCCCGGCGGAGCTGCAGAAGGGGCCCCGGGGCGGCGGGCGGGACCGCGACAAGATGCATCAGCATGTCCTCAGCGCCGAACACGCCTACGCCCGCAAGCTGGGCATCCGCGGGGTCCCCGAGCCGGCTGTCGGCGACCCGGCGTCAGTCACCGCCCTGCGCGAACGGATCCTCGACTACATCAGGCGCGTGACGGGAAAACAGTCGGTGGACGAGAAGACCTGGCTGCCCCGCTACGCCGTCCGCCGGATGGCCTGGCACGTGCTCGACCACGCCTGGGAGATGGAGGATCGAACCCCGCGCTAGGCTCCGGCCGCGCTGCGGTCGATCCTCGATACTCAGGCCCATGCCGCCCTTCGCTCCGCCTCTGCAGCCCATGCTTTCCAAGGGCCGCGACGAGATCCCTCGCGGTGAGGGGTGGGTCTACGAACCGAAATGGGACGGCTTCCGGGTCATCGCCTTCATGTCCCCCACCGACGAGCCCTATCTCTGTAGCCGCAACGGCCAGCCACTCCAACGCTACTTCCCGGAAATCCTGCCTATGCTCCGCGACTCGCTGCCCCCGGACTGCGTGGTGGACGGCGAGATCATCGTGGCCACCGAGCGCGGCCTGGACTTCGACCTCCTGCAGATGCGCCTTCACCCGGCGGCATCACGCGTCAACAGGCTCGCGCTCGAGACCCCTGCTTCGGTGGTCCTCTTCGACATGCTCGCCGAGGGCGACCGCGACCTCCGACCGGAGCCCTTCTCGGCACGCCGCGCGGCGCTGCGGGCAGCGCTGCGCAGCCATCCTTCCATACGCCTGACGCCGCAGACCACCGACCCGGACGAGGCCGCCTCCTGGTTCGAGCGTTACGAGGGCGCCGGTTGCGACGGGGTGGTGGCCAAGACCGTCGACCAGGCCTACGCGCCCGGCAAGCGGGTGATGATCAAGATCAAGCACGCGCGCACCATTGACTGCGTCGTCGGCGGCTATCGCGACTCCAAGGACGCGGCCGTGGGCACCGGGATCGGGTCGCTGCTGCTGGGCCTCCACGACGAGGCGGGCGTGTTCCACTTCGTCGGGCACACGTCGTCCTTCACCGCCGAGGAGCGGCGCGAGGTGCGGGACAGGCTCCAGCCGCTGGTGGAGTCGACCGGGTTTGGCGAGGGGCGCACGCCGGGCGGCCCCAGCCGCTGGAGTGGCGGCAAGGACCTGTCCTGGACATCGGTGCGGCCGGAGCTGGTCTGCGAGGTGTCCTTCGAGCGCCTCCAGGGCCGGCGCTTCCGCCACGCCGCGCGTTTCCTGCGCTGGCGGGCCGACAAGGACCCGGGCGAGTGCGACTTCGCCCAGCTCGAGCCGCCGCGCGAGTTTGCCCTCGACGAAATCTTCGTCTAGGGTGAACAGATCGCGAGATGACCCGACAGTGAGGGCTCTCGGCGGGGCCTGACGCCCCGGGGACACGTCACCCGGTCCCGCCGACCGTCAGGGCCCGGTCCGGGGCGCCCCCCGGGCACCGCTCTACCGCCGAGAGGCCGCGACACCCGGTCCTCGTCCGGGCTGTTGCGCCGCAGCCCTGGCCACCGCGACCGTAGCGATGCGCCAGCAGACCGCTGAGGGCGTTGCTGACCGCGCTGGACGAGCGCTCGAAAACGAGGTCCTCGGACCAGCGGTGGGTCACCGAGCTGCCCTCGAGCAGGTCGCCGGTGTGGACGTCGATGACGCTGCGTGCGGTGAGTGAGGGAGCCACCGGGACGACCGGGCTCGGCGTTTCTATACTTGCGCCGATGCTCCCTCGCGTCGCCCTCGGGGTGCTCCTCCCGCTCGTCGCGGCCTGCGGCGTCCAGGCCGCCGGCACCGGCGACCTCGTCCTCGGCGTGATGCTCCCCCTGCACGGCGCCCAGGCCCCGCTCGCCCAACAGGAGCTCAACGGCATCCGGGTAGCGGTCGATGCCGCCAACCAGACCGGCGGTATCCGCGGCCATCGCATCAGGCTGGTGACCCAGGACGTGACCACCCGCGAGGCTGTCGACCCGGCCGTCCAGGCTCTCAAGGCCGCGGGTGCGCCAGTGATCCTGGGCACGTACTCTTCCGCGCTGTCGATCCCGGCCGCCCACGCGGTGTCAAGCGCCGGGTTGGTCTACTGGGAGACCGGCGCGGTGGCTGACCAGGTCACCGGGGAGGCGCTGCCACGCGTTTTCCGGGTCGGTGCCGCGGGCAGCAACCTGGGCCACGGCTCCGCGGTCTTCGCCACCGAGCAACTCGCGCCGCGGCTGGGGCGCTCGGTCGACCAACTGCGGATCACCGTGGTCGAGGAGCACGACCCCTATGGCGACTCGGTGGCGGG
>DAINSI010000004.1:33926-41454 GCA_036741395.1 Candidatus Dormiibacterota bacterium
TCGCCGAGGCCCAGCGCCGCGGCGCCCGGGTGGCGCCCATGATCAGCTACAACGCGCGCAACCCCGACTGGGACCGGGTCTTCCCCCTGGTCATGGCGAGCCGGCCCGACGTGCTGGTCCTGGCCTCCTACATCCCCGATGGGGTGTCCTTCCGTCGCGCCATGCTCAGCCGCAACATCCGGGTTGGCGCCCTGATCGGCAGCACGATGGCGGAATGCGGCCCCGAGTTCGGGGCCATGCTCGGGGATGACGCCATCGGGGTGTTCGCCTCCGATCGCCCGACCCACGGCTTCAATCCGGCGGCGCTGTCCGGCGATGCCCGCGCCGCCTACGACAAGCTGGCGGCCGAGTACCAGGCCCAGCACCAGGCGATCCCGGGGGAGGAGCCGATCTCGGGCTTCTCGTCGGCCTGGGCGCTGGTGAACCATGTCCTGCCCGCCGCGCGCACCCTGGATCCCGGGGCCATCGCAGATGCCGCCAACCAGGCTGACCTCGCCAACGGCGCGCTGCCCAACGGCGCCGGGCTCAAGTTCAGCCAGGGGGCGGGCGACCGGGGCCAGAACCTTCGCGCGTCGAGCGTGGTCTGGCAGTGGCAGGGTTACCGCAAGAGCGTCACCGTCTGGCCCGCGGTCATGGCCACCGGCCCGGTCGGCCTGGTACCCCTCCCTCGCTGACCGCCCGCCTCCAGGAGCGTCCCGGCCTCCGCCGCGGCGTGGTGCTCGGCGGACTGCTGCTGGCGGCCGTGGCGGCGCGCGCCACCGTCTTGCCACTCCTGGGTGAGCCCGCCTCGGGACTGGCGTTCGCCACCCTGCTCCTGGGTGCGGCGGCGGCGACCCGCCCAAAGCTGGGAAGGCCTCGCCCAGCGGCGTTGGCCGCCGGCGCAACCCTCGGCCTCCTGCTCCTGCTCCCCGGGCTCTGGCTGCGCGCCGCCGGTCTGCCCATCCGTGCCTGGTTCGTGCCCCCGGTGGCCCTGGCGGCGTACAGCGCGGCGCTGCTGGTGATCGCACCCGCCGAGGAGCTCTACCTCCGGGGCGTACTTCAGCCGGCGCTTCGGAATAGCCTCGGCGCGGGTCCCGCGATCGCGGTCACGGCGCTGCTCTTCGCGGCGATCCACGTACCGGCGTACGGCCCCGCGGCGATCCCTCTCGACCTTGGAGTGGGGATCCTCCTGGGCTGGCTCCGCCAGCGAACCGGGAGCACCGCCGCCTGCGCCGTGGCCCACGTGGTGGCAGACCTGGGCGCGTGGTGGCTGCCGTGAGGCGCGACCTCGCCTGGCCCCTGGCAGGCATCGCCCTGGTCGTCACCACCCGCCTGCTGCTGCCCGCGGTCCCCCCGATATATGACGGCATCAGCGTCCCTGTCGAGCCCTTCCACTACTGCAACCCGCCCGCCAACCTGGCCAGCAGCAACAAGCAGCCGGACTCGGGCTCGGGCGACCTCCAGACGACTGGCGGAGCCAGCCAGCTGGGCAGTGTCAACACCGCCGACAACCAGCTCTTGACCTTCTTTCCCAAGGGTGCGGTCCAGGCCGCCGGCGCGACCAGCTATCGCGTGACGATCAAACCCGAGTGCAGTCCGCCTCCGCCTCCGCCTCCGAAGGGCAACAAGATGGTTGGCAACGCCTACGATGTCGAGGTCCTGGGCCAGCCCGGCGACCTCGCCACCAAGTTCGTACAACCCGGCCAGGCGCTGATGCGCACGCCCGCCGTGCAGTACACCAGCGTCCAGCTCAACTACGACGGTGCCTGGCACGACACCCAGTGGGGGCAGCAGCAGGACATCGCCAACATCACCCTCAACCACTCTGGGGTCCTGGCATTGCTCGATGACGGGCGCACCAACCCCGCTGGTAAACCGGCGAGCCAGCGCGCCCCCGGGATCACCACCATCATCGAGGTCGTCCTGGTTTCGGCCGCGCTGGGGATCGTGGTGGCGGCGATCATCGTGCAGCAACGCCGCGGCCGTGAGGCCGGCAAGGCGGCCCGGCGCTGATCTTGGATCTGGGTTTGGAGGCGACTCCGGGAATCGAACCCGGGATGAGGGATTTGCAGTCCCCTGCCTCATTTTGAATTCAGAAGAGCCCTAAAAGGCCTTATGTCCGGGGGATTTTCACTCCCTTTGCCGCCATTTTAACAGACGACAGGATGCGAGTGGGGCTACGTGGCGCCCTACCGGTGCGCTGCCTCGACGGATCGCACGGGCGCCCTGACCAGACTGGCCTCGCTGCCAGCGGGACGCGCTCGACCTGCTCCGCAAGGGTCGAGCTTCGGAGGCGATCGCCGCCTACCAGGCGCACGACCGCGTGATTGTCGGCGAGAGCGCGGACGTCGTGCGCGGCCGCATTGACCGGTCCCCATTTAGTGGTCCACCCTCAGTGAGGGTTCCCCACGTCACGGCAAGCCTGGCGCTCCGAGGCGCCGAGGGTCTCCATCACGTGCTCTGTCGCTGCCCGCCGGGGCCCGTACCAACCCTGGGCCAGCACAACGTCGAGATCCTGGCCGAGGCGTGGGTCGGCGTGGCCGACGCACTTGGAGGCCCGTTAGGCGGGGCCGGCCTGTTGGGCGTACGCTCTGCGCATGGGAGGAAACGCCAGAGCCCTTGCGGTGTGTGCCCTTCTCGGCCTCGCCCTGACCCCTCTCCTCCCGCTCACGGCGCACGCCGCCACGCCCGATCCCAAGGCCACCCCCACCCCCAGCGCGTCGCCCCGCTCTGACCCCTCGCCCACGCCCAGCCCGAGTCCGGTCCAGAGCCCCAAGCCAGGGGCCAGCCCCAGCCCGAGCCGCAGCGCCGAGCCGGTGGTCTCCCCGGTCCCCGAACGGAGTCCCAATCCCTTGGTCACGCCGCTCCTGGCCGCGAGTCCGACCCCAACCCCGACTCCGGTGCCGAGCCCGGCGCAGAACAGCTGCGCCAGTCCCGTGACCAACCTGGTGCAGAACAACAGCTTCGAAACCGTGGCCGGGCCGGGGCCGCCCTGGTTCGCCGACCCCGCCGAGCCCGCCCACGCTCCTCACTGGACGAAGACCGACGCCACCTGGCCCGCTCCCGTTGTGGCCAACGACACCTTCCTAGGCGTGGCCCTCCCGGGCCTGAACGTAACGAATCTGGCCGAAGTGGGTTCGGTGGGTCCTTCGGCGGCGCCCCAGGGGCTGGTGGGAGATCTCTTCACCGCAACCACCCCGGGGTCCACATACCTGGTCTACGCCTACGTGGCCCGGGGAACTGTCCAGGGGTCCGCGCTGACCTTCCAGGCGCGCCTGCGCAACCACGCGGGCGGAGCGGAGAGCGCGGTGATCGCCCACAAGACCATGCCCCTCCCGAGCGCGCCCAATTGGGAGCTGATGTCAGGAGCCCTGGCGCTGAGCGGCTCCTACGACCGCGTCGTGCTGCGTCTGTTCACCGACACCGACAACGGATACGTCGATGACGTTCACGTGTGCCTTGCCGCGATTGTGGTGCCGCCCAGGCCGTGGTGGTCGGGCACCGTCCAGCTCGTGGCTGGGATTGCTGGCCTGCTCCTGGTGGGTCTGATCGGGCTGGGGGGATTCCTCTGGCGGCGCTCCCATCGCTCCACGGGATCGATCCATACTGCCGGATGATCCGTACCTGCTGTCCAACGTGCCGCGCCACTGACCCGGCAGCCGGCCAGCGCCGGCCATGAGGCCGAAATTGGTTGTTGGCTGAGCCGCCCCTCCAACAGTGAGGAAGCTGACCTAGGTCATCCGGGCTCCTCCTTGCCCTCGCGGGCGGTCGTGGAGCCCTCATATCACGTGGACCACTCTCGGGGGGTCAGGCCAGCATGGTCGCGGACTGGTGGGTGGCGAAGGGACTCGGCGAGCCGGGCGTGATGATCGCCGCGCGCAAGACCGACGTCGCCGACCTGAACGACCGGGCGCGGGAGCTGATGCTCCAGGAGGGCAAGGTCCGCGGCGAGGCCCTGAGCGTCGCCGGCGGCGACTTCTCAGATGGCGATCGCGTCATGACGCTCTGCAACTCGCGCGCGCTGGGCGTGACCAACGGCACCCGTGGCCAGGTCGAGGCCGTCGACCCGGAGCGCATGGAGGTGCGTATGCGCACAGACGAAGGCGAGGCGGTGACCCTTCCCTCGAGCTACCTCGAGGCGGGCCACCTGACGCACGCCTACGCGATCACCGGGCACAAGGCCCAGGGCATGACCACGAGCCGCGCCTTCGTCCTCGGCGATGAGACGGTCTACCGCGAGTGGGGCTACGTGGCCATAAGTAAGGCGGTTGGCCACCGCGCGGAGGACAGCGTCTCCGGCAGCATGGCCATGCGTGTCGTTCACCTCCTTGAGCTGGTCGACGTCAATCACCACTATCGACAGGTCATGCCCGTAGCGCCTGGCCCGCGCCCACTCCGTCTCCAGGTGCTCGTCCAGGGCGCGCCGGTTCCCAACGCTCGTCAAGTGATCGCGGCGCGCCAGCTCGTCCTGCACCTGGCGCGCGTGGCGCTGCTCGGCCAGCTCCTCGCGAAGCTCCCCTGCGGTACCGGGCAAGACCTCGGCACCGTTTCGATTAAGCCGAGCAGGACCTCGATCGAGTGCTGGGGCAGCTCGCGGAGCGTGGACGACTCAAGCCCGAGCCACTCCGCCAGCTCTACGCGCGCGCGAGCCCCAGGCCCCCCCCCGGTGGGGGCCTGAGCTTCAGTCTTGCCCACTCACAAATCCCCTCCGCGGGATGGCCTGAGTGGCCCCCGCTCAGGGGCGACGGTACCCCACAGGCGTGCCCGGCGGCGTCCGCGACTGCCTCCGAGGTCAGGAGCCGGTTGGGATACCCGCCAGATTCATCCGAGGTTGCGACCCCGAAGGAGAGGAGCGAATTGGCCAAGAAATTGAGGAGCCGAACCCTACTCAATCCCTTCCTCTGGAAAAGGCCCGAGCCCCCCTCGGGCTTTTCTTTTGGCGAGGCCTGCTCAGGTTCGGCGGCGCCCGACGTGTCTACCACAGGTTCGTCACACAAAACCGCCCCGGATGGCCGGTAACCACCAAAGGGCCACGTGGCTTGCGGGCGCTTTTTGAAAGGCATGCCCGTGGCTATCATGGGGTTCGTGGATGGTTTTATGACTTTTCGCGTGCGCCTGTGGTAATATGCCGGCCCTTTGCGCCCTACCGGGTATCGTCCCCGCCGGGGCTTCGACATCCCAGGAAGGAGAAGGCACCGCGTCACCAGCGCCTGATTGACCCGACCGCCGCCCGGCCGAGGAGGTCGCCGCGGATGACTGAACCACATATTGCCGTCCGTGATCGGGCGGTGGCTTTTCGCGCGTCCGAGCCAGAGGGAGAGAGCCGGGCACCGCCCGTGGCCACAGGCTGCGTCCTACGCCGCCCCACAGAACCAGGGGTCACGGCGGCGGACACGACCTGCGAACCACTGCCAACCGTCTGTCCAACCCGGGGGGCGACCAGCCCTCCGCCGCCGCCACTTTGGAGGACTGCATGACAAACGATTCAGGCGCCCATGGGCGCGCTGATCTGGTCGTGACCATCAAGGGCCGCCAGCTGACCGCCGCCTGCGCTGCCCGGGGCTGGAGCTACACCCAGCTGGCAGAGCGCGCCCGCATCTCCCGGCCCACCATGGCCGCCGCGCTGAGCGGCCGCACCATCCGGCCGAGTACGGCGTGGAAGATCGCGCAGGCACTGAGCCAGGAGGAGGCCCCCCACGTCATGGTCGACCTCATGGACTGCGCCTGATGGGGGAAGCCCAAACCCAGGGGGGCGTCGACCTCGTGCTCGCTCTCTTCCGCCTCGCAGTGTGCGACTACGCCGGACTGGCCTACGGCCACGACGACCCCGGCCGGCCACGCGCCGTCCGGCCCCGCCACCGCGCCCACGCCGAGCTGTTCCTGCGCGGGTGGTGGGCCAACGCCCTGGCTGAATGGCTCGGCCTGTCAGGCGAACAGATCTGGCGCGAGGCCCAGGAGCTTCGGCTCGCCGAAGAGCGCCGACCGCTGCGCTACCCGTTGCCCGCAACCGCTCCTGACCCCGTACCGCTGCGCGTCGCGGCGTCAAGGGCGCGGACTGTGGAGGCAGCGTCGAATGCCGCGTGACGCCCGCTGCGCTCCCCTACCCAGGCTACGCAGTGACCATCCCCGGCGACGCGCCGGGGCGGCTCCCTGCTCTCACCCAAAGCCGCGCCAAAGCCCTGTCGCCCTGCGCCCGTACACCCCCTTCGGAGGTAACAAGATAGGTGGGGCCCCTGCCCCACCCCACCGCGGGGCCGCTCAGCCCCCGGCGCGGGGATCGGCCGTATTCGCATCCGCCCCCTCAGATCGGCGTTTCGTATGACGCCTCCGAGGAGCAGCTCCGCGCCGGCCGTTCACGACTTCCATGTCCGCTTGCAGCACGACGAGTGGGAGGCGGTGCGCGTCGTGGCCGGGCGGGTGCGAATGCCGGTCAGCGCGGCCGTGCGGCTCCTGGTATTGCGCGGACTCGACCGCGAGGCCATGGAGCCGTCGACGGCGACGGCCAGCCGCAGGCGCCAGCCCGCCGAGCCCGGCCGGGACGCCTACGTGGTGAGCCTGGCGGCCCTGCTCGCGGCCGAGCACTCCCTGCTGGTGCTCAAGGACATGGCCCCGAGCGGAGCCGAGCGCGCCGCCCGGCTGGAGGACCAGGCCGGCGCCGCGGCCCAGCGCCGCCTGGGCCGGCTGAACGCCGCCATGCGGCCGGAGGACGCGGCGTGACGCCCACCTCCATCCTGCGCGTCAAGGTCACCCCGGTCAGCGCCAAAGGCGGCGTGCGCCGCGCCGCCGGCGGATTTCTGCGCTACGTCCAGCACCGCGACCACCACTTCCCCGACGAGCAGGTAAAGGACGTGGAGGGCTTTGTACGCTACGTCGCGTACCGCGACGCGGCGGCATCCGAGCGCCGCCTGTTCGATGCACAGGGGACGGCCGGCACCGCGGAGCGGCGGGCCCTGACCGACCACGTAGCCCGCTCTACGCGCGGCCTCGCGCCCTCGTGGCGGCAGGGGCGCGATGGCGTCATGCGCGACCAGCAGTTGGCCGTCTACCGATTTGTCCTGAGCCCGGCCGACGCGCGCGGGCTCGACCTGCGCGAGCTGACGCGGGCAACGATGGCCGAGCTTGGGGAGAAGGCTGGGCGGGCCGGCAGCCCGCCGTGGATCGCGGCCGAGCACCGCAACACCGATCAGCCCCATGTCCACATCGTCATGGCCGCACGCCGGACGACACAGCCGGGGCAGTACCGGGCTTTCCGTCTGACCAGGGACCGGCTCGCCGCCATGAAGGAGGCGATGTGGCGAGAGGTCGACCGCCAGCGGGACGAGCGGCAGCAGGCCATGGGCCAGGCCACCCGGGCCCTGGAACGGCAGCCCCAGGTCGAACCGCCCGCAACAGGACTCGCGGACCACCCCTTTGATCCGATCGCGATTACCGAGCGCAAGCCCACCGTGAGCCAGCGGCCCAAGCCTTCCCGCGGATCTCGGACAAGAGACGTCGCCGCGATGGTCCGCCGCGTCTTGCGGCGGCTCGCCGCCAGCTACCGCCGCGAGGC
>DAINSI010000004.1:41464-51291 GCA_036741395.1 Candidatus Dormiibacterota bacterium
CGAGGCCGAGGCTCGGCACCGCTCCTCGGCGCCGACCGAACGTCAGAACGAAAAGGAGATGACGCTATGAGCGAAACGAGCTATCAACCCTCTGGTCACAACGACGCCAGCCTGCTCATGATCGCGGCGGTCGGCGTCGCCGCCTTTTTGGTCGGCCTCGACCTCTACGCCGCCCTGTCCCTGTCGCTGATCCTCACCCACGGTACAGGCGCGCTTACCGGAATGCCGGGAATCGCCGACGGCCTCGGCAACCTGCTCCATGGCCTGATCTTCCACACCTGGCAGCCATGGGTCGGATACCCCCACCTGACGCCAGCCACCACCCCCAACCCAAGGATGTTCTGGACCCTTGCCGCCGTCGTCGCCGCCGTCGGGGGCGCACCTGCCGGATGGCTGGCAATGACCATCCAGGGCTGGACCAGGCCTCAGCCCAAGGCCAGGCACAGCCACGGCGAGGCACGCTGGGCCACCCGCCGCGACCTGCGCCGGGCCGTTGACTTCCGCTCCCCACGCGGTCTTGCGCCCAACGGGATCGTGCTCGGCTGGTGGGGCCGTCAGGTCGTGCAGTCCAAACCCGAGGACAACGTCCTGCTGGTCGGCGTGGGACGCTCCGGCAAGACCTCAACGGTGGTCATTCCAACGCTTGTCGGATGGCGCGGCGCGGTGATCGCCACCAGCACCAAGAGCGAGTTGGTCCGCCTCACCGGACCCCACCGCGCCCGCCTCGGGCGGGTTGGGGTGTTCGCCCCCCTGGAGAGCGACCACGACTGGATACGCGCGCTGGACCTTGAGCCGGTGACGTGGAACCCGCTGACCGCCATCACCTCGGCCGGCACCGCCGCCGAGCTGGCCGACGTCTTCACCGGGGACGGCAAGCCCGGCGAGTCGGCCCACTGGTACCTGTCCGCTGCCAACCTTTTGGCCGGGATCTTTTTGGCCGAGAGCGGGCGGTTGAGGGCTAAGGATGGCGACGGCGGGGATCTCCGGGCCGTCCTGTCCCGGCTCAACCACACCCGGCTCGAGGATTACCCAGGGCTGGCGCTCAGCACCGACGACCCCACCGCCAAGGAGCTGATCTCCGCCCTCGCCGCCACTCCCGAGCGCGAGGCCGGCTCGATCATCTCCACCGCCCGCTCCTGCCTGTCGCTGTGGAACGACGAGCGGGTGTCAGCCGCCACCACCGCCAGAGGCCCCCAGGAGCTTGACGTACGCCGACTTCTGGCCGACGGCGGGACGCTCTACCTGGTCGCCCCCGTGGAGGAGGCCGAACGCTGCCGGCCGCTGTTCTCAGCGCTGTTGCAGAGCATTCTGCGCACCGCCACAGCCCGCGCCCAGGCCAGCCGCAGCGGTGTCCTCAGCCCCCGACTGCTGCTGGCGCTGGATGAGGTGGCGAACTTCGTCCGCATCCCTCGCCTGGCCAGCTACGTGTCCACCGGCCCGGGCCAGGGCATCCAGGCCCTGCTCTGCTTCCAGGACCTCGCCCAGCTTGAGGGCGGCTACGGTCAGACGGCGGCGCGGTCGGTGATGAACAACTGCCGCTGCCGGGTGCTGATGCCAGGACAGGGCGACCTTGGAACCCTCGAAGCCTTCTCGCGGGCGCTTGGGCACACCACCACCATCTACGAGGTCCCGTCATGGAACCCTGACGGCAACCGCTCATGGAGCGAGCAGCGGACAGGCAGCCTGCTCGCAGCCCCCGAAGTCCTGCGCGAGATGGACGAGCCGTTGTTGATCGCGGGCGCCGCCAAGCCGGCGCGGCTTCACGCTCGCGGCTGGTGGAAGGTCAGGCCCTGGCGTCAGGCCGTCGAATCCACGCAAGGACAACCAGCGGACGACGGATCACTGCGGCAGGCGGCGTGATCGGGGGCGGCAGAAAAGGGGTGGGCGGCCCCGGGGCTACGAGGCTACCGGTAGATTGCGCACCTGGGCATGCCCGGGCTCGGGCACCGGCTCGCCATCGCCGCAGGAGCTATACAGGCCCCATGAAAATCTGGCCGGCCCGCTGAGTCAGGCTCGAGACGTCCTCGAAATAGGCGGCGTGCGTCTGCTGAAGGGCAGCCAGAGAGTCTGCCTCCAAAACCACGATCTCCTGATCGCTGTGCCGCCTCAGGTTGGCCAGCTCAGCGTCCACACGGTCGGCGCTCGCCTGGGATCGGTCTGCTTCCGCATACTCGCGCACCTTCGTCCGTCGGGTTCGTCGATCGTAGATCAGAAGGAAGATACTCATGAGTTCTCCGTAGATTCCTCGGTGGTTTCTCCCAATTCTCGCAGCACGTCGGCCAATCCGCCCTCAACGATTCTCCTTACGTCGTGCGCCATTGCCTGCTGCAATCGATGAGGCGACCGGATCAACCGCGCCTGCAGATCCTCCATCTCGGCCACCTGGCGGCTGAAGTTCAAGAGCTGGTCCCGGGTGGAGTCCGGCCCGCCGCCGTACTTGATCGCAGGATCAACGCTGCGCGCCAGTCGCTCCGAGATCTCCGCCCAGAGATGCTGGGCCCGGGTCCTCACCTGCACCTCGACCGGCTTGCCGGCATAGACCAGGATCACGTGCACCGCCCGGTAACCGAACGACGGGTTGGCTCGACGGTCGCCGACCTGGCCAAAGAGGGTCAGGGTTCTGAGAGCGTCTACGGTTCGGTCCTGGGCCCCGAGATCCAGAACCACCGCCCGGCAGCCAGCGATGTCCTGCATCTGGGACAGCCGCATTCTTGGCTCGCGCAGGAGCTTCGCCAGGATCGAGTCCGAGGTCTTCGCTGGCCGGACGGTCGGCTGGAGCCCCAGGAGGGTCTTCAGGAGACGTGTGACTTCGAGTTGGGCTGGCTCGAAAGCGCGTCGGTAGTTGTCCAGTGAACGCAGGTCGCTCTCCGTGAGGCCGCGCTGCCGGAGCCGCTCACCGAACCGATCAGCCTGGGTGTTGGAGAGAGGCATCAGCGCTGGCCTTACCCGACCACGTCTGAGCCGCCAGCCGCGAGATTCAGTCCCAGGCCTTGATCAGCGACGCGGGGTCGAAGTGGACGTACCGGTTGACCAAATCCAGGGTCCTGTGGCCGAGAGTTCGCTGCACGGCCATCGGGGTGGGTAGCCCTGGGGCTACGAGGCCACCGACAGATACCGCACCTGGGCATGCCCGGGCTCGGGCACCGGCTCGCCATGCTCACGCAGGCTTTCGAGGTGCAGAGCGATGGCCTCTCGCATGAGCCGCTCGACTTCCAGCGGGGAGTCCCCGGCGGCGACACAGCCGGGAAGGTCGGGGGCGTAAGCCGAATAGGAATCCCCCTCGCCCTCGATGATCACCAGGTATTCGCTCACTGCTGCCGTTCTCCACTGAGCCCGGCCTGCCGCCGGATACTTGCCAGTGTACCGGGCCTCAGATCCCGACCGAGGTTGCCCGCGATGGTGACCGTTCCGGGCCGACTCGGATGACGGAACTGCCGATGACTCCCGGCCACCCGATCCAGGATCCAGCCGTCGGCCTGAATCATGCGGATCGCCTCCCGCACCTTCATCTGCGGGAGGCTACCGGCCGGAGATCAGAACGGGGTGCGATCGTCGAAATCCTGGGCCAGGTCACGCTTGTTCAGGTGGACGTAGCGCAGGATCATCGCGTAGGTGCTGTGGCCGAGGATCTTTCGCAGCCGCTCGATGTCCCCGCCGTTCTCGACATACATGGTGGCGAAGGTGTGGCGGAACTTGTGGGCATGGATGGAGAAACCCAGCGCAGCTCGGGCGCGGCCGAGCATCTTGCCCACCGCGCCAACGGTGAGCGGGCGCCCGTCCGCCAAAAGGAACAGGTTGTCCGACGCCGACTCGGGCCTGGCCCGGTTGAGGTATCGGCGCAGCTCCCGCCGCAGGCGCTCACTGACGGGCGCACGCCGGAACTTAGACCCCTTGCCCTTCTGAATCTTGAGAAACGCGGCGCCCGCGTCATCCTCAAAGTCGTCCAGGCGCAAATTGCACAGCTCCGAGATCCGCATCCCGGTGCCAAGCAGGGTCTGCGCGGCCAGCAGCGCCCAGCCCGGGGGCAGGACGCGGAAGATGGCGGCGAGCTGGGCTGCTGAGTAGACCTCCCGCTCCTGCTGCGCCACCTGGGGGCCGCGCATAGTGAGCATGGCCTTCTCCACGGCGTAACCCTCGCGGTCGGCCCAGTTCGCGAAGGCCTTGATGGTGGCGAAGAACCCATGGATCGTGTCGTCTGCGAGGCCACGCTCCCGAAGGCCGCCCAGGTACGCCTTGACCTCCCTGGCGACGACCTGGTCCAGGGCCACCATGCCGGTGTCCAGCAGGAACGCGCCGATCTTGCGCTGATACCAGCGGATCGTCTCGTCGCTGCGGCCCAGGTACTTGAGGTCGGACAGCCACTCCGCCGACAGGGATCTGAGAGGCTGGTCGTCGCGCTGGGGTGCTGGAGCCACCACCACCCGGGGCGCGCCGACCGCCCTCCCCCCCGCTTCGCGGGCCTTGAGTCGGGGCGCAGCGGCCTTCGGACGCCCCCGCAGAGCCCGAACCCGGGGTCCAGGGGCGCGCTCGGCATGTCCTGGGGATTGTGATATGTCCTGGGGATTCGCTGTGTTTACAACCATTCCTCGCCTCTCCTTCGACGGTTCTTGGCGGGTTTCTTACCACCCTTGAACCGTCAGAAATCGGCCCTTGTCGGGCGACTTCTGAATTCAGATTACGAGGAACCCCGGTTCCGAAAAAGTCAGTTCCGGGGGTTGTTGGAGGCGACTCCGGGAATCGAACCCGGGGTGAGGGATTTGCAGTCCCCTGCCTTACCACTTGGCTAAGTCGCCTCGGCTCGGGGATTCTAACGAGCGATCGATGTCACGGATTCCGCGCCGACACGAGCACGCGGCCTAACATAGAGCCATGGCTCCGTCGAATCGCAAGCGCGCCACCGACTCCATCCGCAGCGCTGCCTGGCAGGGCGCGGCCAGCACCGGCTTGACCGGCTCCCCATTCGGCGACCCTCCGCTGAGCTCTCAGAGCGCGGGGGCGGCGTCACGGCGCCGCACCGCCAAGCGCGATTCCAAGTCCATCAAGACTGCCCCCAATGGCGCCTCCGCCAGCGGCCCCTCTGGCGGGTCGCGCAAGTCCGCCGCAACCGCAAAGGCTGCCGGCGCCTCGAAGGCCGCTAAGGCCGCCGGGGCCGCCGAGCGCAGCCGGGCTGGCACCACCCACACGTCGGGCGCCGTCCGGTCCACCCGCGAGGCGATCAGGCGTCCCCCCAGTGCCCATGCCAATGGTGGCAACGGTTCCGGCGACACCAGCGCCGCCCTGGAGTTCTTCGAGACCGTCGCCGAGGCCGAGGACTGGCGCGAGAACCCTTCCGCGGCCTTCCGGGTCGGTGAGCGGATCGTGGATCGGATCTTCAGCGGCAGCTTCGAACAGCGTGACCCCGACCTGATCCGCGAGAACCTCCCCCTCAACTGGCTGCTGGCGACCCTCTACTTCCGGGCCAGGGTTGATGGCCTGGAGAACATCCCCGATGTCGGCCCGGCGTTGTTGGTTGGCAATCACAGCGGCGGCAACTACATCCCCGACAGCTTCATCCTGGGGATGGCCTTTGCGACCTACTTCGGCGCTGAGCGCCCGTGGTTCGCCCTCACCCACTCCGCCGCCATGGCCGCCCCCATCCTGGGCCAGATGCTCAAGGCCTTCGGCTCCATCCCGGCCTCCCGCGATAACGCCGACGAGGCGCTGCGACGCGGCGCCTGCGTCCTGGTCTACCCGGGCGGCGACATCGAGACCTACCGACCCTGGTGGAAGCGCAATGAGATCTCCCTCGCCGGCCGCAGGGGCTTCGTTCGCACCGCGCTCAAGAACGAGGTGCCGCTGGTCCCGGTGGTCAACATCGGCAGCCACGAGACCGGCATCTTCATCAGCGACGGGCAGTGGCTCTGCAAGCTGCTGGGCTGGGACAAGTCGCTGCGGATCAAGGCCACCCCGATCCAGATCGGGCTCCCCTGGGGCATCTGGGTGACCGACTTCCTGCCGCGCGTCCTGCTGCCGGCGAAGATCGAGGTCAGGGTCCTCCCCGAGATGAAGTTCAAGCGCACCGGGCCGGCGGCCGCGGCCGACGATGACTACGTGCAGGAGTGCTTCGACGAGGTCGTGCACGTGATGCAGGAGGCCCTCGACGAGATGGCGGCGAAGCGTCGCTGGCCGATTATCGGATGAAGGTAGAGCGCACCGTCGAGGTCGCGGCCACCCCGGCCGAAGCCTTCGCCAAGCTCAGCGATGTCAAGCTCCTGGCCTCGCTCTTCTCAGGCTTCATGGAGTGGTACCCAACGGAGCAGCCCAACCGCTTCCGCACCGTCATCCTGATGGGGCCCGCGCCCCTGGGCGGTGAGATCGAGTTGGAGTTCTGGCCGGAGAGCGGAAACGTGACCTGGCATAACACCCGGGGCATCCACTTCCTGGGCCGTTTCCTGATCCAGCGCTCCGACGTCGGCTCGCGGGTCAAACTGCGGATCTTCTACCACCTCGACGGCGGCCTCGGCTCGCGACTGGCGGAGTGGGTCGCGGCCCGCACCATCGACCGCCGCGCCGGTGAGGCCCTGGGGCGGCTGCGCCGCTCGATCGAGAGTCAGCCGCCCCGGCGGCGCCGAGCCGCCTGAACCCAGGGCTCCGCCCAGGACCAAGCGCGCCGCCGGAGATCCTTCAGCGGCCCACGGCGTAGCCCTGCATCCCGCGCGGGTTGGCGGCCCCTCGGAGGACCCCGCCGGCGTCGCGCCCGACCGCCGAGACCCTCCCCAGTGACCAGGGGCCCGCGAGGCTGAGGCGATGACCGCGACGACGGAGCGCGTCGACCGATTCGGCTTCCAGGCGCGACTCCGCCACGACCGACCCCAGGCTGGCCACCCGGGGGGCGAAGGAGCTGAGCAGGTGTTCGGTGTGGAAAGCTGGCGCGTCGATGGCTTCCTGGAGGTTGAGGCCATGGTGGAGGTGACGCAGCAGCACCGTCAGCTGCCACTGGTCCTGCTGGTCCCCGCCCGGGGTGCCCATCGCCAGGGCGGGGCGGCCGTCACGCATCAGCATCGTCGGGCTGAGCGTGGTGCGCGGCCGCAAACCAGGGCGCAACGAGCCAGGCAGGCCCTCTTCGAGCCAGGTCATCTGGGCCCGCGTCCCGAGGCAGAAACCCAGCTCGGGGATGACCGGCGAGCTCTGCAGCCAGCCACCGCTGGGGGTCGCCGACACCATCGTCCCGTCGCGGTCGACCACGTCGACGTGGCAGGTGTCGCCCCGAACCACGCCCCGTAGGGTCGGCTCCCCGTCGAGAACGGGCCGCCGAGGTTCGCCCGGGCCCGGCATCACCCGCGGCATTCGTGGCCGGCGTCCCCCGGGGTTTCCTGGTCGTAGTTCGAGGGAGGCGGTCGCGCCCACCAGGGCGGCGCGGTCCCGGGCGTAGTCGCGGTCCAGCAGGCCCGGAATGGGCACCTCCGTTGCCGTCGGGTCCCCGTACCACGCGTCGCGGTCTGCAAAGGACAGCTTGGCGACCTCGACGATGGCGTGGACCCAGTCCGCCGACCCCGCCGCCAGACGTTCAATCTCGAGGCAATCGAGCATCGCGAGCTGCTGCAGGAGCACGGGCCCCTGGCTCCACGGGCCGCACTTGCAAACCGTGGCCCCGGCGAAGTCCAGCGCGACGCAGGGTTCAACCGTGGCCTCCCACCCGGCCAGATCGTCACCTCTGAGCATCCCCCGATGGTTCAGGCCGGTGCTGTCCATCAGCTCCTCACGCTGACAGAACAGGTCGATGGCCTCTGCCACGAAGCCGCGGTAGAAGGCCACCCTGGCGGCATCGATCTGATCGCGGCGTCCGTCCCCGGCCGACGCGCCGGCAGCGACCAGCCGGCGCAGAGTGTCAGCCAGGATCGGGTTGCGGAACAGTGACCCTGGTGCGGGCGGGCGCCGATCGATGAGGTAGGTGGCCGCCGAGGTCGGCCAATGCGCCTCGAAATGAGGTGCGACGGCCGCGATCACCGCCGAGATCGCAGGCACCACCGGATAGCCATTCTCGGCGTAGTCGATGGCCGCGCCCATCACCTGCGCCAGCGGCAGCGTCCCGCGATCGCGAAGCAACTGGAGCCAGGCGCCGAACGCCCCGGGGACGCAGGCCGCGAGCAGGCCGGAGCCGGGCACATGGTCGAGATCCAGGTCCCTAAAGGCCTGGGCCGAGGCGAGGGCGGGCACGGTCCCCTGGCCGCAGATCACGTCGGGCCTGGCGTCATTCGCGTCCGCCACCAGGATCGGGACCTCCCCGCCGAGCCCGTTGAGATGTGGCTCCACGACCTGGAGCATAAAACCGGCGCAGACGGCGGCGTCAGCGGCGTTGCCGCCGGCCTCCAGGATGGCCATCCCCGCCGCCGATGCCAGCCAGTGCGTGGACGCGACCATGCCAAACCGGCCGAGCAGTTCGGGCCGGGTCGTGAACTCACCCGTCAAGGGTGTCCATCTTGCCAGAGTTGGCGGCGGGGCCTCAAGCTCGGCGCGACCGGGGTAGTCAAAGCGAGGACGCGTCGGCGACGATAGGAGCCTCCCCTCAATGCTGCTCAAGACGCCGCTCCTCTCGTTGTCGCGACTCCTCCCGATGGCTTCGCTCCGCGTCCCCCTCCTGTGCGTGGTGACGGTGCTCGTGGTGGCGGCCTCAGGCGGCCCGCGGCCCCCGGCCCCGCGCCCAGGACTGCACGATCCCGATGCCCGCCACCTGCCGCTACACGGGCTCGACCAGATGGAGTCGGCCAAGGCGCTCTCTCTCCCCCCCGCCTCCGCTCAGCCGGCGCCGCTACCTCCCGAGGTCTCGCTCAACGGTCCGCTGGCCCCTCATGAGGTCTTCGGCTTCGCCCCCTACTGGACCCTTGACGCTTCTGGCGGATTCGACCTCAGGGACCTGAGCACCGTCGGTTACTTCGGCGTGGACGTCAACCCGGACGGGTCGCTGCAGCGCTCAGGCAACGGCTGGGAGGGTTTCCAAAGCCAGGCGCTCGCCGACCTGGTCAGCCGCGCCCATGGTGCGCAGGACCGCGTGGTCCTGACCGCCAAGACCTTCGACGCGCCCACGCTGCACCGGCTGGTCACCGATCAATCGGCATCCGCGGTGCTCGTCGCCCAGCTGGCGGAGGCCATCCGATCCAAGGCCATGGATGGCGCCAACCTCGACTTCGAGGGCACCGGTGGTGCCGACCGGTCCGCGATGGCGGCGTTCGTCCGCCGGGTGGCCGATGGTCTGCACGCAGAGGGTGCGCATTGGCAGGTGACCGTCGACACATACGCCAGCTCGGCCGGCGATTCGTCGGGATGGTTCGACGTCCGGGCCATGGAGCCCTCGGTGGATGCCTTCTTCGTGATGGCCTATGACATGGACGAATCCGGGGTCGCGTCCCCCACCGCGCCGCTCACGGGTTACAGCACCAATGACGAAGCGGCGGTGTCTTCGTATGTCGCGGCCGTGCCGCGCAACAAGGTGCTCCTGGGAGTGCCCTTTTATGGCTATGACTGGGTCACCGGGGGTAACGCGCCGAACCAGGCGGCCACCGGTGCCCCCACCCCGGTCAGCTACGCGCAGGTCAGCGCGGGCGCGCATCCATCCCAGTGGGATGACGTCGGCAAGGTGCCGTGGACCGCGTACCAACAGGACGGTCATTGGCACGAGGTCTACTACGACGACCCCACGTCCATCGCCCTCAAGGCGCAGCTGGCATCCAGCTACCGGATCCTGGGCACCGGGATCTGGGCCCTCGGCATGGACGGCAACTCGCCCGCGATGATGGCCGCACTTGTCGGCGGGCACCGGCCCATCAAACCGTCGCTGGCCGGTGCGGGTG
>DAINSI010000004.1:51301-59871 GCA_036741395.1 Candidatus Dormiibacterota bacterium
GTACCGGCGCGGGGACGGTCGCCGCGGGCGGCCCGGCCCGGCCCGCCTCGTCCGCCCACCCCGCACCCGGCCCCTCGCCGACCCCCGGCAAGATGCCGAGCCCGTCCCCCTCACCGGCGTCGGCCCCGGTCCCCACGCCTCCGCCACCGCCAACTCCGCCGCCCCTGCCGCTGCCCGACCCCTCAGTCCTCCCCTGACCGCAGCGACGGCGAGGCAGGAATACGTCCTGATCGGGCCCTCGACGGCGCGTATTAGACCGCCTTGAGAACCTCGACGATGAAGATCAGGGTGGCATTGGGGGGGATCTTTCCCTGCCCCTGGGTGCCGTAACCCAGGGCGGGAGGAATCTCCAGCCGGCGCCGGCCGCCGACCTTCATCCCCGGGACACCCTCGTCCCAGCCCGGGATGACCTGGTGGGTCCCGATCGTGATCACAAAACCGCCCGCCTTGGCCCGCGAGCTGTCGAACTTCGTACCGTCCGTCGTCCAGCCGGTGTACTGCAGGCTGAGGCACTGCCCCGACTTGACCACGGCGCCCGTGCCCTGTTTGAGATCGATGATCTTGAGCCCGTCGGGCAGCGTGCTGCCCGCGACGCCAGCGCCCTCATCGAATTTGTCGTCGGCACCACGGTCGGTGATGGCACTGTCGATGCCGCCGTCGTTGCAGGGGGGCGCCGCGTTGGCGTTCCCGGAGGGGCTCGATGTCGCGGGCTGGGTCCCCCCCGTGTTGGCGACCTCGCCGCCGCATCCCGCCAGCAGCACGGCGACGCCCAGCAGGATGGTGATGCGGGCGCCGGTCATGCGCCGGCCGCCGCGCGCCGGTTGTTGACGAAGTCCACCAGGACGTAGTCCCCCAGCCGCTGGCTGTTGACGAAGAACGCGCGGCCCCGGTTGAGGCGGGTTAGGCGCTTGATGAAGTTGCGCAGGTAGTGGTTGGTCTCGAGCATGAAGCAGTTGATGGTAATCCTCTGCTGGGTGCAGCGCTGGACCTCCATCAGGGTCCGGCTGAAGGTCTCGTCCACCGGTGGGTAGGCAAAGACCACTCCCCCGCGGTCGTCGAGATGGGCCGTGGGCTCGCCGTCGGAGACCATGATGATCTGCTTGTTGGCGCCGGTGTGCTTGCTCAGCAGCTGGCGCGCACGCATGAAGCCGGCCTGCATGTTGGTGCCGTAGACGCACTCCATCGAGGAGAGCTGGGGCAGGTGCTCGCGGCGGATCTCGCGGGCACGGTCCGAGAATCCGATGATGTAGAGGTCATCGCGCGGGAACTGGGTGTGGATCAGCTGCTCCAGGGCCATCGCCATCTTCTTGGCGGCGTAGAAGTTGCCGCGCAGCGGCATCGAGCGCGACATGTCGAGCATCAGCACGGTGGCCGCCTGGGTCGAGGCGTCCACCTTGTAGACCTCAAAGTCCTCGACCCTCATCCGCGGCGCCCGCCGCTCGCCAGGGTGCAGCCCCTCCTCGCGGACATCGGGAAGCCGACCCGAACGGCGAATGGCGTTGATCACGGTGCGCTCGACGTTGAGCCGGAAGGGCTCGCCGAACTCCCAGGGCTTGGTCTCGTCGGCGGCCTCCACGCCCGGTCCCAGCCGGTGCAGGTCGTGGCCACCGAAGCGGTCTTTCTTGAGGTTGGCGAAGAGGTCGCGGAGCGCCTTCTGGCCGATCCGGCGGACACCCTGGGCGGTCAACTTCAGGCCACCCTCGCCACGCTCCACGTAACCCTGGTCCTGGAGCTCCTGGACCAGCTTGTTGAGGCGGTCGACAGCCTGCGCGGCGTCCTCACCGAGCATGTCCGAAACCTCCTGGCGCTGCTCCGGGCTGAGCGCCTGGCCGCGGTAGGTGTCGCGAAGGGCGCGCTCCAGGCCGTCCAGGTGAGTGAGGTCACCGATCACATCCATGGCCGCGCCAAACGGTAGGGATTCCTCGCCGAAGAACGAGTAGCGGTTGCCCAGCCGCCGCCGGGGCATTGTGGCGCCGAGGTGGCGCGACAGCTCCGAGAGTTCATCCTGCAGCCCGGGGTCGGACATCATCGCCTCGATCATGTCCTGGAGCTGGTGCCGCTGCTCCGGTGAGAGCGACTGCAGCATCGACTCCATGCGCTCCATCTGGCGCGCCATCTGCGCCGTCAGCTCGTCGAGGTTCTGGGGCTTGGGTTCGTCGAAGAAGTCCCCGTGCTTCTTCATGAAGTTCTCGAAGTCGGGCTCCCGGCCCGCCTCGCGGTCGCGCAGCATCTGGTTGAGGTCGTGGAGCATGTCCCGGATGCCGCTCATGTTCTCCGGGGTCATGTTGCGCATGCCCTCGTTGAGGTTCTGGAAATACGTCTGCGCCACCTGCTGCTGGAGCTCGTCCATCAGCTCGCGGTACTGCTGCTCGGCGCCGCTGTCCATCCACTCGTAGTCCTGCAACTCCTTGAGCGCCGTCCCGGGCTCGGGCGAAAGGGAATCGAGTCGGTCCAGCTTGGGCTGGGCCATTTTGTCCAGGATGCGGCGTGCGGCGGAGTCGGGGTCAGTCTCCTTGAGGCGCCCCTTGATCGCCCGGCGCTCCCGGCTGAGGATCTTGTCGAGGCGCTCGGTGATGTCGTCGAAGATGCCTTCGAGGTTGTAGCGGTTGAGGTGGTTGAGGCGGCGACGGCGCACCTGCTCGACCAGTTCCTCGATCCCCTGCAGGCGCTGCTGGCCGGGCGAGCGCCAGCCCGAGCTGAGGATTCTGCGCATCGCGAACTCGAAGTCCGAGCCGGCGAAGACGTCCTCGGAGATACGGTTCATGATCGTCTCGGCGTCGACCGGAAGCGGCTCCTGGGACCCATCCCAGGCGTGGTAGCGGTTGCGGCGCGAGAACGGCGAGTTCTCATGGGCGCCGCCAGCCTGGACTATTTCGGATTCAGCCATGACCTCTCCTGGGGGGTCAGCCCCCGTACACGGAGGCGTTGGCGACGCGTGACTTGTTCAGGCGCTTGCCCAGGTGCAGGCCCTCGAGGACGAATTCGTAAACGCTGGCGGTCATCCCGGGGGTCGCCTTCAGCTTGAGCCGCTGCATCGCCGCTCCGATCTCAGGGAACTGGTCGGCCTCGGTGACGTATTCCTGCGCGGCGAGACGGTCGGAGGCCTCGAAGCTGTGCCCGCTGTCGTAGCGCGCCACCAGGTCGGCGAAGTCTGACGCGTCGAGGTGGCGGCGGAAGACGTTGGACACCGCGCTGCGGCTGAGCTTCTCCAGCAGCGCCTCGTCGTCGGCGTCCTCGTAGCTCTCCAGCTCGATCTTGCCCAGCGTCGTCGCGGCGATCGCAGGCAGGTCACTGACCCGCGGCACAGCCTCCGGCTCGCCCGCTCGGATAGCGCGACGGAGGGCATTGGCGGCCAGGTTCTCCTGGTTGGCGATGGAGACGCGCACCGATACCCCGCTGCCCTGGTTGACCTGGGGATGACGGCGGGCGAGGTGAGTTATCTCGGCGACGATCTCCTCCATGAAGGCCGGCACCCTGACCTTGATGTCGGTGTCGAGGAAGTCCCGCTTCTCGCTGCGCACGATGTCCATCTCGTGGGCCACCGTGGGCGGGTAGTGGGTGCGGATCTGGGCCCCGAAACGGTCCTTGAGGGGGGTGATGATTCGCCCGCGGTTGGTGTAGTCCTCGGGGTTGGCGCTGGCGACCACAAAGACATCCAGCGGCAGCCTGATGCGATAGCCGCGGATCTGCACGTCGCGCTCCTCCATGATGTTGAGAAGGCCGACCTGGATGCGCTCCGCGAGGTCGGGCAGTTCGTTGATGCAGAAGATGCCGCGGTTGGTTCGGGGCACGAGGCCGTAGTGGATCGTCAGCTCGTCGGATAGATAGCGGCCTTCGGCGACCTTGATCGGGTCGACCTCACCAATCAGGTCGGCGATGGAGGTGTCGGGGGTGGCCAGCTTCTCGGCGTAACGGTCGTCCCGATGCCACCAGCCGATGCCCACGTCGTCGCCGGCCCTGGCAATCTTCTCGCGGCACTCGCGACAGACCGGGTCGTAGGGGCTGTCGTTGATCTGGCAGCCCTCGATGACCGGCACGTACTCGTCGAGGAGGCCGACGAGGGCCCGGATCAGCCGCGACTTGGCCTGACCGCGTTCGCCCAGGAAGACGATGTCCTGCCCGGCCAGCACCGCGTTCTCGATGTTGGGGATCACCGTCTCCTCGTACCCCAGGATCCCCGGGAACAGCTCCTGGCCGTCCCTGATCTTGCGCACCAGGTTGCGCCGCATCTCGGTCTTGATGTCCGGGACCTCGTACTCGGACTGACGGAGTTCGCGAAGGGTGGTGGGTCGTGAGGGTCGATCGGGCACGAAACCCAATATATAGCCCCCGACACCGTCGGGGCATTCGGTCGAGTGTCCGCCGGCTGTCCTCCGCGGTCCGCCATCCTCGTCGGACAGTGGGGATGGACATCGAGCTCCCGATCGGCGACCCCGGCGAAATGCGCACCCGGGCGGCGCGCCTGGCCATCGAATGTGACCGCCTGCGGGCCCTCGCGGAGGGCGTTGACCGCGAGGCGGCGGTCATGGACTACCGCTGCCCGGCCGGCCGGCACTTCCGCGACGAGATCAGGCTGCGACGGGCTGACCTGGAAGGGATAACCGCCGACCTGCGGGGTGTGCGGGAGCGCATCCTGCGGGAGGCGGGACGGGTGGAGGCGGAACAGATGATCTGCGCTCAGCTGGCGCACCTCGCGGTGCCCTAGGACGTGCCCTCCCCGGACTCCAGGGTCGAAGTCGAGCCCGATTCGGTTCACCGGGTCATCGAGGCGCTGCGCTCCTGTTCGCGCGAATACTCGGCGGCCGCCGGGCGGTTGTGCACCAACCTGCCGGTCATGGCGCCGCTCATCTTCCTCCACACGGAGCTCGAGTTGGACATCGCGGCGGCCCGTCTCCACGCCCTTGCCGTGCGCCTCGATTACGCCGCTGCGGTCGAGGCCAACCGGATCCTGGTGCTACGTGGTGCCGATGGCGGCGACGTCAGCGGGGTGGTGCGCGACCTGTTCGGGGATCTCGGCGGCGAGGCGCGCCGCCTGGTTGGGGACGTGCGCGACGAGCCCGGCTGGCAGGCCTCCGTCAACCCCCTGGCGTGGCCCGTACACGTCGTTGTCGGCGTGGTCGAGAACCTCGGCCAACTCTGGCAGGAGGCCGAGATGGCGGGGCGGCTCGGGCCCGGGTACGGCAACCTCGACCCGGCCGGCGGCCAGCGCGCGCGCCAGCAGGCGATTGCCACCTGCCTGAACTTCATCGAGATTGCCGGCACCTGGGACGGCGTCGACCCCGGCATTTCCCAGCGCGCCCGCAACCGCGCCTTTCTCAAGGCGTTGGACTGGAAGGACCTCGCCGACCGGGACCTGCCTCGCTGGGCAGGGCACGTGGGAAGCGGCCTCGTCCTCGGGGAGATGGTCGCAGGGATCGCCGGTGGGGCCGACGAGATCGCCGCCGGGGGCCTCGTCGAGTCCGGCTATGAGGGTCTCAACGGGATCAACAAGGTTCCCTCCGACCGCGACCAGAAGGGCGACCCGTCACCCGACGAGCTCGTGGCGCGGGCCGAGAAGGCGTTCTCGGGCTTTCTCGGCCAGCCCTCGCCAAGCCGCAACCCAGCGCCGTAGGGCGGAGGCCGCCGGCGGCGGCTACGATATGCCCGATGGCGCAGCCGCGCACCAAGCGCAGGCCGGGGATCACCGGACCGGAGTCGGTCAAGCTGCTGGCGTACGGCAGACCCAGTGCCAGACGCCCACCAGAGAGCAAGCGCCTGCTCGATTGGTACCGGCAGATGTACCTGATTCGCCGCTTCGAGGAGGCCGCCGCGGAGATGTACGCCCTGGGCAAGATCGGCGGCTTCCTCCACCTCTACATCGGCGAGGAGGCCGTGGCCGTCGGCGCCTGCGCCGCACTGCAGCCCCAGGACCACCTGCTGACGCACTACCGTGACCACGGCTACGCGCTCGCCCGGGGTTGTGACGCCGGCGCCGTCATGGCCGAGCTCTTCGGACGCTCCACCGGGGTGACCCGGGGAATGGGCGGCTCGATGCATCTTGTCGACGTCGAGCGCAACTTCTGGGGCGGCCACGCCATCGTCGGCGGCCACATCGTTATCGCCCCCGGCCTGGCGCTGGCCAGTGTCATGCAGGGCGAGAAGCGCGTCGTCCTTGACGTCTTCGGGGACGGCGCCACAGCGATCGGCGAGTTCCATGAAGGCGTCAACATCGCCGCCATCTGGAACCTGCCAGTGATCTTCCTGGTCGAGAACAACCTCTACGGTATGGGCGCTCGCCCCGAGGAGCAGTTCAAGGTGCCGGAGATCTACAAGCGGGCCCAGGCCTACGGGATCCCCGGCAAGCGCATCGATGGAATGGACGTGATCGCCGTCAACCGCGCCATCAGCGAGGCCGCCGAGCGCGGCCGGTCCGGTGGAGGCCCCACCATCATCGAGGCCATCACCTACCGCTTCCGGGGCCACTCGATGGCCGATGCCGAGACCTATCGGGAGAAGGCCGAGGTCCGCAAGTGGCAGAAGCGCGACCCCATCCGGATCCTCGACGAACGCCTGGTCAGCGGCGGCATCGCGGCGCGCCGCGAGCTCCACACGATCCAGCGCCAGGTCGAACTGCAGGTGCAGGACGCGCTGGTCTTCGCCGACAACAGCCCCTTCCCATCGCTCGACACGCTCTTCCAGAACATCTACTCGATGCCTCTCGCCGACCGGGGTGGGGCCGTCAGCGGCCCGCAGGTCGTCATCCCGGAGCTGCTCCGGCAGAAGGCCGCCCGGCTGACCCAGAGTGCCGAGGAGAGGTCCCGGCGGCAGCCCGCGCTATCCACCCTCGACAGCGCTGACTCCGGAGGCCCCGGTGGCCGACCTGCTCCCACGGCGTCCGAGCCGACGGGCCGCGCTCGGCGCGCCAAGGACACGGGCGGCGGGGCCGACGCCGGGGAAGAGGGTGACCCGGGCCAGCCGAGCGCGGATTCAATCAAGACCGCGCCGCCGCCTGCGCCACGCCGCAACCGTCACCTCCCTCAACCCGGCCGGCCCGGTCGCAAGAGCGGCTGAAATCTTGGCCGAGATCACCTACCGGGAGGCCCTGCGTCAGGCCCTCCAGGAGAAGATGGCGGGCGACCCGCGGGTGTTCATCCTCGGTGAGGACGTGGGTGCCTACGGCGGTGCCTACTCGGTGACCAAGGGCCTCCAGGAGGAGTTCGGGCCCGAGCGGGTGCGCGAGACCCCGATCGCCGAGTCCGCGATCATCGGGACCGCGGTCGGCGCGGCGATGGCCGGGATGCGGCCCATCGCCGAGATCATGACCATCAACTTCGCCTTGCTGGCGATGGACCAGATCGTCAACCACGCGGCCAAGTTCCACTACATGTTCGGGGGCAAGATCAAGGTCCCGATGGTGATGCGCACGGTCAGCGGCTGGGGGCAGCTGGGCGCCACCCACTCGCAGACATTCGAGAACTGGTTTGCGTCGGTGCCGGGCCTCAAGGTCGTCGCCCCCGCCACCCCCCGCGATGCCAAGGGCCTGCTCAAGACCAGCATCGAGGACGACGACCCGGTCATCTTCATCGAGCACTCCAATCTCTACGGCGTGCGTGGCGAGGTACCCGACAGCGACTTCCGGGAGCCGTTGGGGAGAGCGCTGGTGGTGCGCGACGGCACCGACGTGACCATCGTCGCCTACTCGAGGATGATGCATGTGTCGCTGCGCGCCGCCGCCCAGCTGGAGGAGGCGGGCATCTCGGCGGAGGTCATCGACCTGCGCACACTGCGGCCGCTGGACATGCAGACGATCTACGAATCGGTGCGCAGGACCCATCGCCTGGTGGTTGCCGAAGAGGACTGGCGCACCGGCGGAATCGGTGGTGAGGTCGCCGCCGCCACTGGCGAGGCCTGCTTCGACGACCTTGACGCCCCGGTGCGGCGGGTGGCGATGCCCGATGTGCCGATGCCGTACGCCAAGAACCTCGAGCTGGCGCTGGTGCCGACCGAGGAAGAGGTCGTCGCCGCCGTCCGGTCGCTGTTGGAGTAGGACGTGGCCAAGGACATCCTGATGCCCCAGATGGGCTACGACATGACCGAGGGCACGCTGGTGCGCTGGGCCAAGAAGGTGGGCGACAGGGTTCGCCGCGGCGACGTCGTTGCGGAGATCGAAACCGACAAGGCCACCGTGGAGATCGAGGCCTTCGAGGCCGGCACGGTGCTGCGCATCCTCGCCGAGCCGGGCCAGACGCTGCCGGTCGGACAGCCCATAGCCACCATCGGGGAGCCCGGCGAAAAACTGTCTGATCCTCCCGCCGCCGCAGCGCCGACGCCACCGGCGAAGGCCAAGGAGACGCCCAGGGTCGCTCCGCAACCGAGCGCGGCCGCGACCCCACGAGCCGCGGCCGCGGCGCCTCTCCCCGCGGCCGCTCAGACCGCGCCGGCCAGGGCCACGCCACCTCGCGCTCCCGGGGAGCGTCCCCTGGCATCCCCGCTGGCCCGCAGGCTGGCGGAACAGCTGGGCGTCGACCTCGCCGCGGTCCAGGGCTCGGGCCCCGGGGGTCGGATAGTCGCCGCGGACGTCGAGGCGGGGG
>DAINSI010000005.1:0-23606 GCA_036741395.1 Candidatus Dormiibacterota bacterium
GCTGGGGACCACGGTGCGCGTGCCCGTGGCCCGCCTCCGGCCCAACGCCGAGGTGATCCACAACTACGGCCTGCGCTGCGCCCGCCGTGGGGTTTACCAGGTGGGCCCGCTGTTGGCGGTCACCAGCGATCCCCTCGGGCTCTCCCAGGTGGAAACGGTGGTGGCGCCGCCGTTTGAGCTCCTTGTCCACCCCAGGGTAGAGAACGTGCGCGACCGGCCCCTCACCCGCGCCTTTGAGGACCCGCCCGTCCGACCTCCCGTGTCAAAGCCCTGGCCCACCGGGCTGGAGTTCTACGGCATGCGTGAGTACGTCCTGGGCGATGACCTGCGGCGGATCGTATGGCGCGCCACCGCGCGGACCGGGAAAATCATGGTGCGCGAGGCCGAACAGGGCGTCACGGACCACATCACCCTGATCATCGACACCGACCGCGGCACCCACAGCCAGGACGGCGAGGGGCTGTCGGAGTCATTTGAGGCCGGCATCCGGGTGGCCGCTTCGCTGGGCATACGCCACCTGCGCGACGGCTATGAGATCAAATGCGAGACCAACGGGGGGCCGCTGACGCGGTCCATGCGTGGCGGTGCCAAACAGCTCTTCTTCCTCGACGCCCTGACCCGCCTCGACCAGAGCCGCGAACCCCTGAGCAAGGTCCTGATGCGGATCGTGGCCTCCCCCCGTCGGGACGCCCACAACATCCTGGTCCCCCCCCACCTTGGCCCCAACGAGGCGGCCCAACTCCGTCTCCTCCTCAACACCGGGGTCTCGATCCTGGTGGTGGCCCTGCTCTGGGACGAGACCAATACCCAGACCGTTAGCCTCGCCGCCGGGCTGGGCTGCCAGGTCGTCGGCCTCCACCCCGGCCAGGAGGTCGCGGCGGCGCTGAACGGGTCGTTTGGGGCGGCGAGCCGCTGATGCCCACCGTCGAAGAAACCACCTTCAAGGACGTTGAGACCGCCGCACTGGAGCACATCTCCGGCGAGGCCGGCCACCTCGAGGAGGATATCGACGAGTCGGCCAACGCGGCCATCGCGGCCGAGCAGGCTGCGGAGGCGATTGACGAGAGTCCGACCCGTGCCGCCCTCGCCGTCAGCCTCACGGTGATCGCCACCGCCGTCATGGCGGGCGCGGTCTTCACGGGCATCTCTCCCCGCTTCTATGCGGGGGTGGCGGGGTTGCTGGGAGTGGCCCTCGCGGTGGGGGTGCTGCGGGTCCGCAACGTGTACCTGGTATCCGCGCTGATCCTTCTCGGCCTGGCGTTGATCGGCACGTTGATGGTGGTCCCATTCGGTCTCGACAACATCGCCAACCTCCGCCGCGTGGTCACCGCGGCTGCCAACTCCGGCCACACCCTCCGCCCGCCGGCGCAGTTCACTGCGGGATGGGCCGCCATCCTCGGCTGGATCATGGCGACCATCGGTTTCGGCGCGGCCTGGGCTGCCACCGCAGCGCGGCGCCGGTCGATTGGGGTCCTGCTTCCCATGCCGCTGGCGGCAATCGCCGGTATCAGTATTCGGGAGCACGACGCCCAGATCGCCAGCGGGCTGGTTGTTGTCGTGCTCTTCGCCGCCGCGCTGGGGGTGCTCTCGTCGGCCCAGCTGGCCTCCGGGGAGGGCCAGGTGTCACGCGCCTATGAGTTGCGCCGGGCGCTCAAGGCGCTACCGGTGCTGGCCGGCAGCACCGTGGCACTGTTTTTCATCGCCACCCAGGCCACCTTCCTGTTTCCGCACCCCGTGATCGACCCCAACCTGGAACCCCAAAAGCCCAAGGCAGTGCCACTGTCAGTGGTCACGGACCGCGTGCTTTTCGTGGCCTCCGATCCCAGCGGCTCCGCGCTCGATGTGACCGGCCCGTGGGTGCTGGGCCGGCTCGACGTCTACGACGGACAGGACTGGCGCCTGGCGCCCTTTGCCTCGCGCAGCGTCAAAGCGGTGGACAAGAGCGGCATCGTTGACAAGTCCCTGACTCCGGGGATCAAGGTGCAGATCACCATCAAGGGGCTCGACGGTACGGTGCTCCCGGGCCTGCCCAACCTGTACGGGATCGCCGCCCAGGGCCCGGCATTGACGTATGACAAGCGCACCGGCGTTGTGCGGCTGGTGGAGGGACAGGTCCAGCCGGACTTGAAGTACACGGATGTCGCCGCCGCAATCCCGACCGTCGAGTCGCTCAAGGCGCTTGGGGACAAGCCCCATTTTCCGCACGAGTTTGACGAGTTCACGACCATCCCGGCGCCACCGCCCGCGGTCGTCTCTCTGATCAACAAGGCGCCTTCCGCATCGAAATGGGAGCAGTTTGACTACCTGCGCAACTACGTGCTGCAGAACGTGACCGCAACGGGCACCGGTACCCCCGTCTCGGTGCCGCCCTCCCGCGTGCAGGACATGCTGGCCGGCAGCAAGGAGGGATCTCCCTATGAGTTGGTGGCGGCGCAGGCCATGCTGGCCCGCTGGGTGGGCGTGCCGTCGCGCATCGGGTACGGGTTCGACTCCGGGGAAAAGGTGGGCAACACCCTCGAGGTTCACCCCAAGAACGGCGTCGCCTTCCCCGAGGTTTACTTCCCCGGCTTCGGCTGGTTGCCGATCATCGGCACCCCCGTGCATGCTCGCGTGACCCAGGGAAGCAACAATGTCCAGACCAACATCGCCGCGTTCCCGTCGGACGACACGACTGTGCCCCTCTATGTACCGACGCTGACCAACGTGCCGGTGCCGTTCTTCGAGGTGGTGCGCCAGGTTGTCATCGCCGTGGTGCCGCTGGTCCTGTTGGTGCTCCTCGTGTACTTCACCTTCCCGGGGCTGCAGAAGACGGTGCTCCGCCTCCGCCGCCGCGCGGTCGCCCGCAAAGCCGGTCCACGTGCCCGACTTGTGCTCGCCTATTCGGAGTGGCGGGACTACGCCACGGACTTCGGCTACCCGTTCCCGTCGGACACGCCGCTGATGTTCGTCGACCGCTTCGTCCCGGACCACGAGCACGCCGAACTCGCGTGGCTGGTGACGAGAGGCCTGTGGGGCGACCTGCGCGAGGAGATGACCCCCGCGCTGGCCACCGATGCAGAACAGCTGTCGCGGGCGCTGCGCCGCCGCCTGGCCCTGGCCCAGCCGATCACGGTCCGCGCGGTGGCGTTCGTGTCACGCCTGTCCCTGCGCCGTCCGTACAACGCGGACTCCGCGCCCGGTAAGGCAGCAAGCAAACGGAGGGGACTCACGTTGGAGGTAAAGGGTGCTCATGCATAAACGCGCTACCATCGGGGCTTTCGTGGCCGTCGCCTTCCTGTCCGGCTGTGGCCAGGGTACCCAGCAGGTGTCCCTGGACAAGCTGCTCTCCAGCATCATCTTCGGCGCGCCCAAGCCGGTCGCGCGTAGCCCGCGCCCGGGGGCACCGGCACCGCTGCCGCCGCTGCCGCAGCTGGTGCTGCCCGACAACAGTGTGGCCAATGTCTTTGACCAGATCACCCTCACCCATCCCTATCGCTCTGCCCGCCGGGACGAGGTCTGCCCGCCTGCCAAAGCGACGGCCAGCGCTGCCGACCCGGTAACCCGCTTCCTAACGGACGCTCCCAAGGAAGGCTCCTACCTCTTCAAGTACCAGAAGACCTCCGGCACCACGGTGACGTCAGGATTCCAGAACTATTTCATCCGGGTCACGAAGAAGCCGGCGACCAGGCCCGCCACCACCAAGGAGCAGCAGACCAGCAGCGGTGGCACCGGCACGCCCAATGCAACGTATCTGGAGTTTGAATATGACGTGCTCAGGCCGTACCCGCTGGACGACCCCGCGCCAACCGGGTACGAGATCGCTCATTACAAGGTCAAGCAGGGCAACCTCTACTACGACGCGTACGACCCGGAGAGTGGCCTGGTGCTGGCCTCGACCCGCTACGTGGATGGTGCGGGCAAGGACCTCCCGGGCGTGAAGCCCTTCTCACCTCCGGCCGGCCAGGGACTTCTGCTGTTCCCGCTGCCGCGCATCACCGGGCTCGAGCCGAGCGTGGCGACCTACCTGGCGGGCGCGGGCGCGGGGGTGCCGAGTGCGGGCAACCCCCGGGAGTGGCGCTCCAAGTCGGCAGACCCGGGCGGTGAGTCCTACGCCATCGACGCCAACGTTGGGGCGGACCCTGAGGTGGTCGACGCGTGCGGCACGCTGGTCTTTGCCTGGCCGATGGACCTGACTGTCGTCCACACCCCAGCGGCGGGCGCCGCCCCCACGACCTCCGCCCTTCATTGGGACAACACCGAGCAGAAGCTGCAGGGGCTCTTCACCCACATGCAGCCCAACAAGGACGCCACCGGCGCGCTGCCGCCCGACTACCAGGTCGACAACATCGGGCAGCTCGATCCCGGTCCGCTGCCCACCAACCTGCCCAAGTGAGCAGGCTGGACTGAGTTGAACAACGCGCTCAGTGCGCGCTTCAGGACGCCCGCCATCGTGGCGGCGTCCCTCTTTGGCGTCCTCGTCGTCAGTCACCTGCTGCCGACCGGGATCGCCAATCAGACGGGGGTGCCGGCGTCGATCCTCTTCAGCGGCCTCGTCGACGGGCTGATCATCGCCCTCTTCGCGGTTGGGATCGTGCTGGTCTACCGCTCCCTCCGCGTCATCAACTTCGCCCAGACCTTCCTCGGCGGCGCCGGGGCCGTGATGACGTTCGAATTGGTCCAGCTCACCCCGGTGCCCTTCCCGCTGGCGGTGCTGATCGGCCTGGCCGTGGGGACAGCGATCGGCGTTTTCTTCGACCTGGTGTTTGGTCGACGGTTCTTCCGTGCCCCGCGCCTGGTGCTGACCTTCTTCACCATCATCGCCGGCGAGTTCCTCTCCAGCCAGGCGGTGGGCATTGTGACCACGTCCGGCATTTTCCCGCCCGTCGCCCAGCGCTCCCTCGGTACCGAGCTCGGTGGAGGGGATCACCTCCGCCAGGCGCTGCCGTTCCCCGGTTTCAAGTTCCACGTCGGGAGTGGCGGCCTGCCGTTCGGCTTCAGCCACGTGTTCATCATCGTGGCGTCGGTGATCACCCTGGTCGCCATCTTCCTCTTCCTCAGCCGCACCCGCCTGGGTGTGGCCGTCCGGGCCATGGCCGAGAACCAGGACCGTGCGGCAACCCTGGGGATCAGTGTCGGGATGCTGTCCACGGTCGTCTGGGGCCTGTCGGGCCTGGTCTCCACCGTCGGTGCCCTGGGCACCGGGATGCTGCTGTCACCGCAGGGCGCTGCCACCTTTGTTCCGGAGACGTTGGGGGCGGCGCTGGCGGCGGCGGTGCTGGCGCGTATGGAGAGCTTTGGCGTGGCCATTGCCGCCGCCATCGGCCTCACCGTCCTCACCGAGTCGCTGCGGTATGCCCTGCCCGAACAGGGGTTCCTCGTCGACCTGCTCCAGTTCGGCGTTCTCAGCATCGGCCTCCTGTTCCAGGGCCGCCGCCAGGGTGGTCGCAGCGAGCGCGGCGATGAGTCGTTCTCGGCGACGGACGAGGTCAGGCCGGTGCCGCGCGAGCTCAATGGCCTCACCCAGGTGCGCGTCGCCAAGTACTCGATCATCGCCGTGATGCTGGGCGCGGCCGTCGTGTTCCCGTTCGTCAGCAACAGCGGTGACGTCGACCTCGCCGCCCTGGTCCTGCTCCTGGCCATCGTCGGCCTCTCCATCGTCGTACTGACGGGATGGGCCGGCCAGGCCAGCCTCGGGCAGTTTGGGCTGGTGGGCATCGGCGCCCTGGTGGGAGGAACCCTGAACACCAGGACGGGGATCCCGTTCTGGGTGGCCGTACCGCTGGCGACAATCGTCGTGGGCGTCCTGGCCGGGATTCTCAGTATCCCGGCACTGCGGATCCGTGGCCTCTTCCTGCTGGTATCGACGTTTGCCTTTGCCGAGGTGGTCCAGAACCTGGTTTTCAGCCCCCGGTACTTCGGTTGGCTGCAGCCGGGCTCGATCACCCGGCCGACCCTGCTCCTGATCGATTTCGACAATGAGCGGAGCATGTATTTCCTCTGCCTGTTTGCCTTTGGCCTGGCGGTGGTGATCGTCTCCAACCTGCGCCGGACGCGGTTCGGACGCCTGGTCATCGCGACCCGAGAGAACGAGTCCAACTCTCAGTCCGCGGGGATCGCGGCCACCCGGACCAAGGTCCTCGCCTTCGTGGTCTCTGGGATGCTGGCCGGTTTCGCGGGGGCCATCTACGGCTTCCTCGAGCGTGGCGTCAACCCCGGCGCGTTCACCGCGTTCGCCAGTTTCAACATCCTGCAGCAGGTGATCGTCGGGGGAGCGTCATCGATCGGTGGCGCGCTGCTGGGCGTGAGCGTTTTTCAGCTGTCGGACCGCGTCATCCCCGGGATCCCGGTGTTCGGCGTGCTCTTCGGGCCGATCTTCCTACCGCTGCTGTCCCTCGTCGTCCTCTTCGTGTCCCCGGGAGGCATGATCAGCATGCTGGTCAAGATCCGCGACGCGATGCTGCGGATCATCGCCCAGCGCAACCAGATCATCGTGCCCAGCCTCTTCGCCGACATCGACCCTGATGCCCTGCGGCAGCGGCTGGTCCCGCTGGCGTCGATCACCGCGGCGGGAACGGCGGCCGCCCGCGGCGCCTCCGGCATCAGGTCCTCCCGCCTCTTCCGCAGGGGCGATCTGCGCCACCGGAAGGCATCCGGTGGCAGTCCCCTGCTTGGCAAGGCCTACGCGGAGGGGGACGTGGAAGCGACGCCCGCGGCTGAGGGATCGCAGGCATGATCGCCGAGGACCCCAAGCTGGTCGCCGCCGACCCGGCCGCCAGCGGGAAGAACGGGGTGGATCCGGACCACGAGAGCGGCGACGACGGCGACGCCTCGAGCATGAACCCGGTCAAGCTCCTGGGCAGCTGGCTGACGCTGCGCAAAACGCCGTACGGGCTGGCGCCGATCCTGATCCTCACTGTCATCGCCTTTGCCGGGACCTTCGAGAGCCAGGCCTTCAGTGTGGCGATCCCCGACGTGCGCCGGGACTTCGGCATCAGCCTGGGTCAGCTGATCACGGTGATCGCCAGCGCCCAATTGCTGTCCCAGGTCGCGGGCCTGGGCGTCGCCTGGTACCTGGACCGCGCCAACCGTGCCCGCGCGGTCGGCATTTTCACCATCCTGACAGGAATCTTCACCGGCCTCTCCAGCCGCACCCAGCTCGAGGCCCAGCTCAACGCCACCCGGTCGTTGGGCGCGGTCGGCTTGGAGGGTGGCAGGATCCCAACCTACAGCCTGGTCGCGGATTACTACCCGGTCAACTTCCGCGGCCGCGCCTACGTGATGCTCACCAGTTTCTACAACATCGCCGGTGTCTCGGCACTCGTCGTCACCGGTTTCTTCGAGGCCCGCGTGGGCTGGCGCTTCGCGGTGCTGGTGTTCAGTATCGCCGTCGCAATAAGCGGGGTCCTGGCGACCCTCTTCCTGCGGGAGCCAATCCGGGGGTACTTCGAGCGCAAGGCGTTCGGGTTGTCCGAAGAGGAGGCGCGGGTCGAGCCCGAGCCGCAGTCCTTTGGCGAGGCCGCGCGCAGCACCTGGGCCGTTCGCACCCTGAGGCGGACCTTTTACGCGGACGCCCTCTCCAACGTCGGCCTCGTGGCCTATGGCCTCTTCGCCGGGGTCTACCTCAGCGACGCCTACGGGCTCGATCTCCAGGCACGGTCCTTCATCCTGATCCCCGGCGTCCTCACTGGCCTCCTGGGTGGTCTCATCGGAGGCGCTCTCCTGGACCGCTTCAGCAAGTACGCGCCGGCCCAGATTCTGCGCACGGTCTCCGTGTTCGGCGTCATCTCGGTGATTGGCATTGCGATTCTCGCGTTCCATCCGCCCATCTGGGTGATCGTTGCCTCAAGCGCGCTGGTCGCGTTCGGCAACGCGCTGGGTGGGCCCGCCAGCTTCGTGATCCAGTCGCAGATAATCCCGCCCTCGGTCCGTACCCTGGGCCTGCAGATCTTCGGGCTCAACGCCATCCTGGGATCTCTGCTCCTGGGCTTCTTCGGCCTGGTGGTCGCCCTGTACGGTTACCAGCCGGCCTTCCTGCTGATGATCCCCTTCATCCTGGTGGGGGCGATCATCCGCCTCACCGCCGCCGACCTCTTTGAGGTTGACCGTCGCAACCAGCAGGCGGGCGCCGCGGCCGATGCCGAGGCCAAGCAGGCCAAGGCCCAGGGCCGGGACAAGCTCCTCGTGTCACGCGGTGTGGACGCCGGTTACGACGGCACCCAGGTGCTCTTCGGCGTCGACTTCGACGTCGAGCAGGGCGAGATCATCGCCCTCCTCGGTACCAACGGCGCCGGCAAGTCGACCCTGCTCAAGGCCATCAGCGGCAGCCAGGAGGCCACGGGGGGCGCGATTGTCTTTGACGGCCGCGACATCACCCATATGCCCCCGCACGAGATCGCCCAACGCGGCGTCGTCTACATGCCAGGCGGCCGCGGTACCTTCCCCGGATTGACCGTGGAGGAGAACCTGAGCCTCGCGCTGTGGATGACCGACAACCCCGCTGAGGGCCGCGACCAGATCCGCAAGGTGTACGCGATGTTCCCGGTCCTGGAGGCACGCAAAGCCGAAAAAGCCCAATCACTCTCCGGGGGCGAGCAGCAGATGCTGTCACTCTCGCAGGCCTTCCTGGCCAAGCCGCGCCTGCTCATGATCGACGAGCTCTCGCTGGGCCTCTCACCGCAGGTGGTGGGCCAGCTGCTGGACACTGTTCGCCAGATTAACTCCGAAGGAACGACGATAATCGTGGTGGAGCAGTCGGTGAACGTCGCGCTGGAGATCGCCACCAAGGCCATGTTCATGGAGAAGGGCGAGGTCAAGTTCGTGGGCGAGACCGCGGAGTTGATGCGTCGTCCCGACATCCTGCGTTCGGTCTACGTCAAGGGCACCGGCGGCGGCGGGTCGGCTGCGCTCGACCCGGCTGCCCGGGCACGACGCCAGGAGGAACTGGAGCGGTCGGGGCCGGCGCTGCAGGTGGTCCAGGTCACCAAGACCTTCGGCGGCATCAGGGCCCTGGACTCGGTCAGCCTGGAGCTGCGCCAGGGTGAGATCCTGGGCCTGATCGGGCCCAACGGCTCGGGCAAGACCACGCTCTTCGACATCATCAGCGGCTACCAGCCTGCGGACAGCGGCAGGGTGATCCTGGATGGGACCGACATCACCGGCCTCCCCGCCCACGAGCGCGCCAACCGCAAACTGGTGCGGCGCTTCCAGGACGCCCGGCTATTCCCCGCCCTGACCGTCTACGAAACTCTCCTGGTGGCGCTGGACCAGCGGCTGGAGGTCAAGATGATCGGGGCCCACGCCCTGGCGTTGCCGCAGGCTCGACGCGCCGAGAAGCGCAACCGCGTCCGTGCTGATCGCCTCATCGACCTGCTCGAACTGGGCGCCTATCGCGACAAGTTCATCCGCGAGCTCTCGACCGGTTTGCGGCGCATCGTGGACCTCGCCTTCGTGCTCGCCACCGAGCCCTCGGTGCTGCTCCTGGACGAGCCGTCCTCGGGTATCGCCCAGGCGGAGGCCGAGGGCCTGGGGCCGCTGATCCGGCGCATCAAGTACGAGACGGGGTGCAGCGTGCTAATCATTGAGCATGACATCTCGCTCATCACCGCGGTCTCGGATGAGTTGATCGCCCTGGAGCTGGGGGAAATCATCAAACGCGGAACCGCTGAGGAAGTCCTCAACGACGAGCGGGTTATCGAGTCCTACCTGGGCTCGTCAAAGGGTGCAGTGAAGCGCTCAGGGAGCATCGCATGATCAATTCCACGCAAATTCGGGTCCGTTTGGGGGCACTCCTCGTGACCGGGCTGGCCCTGGCAGCCTGCGGTGGTAACCAGGTTGGGTCCAAGGACCTGACCAACTTCAATGACCAGAAGAGCCCCCACAGCCTGACCGACCTGCCCTCGCCCAGCCCGACCCCCGTCCTTGCTGCCGCCCCGGCCCAGGCGCCGGCACCCCAGCAGGCGACCGCGCCCAAGCCGGCGCCTGCCGCGCCAGCGCCGGTGCAGAAGTCCAACCCGCCGGCGGCCGCCAACCGGTTCGCCATCAGCATCAACTCCGACGAGTCCGGTAATCCCCCGTTCCAGCCGTCCGACGCCCAGTTCCCCCGTGGCACGGTGGTGACATGGACCAACCACGACACCCAGCCGCGTTCGTTCGCGACCGACCAGGGTGCCCCCGCCGCAATCTCGTCGCCCATGATTCAGCAAAACGGTGGGACGTTCAGTTACACGGTGACCGTCCCCGGGACGTACCGCTACCACGACCAGGCCAAGGTCTACGACCTGGGGACCTTCCAGGCTTCATGACCCGTGTCCGTATGCGCGTGGCGATCGCCACGCTGGTTCTATTCGGGCTGAGCGCGGGCGGTGCCCACGCGGCGTCGCCATCGCCCGAGGTCTCGCCCTCCGCGTCGCCGTCGGCGCCGGTCAAGCCGGCGAGCTTTCGCGTCCCGGCCACGCTGCTCGATCTCAAGGTCAAGCCGGAGGACACCTCCGGGGTCCTATCCGGGGAGAAGGGGAACCTCGCCAGCCAGGAGATCGGCTTCTACTCCGTGCGGCGGGCGGACAACTTTCTCCTCGCCACCATCGAGGTCATCCGGTTCAAGCCCGACAGCGGCTACCAGGCCGCTGACTTCAAGGCCGGCCTCGTCGGCCTGATCGGTCTGACCCGGGCACAGACGCTTCGGGTTGGACACACCCTCGTCCATGTCAGTGGCTCCAAGGGCCTGACCAACGGGGTGTGGTTCGACGGGCCGTACATGTACGTCCTGGCCATCCGAGGAGAGTTCGAGCATCCGAAGGACCTGCTCCGGGCGGCGCTCGAGATCAAGCTTTGAAGCTGAGACCGATGTTGGTGGGGCTGCTCCTCGTCAGCCTCCTGGTGCCTGCGTGCACCAAGCGCGACGACGCCACGTCCGAATTGCTCGGGATCCTCAATCGCGCCACCGGTTCCAGCTACCGGCTGCAGTACTCGGAGAGCACCACCGGCCAGAAGTTGGTGGTCAAGACCGCGGTCGAAGATGACCTCAGGTACCAGGCAGACGTGACCCTTGAGGGGAAATCGGTGTCCTCTGAGATCGTTCGCGACGACGCCCGTGCACTGCGGTTCTTCAACTACGAGCAGGCTTCCAGGATCTACCTGGCCACGGTTGCCCCCGTTGTTCCGGCGGCGGTGCCCGCGCTCTCACCGTCGCCGTCCGTCTCCCCTGCGCCCGCCCCGTCGGCGACCCCCGCAGACGTCACCGTGACCCCCGCGGTGGCGAATGGCGGCCTGGAGCAACTGCGATCGGGAGACTGGGTGGTGGACAAGGTCGGCGCGACCAACCTGGCCAACACCTCCTCCGTTTCGGTGAAGGCCGGCAAGGACCCCGTGGTTGACGCCCTGACGCTGTTCCGCTATGTCCAGAGCGCCATCAATGGCGGTGGCGGCCCGAGTAGTTCTGCCGTGGTCAAGTTCAACCCCGAGTCAATCGACTACAACCCCCGCTTTGACCCGTTCCAGCACCCCGACGCCGCGCACGGGGAATTGCGTTACGACGTGGTTCCCCCCGAACTGCCGCCCCGCGACACATCAATCACCTCGGCCAGTCAGTTGATCCAGGGGTTGCCCGGCGTCTCTTACTTCCGGCACCTCTCGGTGTACGTCCGCAGTGGACTACCCACCCGGATCCAGGAATCCATCAGCATCGAACGGCGGCTGTCAGACCCGCAGAACGACCTGATCCAGCGCCTCGCCGACGTTGGCACCAAGATCTCCAACACCCTCCCATTGAAAGAGCGGGCGACCGCGGTTCTGGCGGCGCTCAAACGCCTCGAGAAAGACCGCCCGGCCGCAACCACCCAGGAGATCCGACCCCGTGAGCTGCGCGCCGATTTCACCGAGACCGGGGGAGCGGTCAAGGTGACCCTGCCCGACGGCGCGACGATCGGGTCGTTCGGACCGCGGTTTGCGCGCACCCAACTGTTGTCCCAGGGATCGCAATGACATCATTCAGTCGCCGTATAGAAGAGGTTGAGACATGGCAATAGCCACCCCGCCCGCCTCGGGCCGCAACGAATTGATTCGCCGCTACCTGCCGCTGATAACGGTGTTGATCGGCATGTTGGTCGCCGTCGAGTTTCTGCCGTCGGCGCTCAACCTTCCCCAGACCAACCCGACCGAGACGGCGGAGTACGCGCCGATACCGCCGCAGGACAACAGCAATTCGTCGCCTCCCGGGGGCAGTCTGGGTTCGCTCGGCCTGGGGAGTTCGGGATCGCTCAGCAGCGACGCTTCCCAGCAGCAGGACCAGACCCTCCCGGGTGACCTCGGCAATGGCGATAGCGGCGCCAGCAGCCAGGGCAACATCCGCAACCCCGTCACCTCGAAGCGCTGCGTGGGACGGCCCCCCAAGCAGACCGAGGATCCCTTCTCGCCCCCATGCGTGGCCGACTTCCGAGGCGACAACTTCGGCTCCACCTACACCGGCGTGACGGGTAAGGAGGTGACCGTGCTCTTCTACTTCAATGGGGGCCCGCGTGGTTGCGTCAGCCAGCTCGCCGAGGGGCAACGCCCGTCTGACAAGTACTACGACCTGGGCAAACCCGCGCCCACCAACCCCAACGATCCCAACTACGAGTCGGCTGGGACATCGAGTCTTTATCCCGAGGTCCTGCGCACGTACCAGCAGTACTTCAACGACCGGTACCAGACCTACAATCGGTTCGTTCACTTCTGGGTCTACTTCGGCCATGTCGGCTCACAGGGCTCAAACGGGGGTGACCCGACCAACACCAACGGCGGCTGCGCCAGCGCCGACCTGCGCGCGCAGGACGCCGCGGCCAACTATGAAAAGCTGCACCCCTTCGCGGTCGTGAACTTCTCTCACGAGGAGGCCGAGGCCTACACCGAAGCCATGGCCAGCAAGAACGTGGTGGTGTTCAAGTCTGTGGGCGAATCACCCAACATCGGCCTCCAGGACCGCGTGTTCCAGAAACACAAGGTCAATGGCGCCGGCCTGATCTGGAGCTTCCTCCCCAGCATGGAGGAGTTCACCGGTATGTACACCTCCTTCATCTGCCAGAAGGTGACGCCTTTCAATACCAGCCTGCTGGCCGACAACGCCAGCGGGGACGTCAAGAATGGCATACCCCGAAAACTCGGAATGATCCGTGCCGACGACCAGGCGGGACACCCGGAGTTACTGGAATTCGCCGCCAACGTGAAAAAGGCAACCGATGCCTCACAGGGCGGCTGCGGGGGCAAATATGTCGTCCCCGACTCGACCTATCACCCGTGCTGTTACGACCAGGCCACGCGCGAGGATCGCGAGAAGGACCGCTTGACCGACATGCAGAAATTCCAGTCGGCCGGCGTCACCACCATCATCTGGCCAGGGGGGATCGAACCCCTGTACAGTGATGCCGCCGACAAGATCGGCTACCACCCGGAGTGGATCCTCGCCGGCGACCGGGAGTCCGATGGGAACACCGACGGTGGCTCCCAGGCCGCCGCAGAGTGGAATATCCACGCCTGGACGGTGTCTTCCCTGAACTACCGGATCGCGAACTCCCAGGAATACGCCTACCAGGCCGCCGCGTCGGTGGACCAGAACTCGGCGGACGCCAACGGCTTCCTCTACCTCAAGGTTTACGAGGATGTCCGGGAGATGTTCGTGGGGATCCAGGTGGCCGGCCCCAGCCTGACACCGGCCTCGGTCGACAAGGGTTACCACAACATCCCGCACGTGATCAGCAAGGACCCGAGGATCCCCTCCTGCTTCTACAACACCAACGAATACACCTGCATCAAGGACGCGGTGGCGGAGTGGTACGACACCACGGCTCCAGACCAGAACTTCGACTCGTCGTGCTGGAAGATGACCGCCAGGGGAGGTCGTTTCCAGATGGGTCGGTGGCCCTCGGGCGACATCATGACGATGCGAGACAAGGCCAACGACGTCTGTAACTCGTTCCAGAACACGTAGGTACGTCAGCGGTAGGCGCTGGCCTGGATCTCGTAGAGCTCGGCGTATAGGCCCCCGAGGGCGATCAGCTCCGCGTGGCTGCCGACCTCGGTCGGACGGCCGCCATCGATGACCACGATCAGGTCGGCCATGCGCACCGTGCTGAAGCGGTGCGAGACCAGCACGGTGATGGCTCCGTTGCGCGCCGCGCCCTGTCGCGCGGCGCCGGCATAGCGCTCGAATAGGGAGTGCTCGGCCTGCGCGTCAAGGCCGGAGCTGGGCTCGTCCAACACCAGCACCAGCGGTTCGTCACGCATCATGGCGCGGCCCAGGGCCAGCTTCTGCCACTGTCCGCCGGAGAGGTCGACGCCACCCTCGAAGAGCTTGGTGAGCTGGGTGTCGAACCCGTGGTCCAACCTCTCGGTGATGTCGAGCCCGTTGGCCGCGGCGAGGGCCGCCTCCACGCGCGGCAGGTCGTCAATCCGCGCCAGGTCACCAACGCCCACGGTTTCGCGGAGCTTGAAAGCGAAGTTGGCGAAGTCCTGGAAGCACGCCGAGTGGCGGTCCCGCCACTGTTCGACCGCGAAGTCCCGAATGTCGATCCCGTCGACCAGGATTCGGCCCGAGGTCGGCTCGTAGAAGCGCTCCAGGAGCTTGACCAGGCTGGTCTTGCCCGCGCCGTTCTCGCCGACGATCGCGACCGTGGCGCCGGCCGGGATATGGAGGCTGAAGTCGCGGAGGACCTCCGCCTCGGTGCCCGGGTAGCGGAAGCTCACCGCCTCCAGGTCGATGCCCCGCGTGATCCGCGCCGGTACCGGTACGGTACTGCCGCGAGGCCTGGCCGCGGAAACCGCGTAATCGCGCAGCCAGAGGAATCGACTGACGCCCCGGAGTGTCTGGAGCAGCCAGCTGAGGGCGCCGACGGCGCCGGAGACCTGCTGGTTGACCTGACTGGCGAGGGTCATCGCCAGGACCACGTCGCCCAGGCTGGCCTGGCCGCGGCTGGCCCGGACCACCACCACCAGGGTGGCACCGACGAACCCCACCGCGAAGATGACCGACCCGGCGGCGTTATAGAGCGCTCCGCGCGCCTGGGCACGCGCCATCGGCGCGAGGGCTGCGTCGGACGCCGCGCGGTGGTCACGGCGAAGGTTCTCCTGGAGGCCGCTGATGCGGATCTCCTTGGCCGGCGAGGCGGTCAGGCCGAGTTGACGCATGGCCTGGGCCAGGCGCCCCGGTTCGGCGGCCTCCTCGCCGGCGTTGAGAATGAGCATCTGGGCCCGTCCGCCGAGGACGACGTACGGGATCGCGAACAGCGGCAGCAGGAGGAGTAAGAGGTCCAGGCGCGCGAGCAGGACGACCGAGCCGATCACCTGGGCGACCAGCCCGATGTTGATGAAGACCGCCCATACCGAACTGCTCAGTGTCCAGCGATCGGTGCGCAGCAGGTTGAGCTTGTCGAGGTACTCCGGTCGCTCGTGGTGCTCCAGCCCTGGGAGCCGGGCAGAGATGGTCATCAACTCCTCGTCGAAGGCCTGGGCCGTCTCCTCACTGAGCCGGGACGCGAACACGTACTGACTCATCGCCGCGATCATCAGGAACGAAAAGGACACCGCGATGGCGATGGCGGCGAAGAGCACGGTGCCCATGTCGTGGTGGGTGGCGCCGTCAACGAGGAACTTGAGCCAGAGCCCGAAGAGGACGGAACTGAGGCTCACGCCCAGGTTCATCACCAGCACCGCGGTGGCGCGCCAGGGATCGGTCCGGAAGGCGGTGGTCAGGACCAGCAGGACGGCCCGCACGCGCTCACCCATCGATCAACTGCTCCTTGAGGACCGCGTCAGAGCTCTCCGCGAACTGCATTGCCTGCAGGTTGAACATCTGCGCGTACTCGCCGCCGAGGGTGAGCAGCTCGTCATGGCTGCCGTCCTCGACGATGCGCCCTCCGCTGAGGACGCAGATTCGCTGCGCCCGCCGCACCGTGGAGAAGCGATGCGAGATCAGGACCGTGGTGCGTCCCCGCGTGAAGTCCAGCAGGCGGTCGAAGATCGCCGCCTCCGAGCGGACGTCGAGGTTTGCCGTGGGCTCGTCCATCACCAGCATCCCCGCGCCGGCGTCCAGCGCGAACAGCGCCCGCGCCAGGGCGACCCGCTGCCATTGACCACCGGAGAGATCGGCGCCGTCGCTGAATTCCCGCGAGAGGACGGTGTCCCAACCGCGGGGCAGCTCGGCGACAAGCTCGTCGAGCCCCGCCTCCCTGGCGGCCGTGGCCAGCAGTTGGGCATCCCCGGCGCGGTGGATCGCTCCCGACTCAACGTTCCCCCGGACCGTCAGGGGAAAGCGGACGAAGTCCTGGAAGATGGCCGCCAGCCGTCGCTGCCAAGCCCAGGGGTCCAGCTCGCGCAGGTCGATGCCATCGACGGTGATCCGGCCCGACGTCGGCTCGTAGAGACGGGCCAGCAACTTGACCAGGGTGGTCTTGCCGGCGCCGTTGGGACCCACGATGGCCAGTGATTGCCCGGTTCGAATGGTGAGGTTGAGGCCGGAGTAGACGTCGCGCGTGGTCCCCGGGTAGCGGAAGGACACGTCCTCGAAGCGAACCTCGTGGGCGGGGAGTTCGGCAACGTCCACACGCCCGCCCGCCTGCGGCGTGGCGGCGCGCACCATCTGCTGGAGGCGGCGCAGCGCGGGTAGCGCCGCGAGGCCGTAGTCGATCGCCATGTCGTCCTCGTTCACGCTGATCATCCCGAGCATCTGCAGCGTCGCTGAGGCGTAGATCACCAGCGCTGCGGTGCTCACCTCGCCGGCGATCGCCGCCCGGCCCAGCAGCAGGAAGGCCGCGAAGTTGGCGGCCCCGGCCACCACCAGCAGCGCCAGGATCAGGGGCAGGTCTCGCGCCCGCACCTCCCACGCCTTGCGGATGGCCCCAAGCCAGCTCGCGCGCTGTCGCTGGAGGATCCAATGGGGCAGCGCGAAGACCCGGATCTCCTTCGCCGCCGCAGGCGTGGTCGCCAGTTCGCGCAGGTAGGTGGCGCGCCGCATGTCCTCGCTCTGGTCGACGAAGATGTTGGTGGCACGGCGTATCGACCGGCGCAGGCGGGCGTAGACGAATGCGTAGAACGCCAGCATGCCCAGCGCCAGCCACCACCTGAATGCGGCCAGGATGAGGGCCGCTCCGACGACCGTCGCCAGGCGGGTACCGACGGCGGCCAGGGCGCCGGCGGCCTTGCCCGGGGTCGCGCCCGCCGGTCCAACGCCCTGCGCCAGTCCGACCTGGTCCTGGAAGGCCGCGTCTTCGATGAGGCGGACGCCCGGAGGGGTGGTGGCGGCAACCAGCAGTTGTTCTCGCAGGCTCACGTCCACGTTGACCTGGAGGCGGAACCGGACGAGGGCGGTAAGGGGACCCAACAGTTGCTCGGTCACGAACAGCGCTCCCGCGACGAGCACCAGTTCGATCAACCGGCGGCCGGCGACCGAGCCCAGCCCGTCGTGGATCGCCGCGGGAACGGCGCCGACCAGGACCCCGGTCACCACCGTGATCCCCAGGGGGACGAGGATGCCGCCGACCGAGACCGCCAGCAGGGCGATGCTGAACCGGCGGTCAAGACCGGGCAGGGCGCGGACCATGCTCCAACCGCCCCACTCGGCGGCCGCACGCCACCCAGCGACCTTCTTGTCCAGCGTACCCGCAGCGGCGGCGCTCACGCGTCAGCCGGACCTGGAGCCAACTCGAACATCAACGCGGTCACGCTGCCCCGCACCAGGCCGTCGCCGGGGCCCGGACCCCGCAGCTTCTCGAGGCGCCCGAGAGTCCGGTCCAACTCGTCCACGGCGCGGTCCCACTCGGCGCGCGGTACCCACCCCTCGCCGTCGGAGACCAGCTCGCGACCACGGGCGCGGGGGAGGGCCAGGCGGCGCCGGAGCTCCTTGAGGACTGCGACCTCGAAGCCTGCGAGGCCCGCCGGCGACAGCCGTCCGGCAGCCTCCGGGTCGTAGGCATAGCGCCGTTCCCGGCCGCCGCGGCTGGAGCGCTCCTCGACCAGCTTGACCACGCGGGCGGCGGCGAGCTGACGCAGGTGGAAGCTGGCGGACCCGTGCGCGATGCCCAGCTGGCGCGAGACCGCGGCCGCCGACAGCGGCGCGCCCGAAAGCAGCGACAGGATGCGCAGGCGGGTCGGGTTGGCCAGCGCGCGAAGCTCCCCAATCTCTTCCATCTCACTCCCCAAGAACTGTTGGGGAATGTACCACGACCCTGGCAAAATTGCGATCCGCCGCAAGATGTCGTCTTGACAAGCGTTGACATTTCTACATGGATGCTTAACATCCGGTGAACCCATCTTCGGGAGGTGGATCTTGCCGCGGACACAAGTGGGACAGCGGAGAGGCGTCGTTCGGTAATCCCGGGCGCGTCCAGGCGGGTGAGCTCTTGACGGGGCCACTCATGGAACTAAGGGTCCCCTTGGATCGAGGGGCTGAAGGAGCGGGATGACGCTTGTGAAGAGGGGCCGCGGGGCGGCCATTGGTCGGATCCGGATGCCGGCGCTGGCGCTTCTGGCGACCCTGGCCGCCCTGTCCTTCCAGGCCCAGGGCGCATTCCTGGCGCGGGCGGCAAGCCCGTCCGGCGGGACCCTGACAGCACCCGCGGCGACCGGCCAGTCCACGAGCCTGAGCTGGCACGGGACGGTTCAGCCGGGCGTTAGCAGCGACAACGGCAGTGGCCTGCGTTGCAATGCCAGCCTCGTCCCCGGTGCAGACGACTACCACCTGCAGCTGGCGGGTGTGGACGGTGTCTATTACGCCTCCCACGCGACTGAACTGCATGTAACGATCTGGTGGACCCCGGCGGTCGAAAGCAACGCCAACGCCCTTCAGCTCACCACATGGCGCGACGACGGTTCTGGCACGCTGACCGTCCCCGGTGACGGCCGCACTCCGGCCGGGCAGTCCAACACCGAGGAGGTCGTGCTCAAGAACCCCGCCGCCGCCACCTCGCCGGCCTTCTATCACCTCGCCGTGTGCCCCGCGCACAACGTCTCCGCCCAGGACTACAGCGCCACCGCCACCCTGACCGTGCTCGCACCTCCGCCTCCGCCTCCACCTCCGCCCCCGCCGCCCGGGCCGACGACGGTCGCCCTGGACCACCCGGTGGTCCACGACTTCGCGCCGGTCCAGGGGGTTTCCGTTGGCGGTACCCCGGCCTCTGGATCGTGCCTGCCGGTGACCTGCGACAGCTTCAACCTGACCGTCCAGTACCCGGCGCCGCGCGCCGCATACCTCGTCGACCACGTCGTCACCCTGCACCTGCACTACACCTGGCAGGACAAGACGCAGGACCTGGATGTCTACAGTGCCAGCCCCAGCGGCGTCCAGAGCGGGCCCGGCACGCCCGACTCGACCGACCCCAACGCCGGGTATGAAGACCTCTTCACGACCAACCCCGAGGCGGGCCTGTGGGCCGTGAGCTCCGAGGCCGGCACCACCACGGCGCCGACCCCGGCGCACCTCGTCGCCAACCTGACCTCGGTCCCGGTTGTCTCGCCGACCCCCCGTCCGCGGAAAGACGCCCCGGCCTTCACCCAGTACCACGCGCCCAACGTCGGCAACTTCAACCAGTTCGCGAGCGAGCCGTCACTGGGGATCAACGGCAAGACTGGCGCGCTGATGTACGAGGACGAGCTGGCAACGGCCAGGGTCACGTTCGACGACACCAAGAAGCCGGCCGTGGCGACATGGACGGACGTCACCCACCCGCTCAATGGCAGCGTAACCCTGGACCCGATCCTGTACACCGACCGTGACACCGGCCGGACAATCGTCTCGCAGCTGTTGATTTCGCCCGACGGCATCGGCCCTGTTGGCTGCTCGCTGTCGACCTACACCGATGACGATGGCAAGACCTGGACCCCCAACCAGGGCTGCGGGCTGCAGAGTGGCGCCGACCACCAGAGTGTCGGCGGCGGCCCATTTGGCAAGGGCACGATTCCATCACCCGGCCTCTATCCCAACGCCGTCTTCTACTGCTCGCAGGGACAGGTGGACGCCACCTGCGCCCGTAGCCTCGACGGCGGCGTCACCTTCGGCGCCGCCATGCCGATCTACACTGCCGCCGATTGCCTCGGCCTCCACGGTCACGTCAAGGTCGGCCCGGACGGGACGGCCTATGTGCCCAACCGCGACTGCGGTGGCAAGAAGACCGCGGTGGTCTCCGAGGACGGCGGCGTCACCTGGAACCCGAGAACCATCCCGGACAGTGCGACAACCGACACCGGCGTCGGCCACGACCCGTCGATTGCGACCAGCGCTGACGGCACCCTGTTCGAGGGATACGTCGACGGCCATGGACAGGCCGCCGCCGACACCTCCAACGCCACCCAGGTCCCCAAGATCGCGGTTTCGCACGACCATGGGAAGACCTGGAGCAAATCGATTGACGTGGGTGCTGCCTGGGGCATCAAGAACGCCGACTTTGCGGCGGTCACCGCCGGTGACGACGGCCGGGCCGCCTTCGCCTTCATCGGCAGCACCACGCCCGGGCTGGCCTACGACCCGGCCTATGCTGGCGCGTGGTACATGTACGTGGCCTTCACGTATGACGGTGGCAAGACCTGGACCACGGTCAATGCCACGCCCGGCGACCCCGTCCAGCGGGGCTGTGTCTGGAACAGCGGTGGCAGCAACGCCTGTCGCAACCTGCTGGACTTCAACGACGCCAACGTCGACACCAAGGGCAACGTTGTGATCGCCTACACCGACGGTTGCACCGACGCCTGCATCACCGACCCGACCAACTTCCAGCGCGGCACTGCCGCGGGCCTGGTGCGTCAGTCAGGCGGTCGCAGCCTGCTTGACACCTGCAAGCGCTTCAAGACCGGCTGCGGTGACGTCGAGGATGGCAACGGGGGGAAGGGTGATAGCGGATCGAAGCATGGCAGGGAGGGCGGCGGGCAGAATGACGGGTCAACTGGCCGATCCGCGGGTGATTCGGCCAGGCTGGTCTCCGCCACGCTCCTCGGGGCGCGCCTGCTAGGGCCAACGGCCGCCGGTGCAGGCGTGCTGGTGCTTGTGCTCGGCGCAGCCACCGGTCTGCTGGGCCTCCGGTTGCGACACCGCCGCTCACGCCCGGGGTGAGAAGGCTTAGGCTGATGGGATGATCGCGACCATTCCAGGCATGGACGCCCTGAAGGCCCCGGTTGAGTTCCTGCTCACCCTGGTCTTCTACGGCCTGCAGCACGTGCCGGTCCTCGGGGCGCTCGGCTTCTACGGGCTGAGCGTGGTCCTCGTCGCCGCTGCCTTGAAGATCGCGCTGATGCCGCTCGGGATCTGGCAGGCTCGTCTGTCAGCGTCTGCGGCGGCCGATGCCGCGCGCCTCAAGCCCGCGCTGGACAAGCTCAAGCGCCGCTCCGCCAAGGACCCGGCGAGGGTCCGTCGCGAGACGATCGAGCTCCATCGCAAGGAGGGGGTCAGCCCACTGCGACCGCTGCAGGCGATGCTTCCCGGCCTGGCCCAGGTGCCGGTGTTCCTCGCCCTCTACCAGGCCGTCACCGACACCGTCCTGGTGGCGACGCTCCACGCCGTACCCAGCCTGCTTTGGATTCCCAACCTGATGGCCACCGCGGCATTGGCCCACCCCGTGGGTTGGATCCTTCCCCTGGTCGCTGCGGCTTCCACCTTTGCCGCGGCGCGGTACGGTCGCCCCCGCCATGCGGACGCCGGTAGTACCAAGCTGCCGGGGGTGCCGGCGGGCGCGATGGCGCTGGTATCCACGGCGGTGACCGGGTTCTTCGCCCTTCGCGTGGCTCAGGTCCTGGTCCTGCTGTGGGTCGTGAACAACCTGTTCACCCTGCTTCAGCACGGGATCACCCGGCTCTTCTAGAGCGGGATTAGCGGGGGGCCAGCTCCAGGCTGTGCAGCCACTCCGCGTGGAGGGCGCCGTAGCGCCCTGACCGGTCCTCCATCAGGGTGGCCGGGGTGCCGTCCTCCACCACTCGCCCATCGTCGAGGACGATCACCCGGTCGGCGATAGCCACCGTCGACAGCCGGTGCGCGATGATGAATGCCGTCCGGCCGGCGAGCAGAGTCTTGAGCGCGCGTTGTACGACGACCTCCGATGGCACGTCCAGCGAGGACGTGGCCTCGTCCAGGATCAGGACCCGCGGGTCGGCCAGGAAGGCTCGCGCGAAGGCCACCAGCTGGCGTTGGCCCGCGGAGAGCCGCACCCCGCGCCGCCGGACGTCGGTGTCATACCCGTCCGGCAGTGCCTCGATGAACGCGTGGAGTCCGACTGCGCGCGCCGCGGCCTCGATCTCGGCGCGCGTGGCCTGCGGGCGACCGAAGCCGATGTTGGTGGCGATCGAGCCGGTGAACATGAAGGATTCCTGGGTCACGGTGACCACCGCGCCGCGGAGGCTGGCGTGGGTGAGCTCGCGCAGGTCGATGCCGTCCAGCTTCACGGCGCCGGCGAAGGGGTCGTAGAAGCGGCCGATCAGGCGCGCGATGGTGGTCTTGCCGGCCCCGGTGGCGCCGACGATGGCGACCACCTGGCCCGCCGGGAAGTCGAGGTGGATGTCATGCAGGACCGGCTCGCTGCCGTAACCGAAGGTGACGTGCTCAAAGCTGACCCGCCCGTCGATGGCCGACGGCTGGCTGCCGTCGGCGGGCTCGGGCACCGTGGGCTGCTCGTCGAGCACCGTCGAGATCTTCTCCAGGGCGGCGGCCGCCGCCTGGATCAGGTTGTAGAACTGGCTCAGCTCCTGCATCGGGTCGAAGAACTGGCGGACGTAGAGGATGAAGGCGGTGAGGATCCCCAGGGTCAGCGAGCCCTGGACCACCAGCCAGCCGCCGTAGGCCAGCACCCCGACGGTGGTGAGTCGCCCCAGCAGGGAGATCGCCGGCCCGAATGTCGATGCCAGCCGGTTGGACCAGGTGTTGGCGTCCCGGTAGCGGGCGTTGACGTCCTCGAAGATCTCCTGGTTGCGACCCTCGCGGCGGAAGGCCTGCACCGCTCGGATGCCGTTGAGTGACTCCACGTAGTGGACGATGAGCAGGGCGATCGCATGCCGGACCGCCCGGTAGGACCGCGCCGAGTTGCTGCGGAACCAGAGGCTGAGCAGCAGGACCAGGGGGAAGGACAGCAGGATGGCGCCGCCGAGGCGACCGTCCATGCGCACCAGGATGATCGCGGTCACCACGATCGAGATCGCCGACGTCAGGACGCTGGCCAGCCCCGTGGAGAGGAGTTCCTGGAGCGCGTCGATGTCCGACGTCAGGCGGGCGATGATGCGGCCGGACGTGTAGCGCTCGTAGAAGGACAGGCTCAACTCCTGCACATGGGTGAAGAGGTGCAGGCGGAGGTCGAAGAGGATGGCCTGGCCGATCGAACCGGAGAGGCGCAGGAAGCCGTAGCCGCTGCCGGCGACCACGATCACGGCGGCGATCAGCATGACCACGTAGCGCTCCAGCAGCGCGCGGTTGGCGCCACCCGACCCCGCCGTGATGGCGTGGTCGATGGCCTGCCCCACGAGCCAGGGAATGGACAGCATGGCCGCCGTACGGGCGCCGATCAGCAGCGTGGATAACGCCAGCCGGCCGGTGTAGGGCGCGAGCAGTTCGCCGACCAGCGCCCGGCTGCGCCGGCTCAGCTCCCGGGAGCGGCTGGTATCGAGGTCATCGACCTCGTCGCTGGCGACGC
>DAINSI010000005.1:23616-56774 GCA_036741395.1 Candidatus Dormiibacterota bacterium
ACGCCCCGCCAGCCGTCGGGATCGGGCTCGGTTGCCGGGGCCCTCAACGCCGTCACGCGCGCCTCCCCTGGCGCGCTCCGACGCCGTCGACAAAGCGCGCGTCTGCCGGGTCGTCCGCCGGCTCCTCGGACAGCAGCGCGCGGTAGAGGGGTTGGGTGCGCAGCAGCTCGCTGTGGGTGTCGACCGCGACCACCCGCCCGCCGTCGAGCAGCGCCACCCGGTCCGCGAGTTGGAGCGTGGACGGCCGGTGGGCCACCAGCAGCGCGGTGACGCCCTTGAGGACGGTGTGGAGCGCCGCCTCGATCTGGGCCTCGGTATGGACGTCAACCGCCGAAAGCGGGTCGTCGAGCACCAGCACGCTGGGCTTGCCCAGCACCGCGCGCGCCAGGGCCAGGCGCTGCCGCTGTCCCCCCGAGAGGGTGTACCCCTGCTCCCCGATGCGGGTGTCCAGTCCCCAGGGTAGGTGCTCGACGAAGCCTGCCTGGGCAACTCCCAGGGCGCGCGCGATGTCCTCGTCCGAAACCCCGGCGCGCCCCATCGTCAGGTTCTCGCGCACCGACGCGGAGAACAGGATGGGATCCTCGAAGGCGGTGCCGATCGCCCGTCGCAGCGACGACAACCTGACGTCACGCACGTCGTGGCCGTCGATCAGCACCCGGCCCCCGGTGACGTCGTAGAGGCGGGGCAGCAGCATCCCCAGGGTGGTCTTGCCGCACCCGGTGCGGCCCACGATCGCCATCGTCTCGCCCGGTCGCACGTGGAGGTCGACGCCGCGGAGCACGGGTTCGCGTCCGCCGGGGTACGCGAACGTGACCCCCTCGAGGCGGAGGTCGCCAGTCCACTCGGTGACAGGCGCCGCATCCTTGCGGTCCGAGACCTCCGGTGTGGCGTCAAAGACGTCGGACAGCCGCAGCGACGCGGTGTGCGCCTCGTCGGCCATCGCCAGGATCCAGCCCAGCGCGTCCATCGGCCAGATCAGCATGAAGAGGTAGGCGATGAAGGCCACCAGTCCTCCAATCGACAGCCGGTGATCCATCACCGCGAAGCCCCCGAGGAGCAGGATCAGGGCCAGCGCGAGGTTGGGGAAGAAGGTCATCAGCGACCAGAAAAAGGCCCGTGAGTCGACCGACTCCACGGTCGCCTCCCGCAGCAGGGTGGCCTGGTCGCGATAGCGGTCGAAGAGCAGGTCGGCGCGCCCGAACGCCTTGATGATGCGGACCCCGGTGGCCATCTCCTCGATCACCGTGGTGGCGTCCCCCTGGCGGTCCTGCATTGTCCGGGCGATCGACGCGTAGCGCCGGAAGAACGTCCGCGAGATGATCACCACCGGGATCGCCACCGCGGCGGTGAGGGCGGCGAGCGGCGCGTCGAGGCGGCTGAGCATGAAGACCACGGTGCCGAACTGGACGACGAAGACGATCCCGAAGATCGCCCCGAACCCCACAAAACGCCGCACCGTGTTGATGTCCGTCACCGCCCGGGAGAGCAGCTGGCCTGACTGCCAGTTGTCGTGGAACCCCACCTGGAGTCGCTGCAGGTGCGCGTAGAAGTCGTTGCGGAGGTCGTTCTCCATGCCGTAGCTGACGACTCCCGAGAGATGGCGGCGGGTGAAGTTGGAGGCCGTCTCGACCAGCGCGAGGACCACCACCACGGCCACCAGCGGCAACAGCGCGCTGGTCTGGTGATGCGTGACCGGGCCGTCGATTATCTGTTTGATCAGCAGTGGGATGACGGCCGCCGAGGCGATCGCAACCATCGACGACCCGAGCATCAGCGCGATCAGCGGCGCGTATGGGCGCAGGTACGGCAGGTACCGCCTGACTCCCCGGTGACGCGACGTATCCAAGCCCATCCTCCTGCCCCCGCCACCCGCGCCACGCGGGCGCCCGCGCGACGGCCCAAACCGCCAATTCTACCGGGGGCCAATGACCGCCGGCCCGCGCGGAGCCGATGCCGAGGGATAAGCTATTGGCGCCGCCATCGCGGCTCCAGGCGGGATATGTGGTTGCGCGTTGGCGCGGGGGAGTGAGCGTGAGTAATGCTGTGGTGAGCAACGAAGTGGGGAGCATGATCGGCGGGTACCGCGTGGTGCGGACGGAGCCGGTGGAGCATGTCGAGGGAACCTTCATCGAACTGCTCCATGAGCGCACCGGCGCGCGACATTTCCATGTCGCCAGTTCCGATGACAACAACGCCTTCGCGGTGGCCTTCCCGACCGTTCCCACCGACTCCACTGGCGTTGCTCACATCCTCGAGCACGTGGTCCTCGCCGGGTCCCGCAAATACCCTGTTCGCGACCCCTTCTTCTCGATGCAGAACCGGTCCCTGGCCACGTTCATGAATGCCTTCACCGGTGGCGACGTCACGGTTTACCCGTTCTCCACGCGGAACCGCACCGACTTCTTCAACCTGCTCGATGTCTACCTCGACGCGACCTTCTATCCACGCCTCGCCGAGGGCTCGTTCCAGCAGGAGGGCCATCGCCTCGAGTTCACCGACCTCGATGACGCGGCGTCGGGTCTGCGCCACAAGGGGGTCGTCTTCAACGAGATGAAGGGCGGCCGCTCAGCACCGCCATCGATCCTGGGACAGGCCGTCGGCGAGGCGCTCTTCCCCGCGCTCACCTACGCATACGATTCCGGCGGCGACCCCGAGCGCATCGTCGACCTGACCTGGGACCAACTCAAGGCCTTTCATGCCTCCCACTACCACCCCAGCGCGGCCTACTTCTTCACCGCCGGGGACATCCCGCTGGAGGACATCCTGGCGGTGATCGAGCGGGACGTGCTGCAGAAGTTCGAGAAGGCCGACCCCCCGGAGGGGGTGGGGGACCAGGCGCCGTTTGCAGAGCCGCTGCGCCACCCTGCCTGCTTCGCGGTCGCGTCCGACGCTGACACCGGCCCCCAGGCGCAGGCCCTGGTGGCGTGGGCCACCGTGCCCTCCGCAGACACGTACGCGGTGCTCAAGATGCGCCTCCTCACCGAGATCCTCATCGGCAACGCGGGTGCCCCTCTGCGCCGCGCCCTGGTCGAGAGCGGGGTTGGCGAAGCTCTGGCGGACATGTCCGGGTTCCACGACAACTTCAAGCAGGCGGTCTTCGCCGTGGGCCTCAAGGGCATCAAGGCAGCGGACGCCGACAGGGTCCAGGCGCTGGTCCTGGAGACCCTGGCAGAGCTGGCGGAGAACGGCCTTGAGGCCGAGCTCGTGGATGCGGCGTTACACCAGTTTGAGATCGCCCAGCGCGAGGTGTCCAACGCCGGCTTCCCCTACTCGCTGCGGCTGACGCTGCAGCAGCTTGGACCCACCCTCTACGGCGGGGATCCCTATCGCTCCCTGCGCTTCGACGAGGACATGGACCGGCTGAACGGCGAGCGCGCCAATGGTCCCGTGCTGGAGCAGACGATCCGAGAGGTCCTCCTCGCCAACCAGCATCGCGCCCTGGTGGTGTTGACCCCGGACAAGGAGCTGGAGCACGAGCGCGAGGCCGCTGAGCTGGCCCGCCTGGCAAAGATCGAGGCGTCGCTGAGTGAAGCGCAGCAGGCGGACATTGTTCGCGTCGCGCGCGAACTTCGGGCCGACCAGGAGGGTGAGAGCGAGGACCGCAGGGCCATCCTCCCCGACCTCGAGCTGAGCGAGATCCCCGCCACCATCCTGGAGCCCGAGACGCGCCTCGCCGATGCCGGTGGGGCGCCCCTGCACCTCTTCCCGCAGCCCACCAATGGGTTCATCTACTTCGACCTGCTGGCGGATTTCTCGCACCTCCCCGACGAGCTCAAGGACGACCTCGGTCTCTTCGCCTACGCGATCACCCGGTCGGGCGCGGCCGGCGGTGACTACGTCGCCCTGGCGCGCCGGATCGAGGCCTACACCGGGGGGATAGGTGCGGCTGCCCGGACCATCCCGCATGCGGACGGCACAGGTTACACCCAGGCGTTCCAGCTGCAGGGGAAGGCGCTGAGCCGCAACGGTGGCCAGTACGCCGCGATCTTCCGGGACCTCGTCGCCTCGGCGTCGTTCGAACCGGGCCGCCTCAAGGACATCATCGCGGAGTACAGCGCACTCGCGGAGAACTCGCTGACAGCCGCCGGCACCCAGTACGTGCTGACCCTGGCCGGGGCCGCGCTGTCGCCCCGCGGCGCCCTCGGGGATCGCCTTGGCGGCCTCGCCCACGTGCGCCGGCTGCGTGAGCTCAGCGCGCTTGATGAAGGTGCCCTAAGCGGTGTCGTGGAGAACCTTGAACGGATTCGTGCCGAGCTCTTCAATCGCGACCAGGTGCGGGTCGCGGTGACCGCCGAAGAGGGGCAGATGGCCGAGGTCCAGGGCCTCGCCGAGGAGGTCGTGGGGGCGCTGGGCACGCGGTCCGCCAGCAACGGCCACGCGGCGGTCGCCACGTACCCTCGTGCCAACCGCGCGCGGACCTGGGCGGTGCCGGTCGCATACAACGCGCTGGTCCGCACCACCGTGCCGTACACCCACGACGATGCGGCGCCCCTGCAGGTGCTGGCGCACCTGCTCCGCGAGACCTTCATCCATCCCGAGATCCGCGAAAAGGGCGGCGCCTACGGGGGCCAGGTGATCGCGGGTAGCGAGGCCGGCTCCTTTGCCTTCGGGTCCTATCGCGATCCCAATGTCGTACGGACCTTTGAGGTCTTCGAGCGCGCCACCACGTTCGCGGCGGAGCAGAGTTTCGGCCCTGCCGCGCTCAAGGGCGCGGTGCTGGGTGCCGCCCGCGCCATCGACCCATTGGAGTCGCCGGACACCCGGGGCCGTCGGCGCTTCACCAGCGACCTCGCGGGCTTCACCCTGGCAGCCCACCAGAAATTCAAGGCCAACCTCCTCGCCACCACCGAGGCCGACCTGCACCGCGTCGCCGCGACATACCTCGTCGGCAAGGAGGGCGTCATGGCCACCCTCGGCGATGAGACCAAGATCAACGAGGCCAACCGCGAGATGGGTGGCGTCTTCGAGGTCGAGCCGGTCTAGATACCCGGCCCCGTCCACCTTTACGACTGTCCTTTAGCACGGTGAATTTGACAGGCCGCCCGGCGGCATGTATTGTCATGCACCTGCGCTTCGGCGCGGACCTTTTCGCCAACCAGGAGAGAACGTTTGTTGAACCTTCGACTGACGCCCACGCGGTTCCCTGTCAGGGGATTCGTGCGCCCATTGGAGGCCGCATCTTAGGTCTGTAGTCGCGACCCGACTCTGCCGACCGTGTGGCCAAGCTACACGGTTTTTTTATTTCTCGGAATTACATCGGCAGAGAGGAAATATTGATGACACTCGCGACAACAACACCGGTCTCACCGGCAATCGAGATCAAGGCGGTCAGCAAGCGCTTCCCGCGCTCACAGGCCCCGCGCTGGGCCCAGGTTGGGCGCAAGCGGGAGGCGGACAAGGTCGCGCTGGACGCCGTCAGCCTCACGGTCGGGGACGGTGAGATCACGGCGATCCTGGGGCCCAACGGCTCGGGCAAGTCGACCCTGGTCCGTGTGCTCTCGACCCTGCTCACCCCCGACGGCGGCAGCGCCGAGGTCTTTGGCCACGACGTGGTGCGTGAGTCCATGACCGTGCGCCGGCACATCAACCGCGTGTCCGTGGAGGCGGCGTTCTTCAAGGAGATGAGCCCGTGGGAGAACCTCTGCTACGCCGCCAGGCTCTATGGCGTACCGCGGGCGGGAATGCGCGACACCGTCGAGAAGGTGATCGCGCGGCTGGGCCTGGGCGCCGACACCCTCGACAAGCCGATGAAGCAGCTGTCGCGCGGGCAACAGCAGAAGGTGGCGATCGCGAGGGCGTTCCTGACGTCGCCCTCGCTGCTGCTGATGGACGAGCCGACCACAGGCCTTGACCCGCGTTCCAAGCGCGAGGTCCAGGACCTGATCGGGACCATCCGCGAGGAGCGTGACGCCACCGTCCTGCTGTGCACCCATGACCTCCAGGAGGCAGAGGCCCTCGCCGACCGCGTGCTGATCATCGACCGCGGCCAGATCCTCGCCGACGGCACCGCGGCGGAGCTGCGCAAGCGGCACGGCAAGCGCGGCGAGAAGACCACCCTCGAGGACGTCTTCATGCGGCTGACCGGCAAACGCCTCGACGACGACTCCGAGAACGACGACGACGAAAAGGAGAGGAAAACGAAATGACCCCGCAGACCCTGAGACCGAGGTCCTCCCTGGTGCGCGCCCTGCGCACCAGCGAGGAGAGGAACGCCTTCATGGGGTTCTTCGAGCGCCAGAAGAACCTCTACAAGCGCTACTGGCTGTGGGAGGCGGCGTGGTTCTGCTACAGCCTCGTCAGCGTGCTGTCGATCGGCTACCTGGCCTCGGGGCTCTCCGCCCTGGGGCTGGACGGCTCGCACGTCGACATCCGCCGGACGCTGCTCTACCTGCTGGTCGGGTCGATCCTCTGGGGCTATCTCTCGCTGGTGTTCTTCGAGGTGGCGTTCGCGATCGCCTGGGAGCGCTGGGAGGGGACCATCGAGTACACCTTCATGGCGCCCGTGCGCCGGCTCACGCACCTACTGGGTGTCTGCATGTTCGCGGTGATCTACGGGCTGGCGCGCACCGGCCTGGTGGTCATCGCGGTGGCCCTGAGCTTCCACCTCGACCTCTCGCACGCCGACCCGGCGGGAGCGCTGTTGGTGCTTGCGGTATCGACCATCCCGGTCGTCGGCCTGGGCATCCTCACCTCGACACTGCCCCTGCTCTCACCTGAGAAGGGCGAGCAGATGACGGTCGCGGTGCAGGGGGTGCTGCTGCTGATCTCGGGCGTCTACTACCCGGTGTCGGTCCTGCCAGGGCCGCTGCGCCTGGCCGGTGCGCTGTCGCCGCTGACCTACACCCTCAGCGGTATGCGCGCGGCCCTGCTGGAGCATGCAGGGCCCTCTCAGCTGGCGCCGACGCTGGGTGTGCTGCTGCTGATGGGGGTGATCCTCATTCCGGGCGGGACGTGGGTCTTCAGTCGTGCCGAGGCGCGCGCCAAGCGTTTGGGGCTGCTCAAGCGAAATGGGTGACCGGGCCGACTCTAAGGATTGTCCATCGCCCGTCCGCGGCAGGGTGATATAGTCCATTGATATAGATCATTGCGGGCGAGAAGCGCCTGGCTTCGCGCCAGGGGTAGGAGGCAACACGTGGGCGACACGGGGCTTGCAAAGCTGTTCATGAACGGGCGGAGCCAGGCCGTCCGGCTTCCTCGCGAGTTCCGGATGGCCGGCAAGCAGGTCAGGGTGCGCCGGACTGATACCGGTGTTCTGCTGGAGCCGATCCTCGAAGCCGAGGCGTGGTTCGAGGCGATGGACGCCTTGGTGGACGGTGAATTCATCGTGGGTCGGCATCAACCGGCTGCCCAGGACCGGCCACCCCTGTAGGTGACCTACCTCCTCGACACCAACGCGTGCATCGCCCTGATCAACGGCCGGCCGGCGCCCGTCCGGGCGCGCTTCGCCGCGACCTCGGCGCGCGGCCAGGTCCTGGCCACCTCATCGATCGTGCTGTACGAGCTCTGGTATGGGGTTGCCAAGAGCGAGCAGCGCGCCGCCAACGCGGATCGGGTTCGCGCGTTTCTGAGCGGCCCGATGGAGGTTGTCGACTTTGGCCCTGAGGATGCCCGTCACGCTGGCGAGATACGGGCGATCACCGAGACGGCGGGCCGGCCGCTGGGGGCGTACGACCTGCTCATCGCGGGCCAGGCGATGCGGCTCGGCGCGCTGCTGGTCACGGCCAACCAGCGGGAGTTCGCCAGGGTCCCGCGCTTGCGCTGGGAGGACTGGACAACCTGAGCCTGCGTCAGCCGAGGACAATACCTTCCGGCTCCTGGGCGGGGGCCAGCAGCGCATCCTCGACGACCTCAAGACCCTGCTCGAGACCGGGGTGCCGCTCTTCGAGTGAAGGCGACTAGCTAGTACAGGCCTCGGTCGAGCCCGCCGTCCACCGCGAGAGTGACGCCGGTGATGTAGGACGCGGCGTCGCTTGCCAGGAAGACCGCAGCGGCGGCGAGCTCCTCGGGCGTCCCGAACCGGGCCATGGGAACCTCCCGGCCCCAGGCCTCCAGTTCGTCCTCCAGGTTGCGCCCGCTCTTTTGGCCCCGGAAGGCCGCGATCTCGCGGATGCGGTCGGTGAGGATGTGCTCGGTGGCGATGTTGTTGACGCGCACCTCCGGCGCCGCCTCGCGGGAGAGCGTCTTGGCCATCCCCACGATCGCGGGACGAAAGGCGTTGGAGAGCAACAGCCCGTCGATCGGCTGCTTCGCGGTCAGCGAGGTCAGGTTGACGATCGCCCCCCCACCGTCGGCGCGCAGCGACGGCAGCGCCGCCCGGCTGATGCGCACGCAGCTCATCAGCAGGGTGTCGAAGGCGTGGCGCCACTGGGCCTCGTCGATCGACTCGAAGGTGCCGGTGGGGGGGCCGCCCGCGTTGTTGATGACGACATCGAGGCCACCCAACGTGTGCACCGCGTAGTCGACAAGGTCGGCGCACTCGTCGGCCTGGGCCAGGTCCGCGGCCATGGCGTGGACCTCGCCGCCCGCCTCGAGTTCCGCCGCGGTGGCGCGGATGCGCTCTTCGTTACTGGAGCTGACCACGACCCGGCACCCCTCGGCGAGCAGCGCCGCAGCGACAGCGCGCCCGAGTCCCTTGCTGGCCGCGGTGACCAGCGCGCGCTTCCCCCTCAGCCCGGTTTCCACCTCGTCATCGTAGCCGGGTGACGGCCGGCTGAAGCACCGCCGATAGACTCTGAATCCCCATGGGACGGGTGAAATCACTGATCTGCCGGGAATGCCAATCGGAGTTCGAGCCGCAGGCGACCCACGTCTGCGACCTCTGCTTCGGGCCCCTCGAGGTCAAGTACGACTACGGCGAGCTCGCGCGCACCGTGACGCGGGAGTCGATCGAGGCCGGCCCCAACTCACTCTGGCGCTACCGGGGACTGCTGCCGGTCGAGGGCGACGGCGAGCTGGTGACGCTGGGGGAGGGGATGACCCCGCTGGTGCACGCCCAGCGCCTGGGTGCCGAGCTCGGCCTCTCCAACCTCTACATCAAGAACGAGACCGTCAACCCCACCAACTCCTTTAAGGACAGGGTGGTCTCGGTGGCGGTGAACTGGGCCCGCGCCAATGGCTTCGACACCATGGCCTGCGCCTCCACCGGTAACCTGGCCAACTCTGTGGCCGCCTACTCGGCGCGCGCCGGGATGCGCTGCTTCGTCTTCATCCCCGCCGACCTCGAGGCCAGCAAGGTCCTGACCACCAGTGTCTTTGCCCCCAACCTGGTCGCGGTCGAGGGCAACTACGACGAGGTCAACCGGCTCTGCTCCGAGCTCGCCGACAGCTATCACTGGGCCTTTGCCAACATCAACGTGCGGCCCTTCTACGCCGAGGGCAGCAAGACCCTGACGTACGAGACGGCCGAGCAGCTGGGTTGGCGGCTCCCCGACGAGATCGTCATCCCGATCGCCTCCGGCTGCCAGTTCGTCAAGCACAACAAGGCGATCCAGGAGCTGCTGGAGCTGGAGCTGGTGGAGCCCGGGAAATACCCCAAACTGACCGGCGCCCAGGCGTTGGGCTGCTCGCCGGTGGCGACGGCGTTCAAGGACGGTGAGCCGGTCCGGCCCGTCAAGCCCAACACCATCGCCAAGTCGCTGGCGATCGGCAACCCCAGCGATGGCAAGTACGTGATCGACATCGCCAACGGCACCGGCGGCGTGGTCGAGTCGGTGACCGAGGAGGAGATCGTCGAGTCCATCGAGCTGCTGGCCGGCACCGAGGGCATCTTCGCGGAGACCGCCGGCGGGGTGACCATCGGGGTCCTGCGCAAGCTGGCCAGGGCCGGCCGCTGGAAGGGGGATGAGACCGTGGTGGCGTACGTCACCGGCCACGGCTTCAAGACCATCGAGGTGATCCCCAACCTGGAGCGCCATCGCCGTACCATCCGCCCCTCGGTGCGCGCCTTCGAGGAAGCCTTCCCCGAACTGGCCACCGGCTGAGCCGCGAACACCGGGGCCGTCGGTACAATTGACGCTCTCATGGCTGTGAAAGTTCGCGTCCCCGGGCCCCTGCGCCGGCTCACCGCCGGTGAGTCGATCGTGGAGGTCGACGGCGCCAGCGTGGGCGAGGTGCTCAACAACCTGGAGCAGAAGTACCCGGGCTTCCGGGAGCGGATCTACGACCAGGAGGGCAAGCTCCGTCAGTTCGTGAACATCTACAAGAACGACGAGGACATCCGCTTCGGGTCCGGCCTGGAGACCGCCGTCGCGGCCGGCGACGACCTCTCGATCGTCCCCGCAGTCGCGGGCGGCTAGGCCCCGATGGCACGGCTGAGAGCCAAGCTGACCTTCGCGCGCGGCGCGGTGACCCAGCCCGTGATCTACGAGGTCGGCCACCAGTTCGAGATCGTCACCAACATCCGCCGCGCCGACATCACCCGCGACGAGGGCTGGGTGATCCTCGAGATGGAGGGTGCGCAGGAGGCCCTGGACGCGGCGGTCAAGTACTGCGAGGAGCAGGGTGTGAGAGTAACCCCCGCCGAAGGCGACGTCGTCGAGTCTTAGCGTACCCGCTGAACGGCTGATACGCGTGTCGGGCACCGGCGCTGCGCCCCTGCTCCGCTTCGTGCTCACGGACTTCGTGTCCGCTCCGCGCGATGCTCGCTCCCTCCTTCGTCTGAGCCGTTGATCGGGCCCGCAGTTATCTTGTTCGAATGAAGTCGGAGATCGTGGCGGTGGCCATGTCGGGTGGCGTCGACAGCTCGGTGGCCGCGGCGCTGCTCAAGGAGCAGGGCCACGACGTCGTGGGGATCACGCTGCAGCTCTGGCCCAAGGCGGCCGCCGACCTCGACCGTCACCACGGCTGCTGCTCCCTCGACGCCGTCGAGGACGCCCGTCGCGTGGCCAGCCACCTGGGCATTCCCTACTACGTCCTCGACGTCCAGGAGGAGTTCCAGGCGCGGGTCGTCGAGCCCTTCCTCGGCGATTACGAAGCTGGCCGCACCCCCAACCCCTGCATCTCCTGCAACAACGAGGTCAAGTTCGACCTGCTGCTGCGCAAGGCGCGCTCGATCGGGGCGGCGGCGCTGGCCACGGGGCACTACGCGCGTGTCGAACGGCATGGTGGCGAGTACCGGCTGCTGCGCGCGGCCGACCCCCACAAGGACCAGTCATACGTCCTCTACGGCCTCGGCCAGGAGGAGCTGGCGCTGGCGCGCTTCCCGCTGGGAGGCTGGCGCAAGCAGGCGGTGCGTGAGAAGGCTCGCGAGCTCGGGCTGCTGACGGCCGACAAGCCTGACAGCGTCGAGATCTGCTTCGTCACGGGCGGCGATTACCGCGACCTGCTGGCTCGCCGGCCCGACAGTTCTGGGGAGATCCGCCATGTCGACGGGCAGCTGCTGGGGCGCCACCACGGCGTCTGGAGCTACACCGTCGGCCAGAGGTCAGGGCTGGGAGCGCTCCCTCGCGGCGTCAGTGGCCCGCTCTTCGTGACCGACATCGACGCCGCCGGCCGCATCGTGACCATGGGGCCGCGGGAGGCCCTCCGCCGGGAGCGAATCGAGGTCGGGGAGTTGCGCTTCGTCGCCGGTGCGCCGCCCGCCGGTGAGTTCGCCGCCGACGTGCGCATCCGTTACGGCGCGGCGCCGGTGGCCGCCCGGGTCCAGGTACGGGGCCCGGGAACCGCAGACAGCATCGCCGTCATCGAACCCGAGGAGCCCCTGACCGCGGCCGCGCCCGGCCAGGCGGCCGTCCTCTACCGTGGCGACCTGGTCCTGGGCGGGGGCAGGATCCTGCGCCGGGTAGCCGAGGCGGCGGTGGCCTAGTTGGGCGTCGCCCTCGACCTCGCCTCGGGGTTCGTGGAGTGCCTGCTCCTCGTCCTCTCCGTCGAGGTCGCGCGCCGGGGGCGGGTGATCTACTGGGGTGCCGTCGTGGGCATGGTCCTGGTGCTCTATGGGCGCATGGCCGACGGCATCCTGGTCGCCGCGGTCACGATCGGGTCTGTGCGGATCTCGGTGGCCGCGCTGCTGGCTGTAACCGGGCTGGTCCTCGCCGCCCTGACGGTCCTCGCCGACCTCATGTTCGAGATCGTTGACGAGCCCGGGGGAGCGCCAAACCCCTCGGTATAATCCCAACCGTTTGGACGCTGGTTGTCCGAACGGAAAGGAGTCGGATGCAGCCCTATCTCGGTCACATCGTGCTCTTCGCGATCCTGGCGGTGGCCATGCCCGGCGGCATCATCTTCCTCGCCATGAGCCTGACGCGGATACTGCAGACCGCGAGGGGCCAGGGCAGCGCGGCCAGCGACACCTATGAGAGCGGCATGGTGCCCATTGGCGAGGCCTGGATCAAATACCACATCCAGTACTACCTCTACGCCCTGGTGTTCGTGATCTTCGACGTCGAGGTCGTCTTCCTCTACCCCTGGGCCGTCGTCTTCCGCCGCATCGGCTTCCTGGCGCTGGGGGAGATCGCCGTCTTCATCGCCATCCTGGGGATCGGACTGGCCTATGCCTGGCGCCGCGGCGCGCTGAGGTGGGAGTAGCAGTTGGCGATTGACCTGCCCGTGGTCTCGCCGGGCTCGGAGGAGCTCTCCAGCACCGACCATGGCGACGGCATCCAGCACCACCACGTCGGATCCACCTTCGATGTCCTCATCGGCCCCCTCGACAAGCTGCTCAACTGGGGCCGCAGCAACAGTGCCTGGCCGTTCGGGTTCGGCCTCTGCTGCTGCTTCATCGAGTTCATCTCCATGAGCGCGGCGAGGTTCGACATCGCCCGCTTCGGGTCCGAGGTGATCCGCCCCTCCCCGCGCCAGTGCGACGTGATGATCGTGTCGGGCACCCTGACCAAGAAGATGACCCCCGCGGTGGTCCGCCTCTTCCAGCAGATGGCCGAGCCCCGCTACGTCATCGCGATGGGCAACTGCGCGGTCTCGGGCGGCATCTTCAGCGGCGGCTACTCGCAGGTCGACGGCGTCGACCAGGTGCTGCCAGTCGACATCTACCTGCCCGGGTGCCCGCCCCGCCCGGAGGCGCTGATCCACTCCATCATCGAGCTACAGAAGCGGATCCGCACCGAGAGCCTGATCAAGGGCCGCCGGCTGCAGCCGGCGATCCCCCCGGGCACCAAGGTCGCCCACCCCTGGGGCGCCCCCGAGCAGGTCTTCCGCAAGCTCTACAAGCGCTTCTACGATGAGCCTGCCGAGCACGGCGCCGCCGCCGCCCCTGCTCGTCCGGCCCTACCGGCCCCGGCCCCCAGGGGCGGCCCAGCAGACCCGAGCTCTTGACCCAGGAAGCCCTCTCGCTCCAGGTCAAGGTCGGCTTCGGCAAGGGTGTCGAGCCGGCGATCGACAAGGACAACGTGGTGGTCCAGGTCGCCCCGGGGCGCATCCTGGAGTTCGCCCGGTTCGCCCGCGACCAGCTTGGCTTCGACTTCCTGGACGCGATCACCGCGGTCGACAACATCGAGACCTTCGAGCTCCTCTATCACTGGGTGAGCATCCGGCCCTCGTCGCAGAAGGAGATCAAGCCGGCGTATCCGGGCTATCTGCTGGCGCGGGTCATCGTGGCCAAGAACCTGGGGTCGGCGCAGCCCGAGCCCGGCCCCGACTACGAGCCCGTGGTGCCCAGCATCACCCAGGTGTTCCCCGGCGCCAACCAGCAGGAGCGCGAGATCTTCGACCTCATGGGCATCCGCTTCAAGGGCCACCCGCGGCTCGAACGCATCCTGCTCTGGGAGGGCTTCCCCGGCCATCCCCTGCGCAAGGACTGGCGGCCGCTGAACGCCGAGATTCCCTGGCACCTGGCGGGGATGCGCGGGTTCGGTGGCGGCACCATGGCCGACATCGCCCCCGAGGCCCACATCGCGGTCGACGGCAGCGGCGTGGGTGAGCCGATCGTGCTGGGCACCACGGCGGAGGCCCCACGCTACCCCGCCAGCCGTCCGCCCAAACCCTCGGAGACAATGCGCATCAAGCTCGGACAGGGTGGCCTCGTCGAGGGCGAGGGCCCGGAGGGCCCGACCAGGCAGCCCGGCGTGGGTGACCCGTCGCAGGAGCAGCGCGCCCTCGGCAGCGACTCGGCATGACCCAGACCCGCAATCCCAGCCGCCTGCACCCACTCGAAATCGAGAAGGGCCGCGTCGACCTCTCGCTGTACGCGACCGAGGACCGCAAGGACCTGCGCTCGGACCTGGTCAAGATCAACCTTGGACCGCACCATCCCAGCACCCACGGGGTGCTCCATTTCTTCGTCACCCTCGATGGCGAGACCGTCGTCGACCTGCGTGTGATCTTCGGCTACCTGCACCGGTCGATGGAGAAGCTCTTCGAGGGCCGCACCTACGTCGGCAACGTGGCCCTCACCGACCGCATGGACTACACCGCGGCGATGCTCAACAACTGGGGCTGGTGCCTGTGCTGCGAAAAGCTGGCGGGCCTCGAGGTCAACGAGCGCAGCCAGTGCCTGCGCACCGTCGCCGGCGAGCTCAGCCGCCTCAGCTCGCACCTCATCGGCACCGGGGTGTTCGGTCAGGACGTAGGCATCCTGGTGACCTCGGTGATGTGGGGCTTCAACTGGCGCGAGGAGGTTCTCACGGTCCTCGATGACCTGACCGGCGCGCGCATGATGTACAACTTCATGCGCCCCGGGGGAGTGCGTGCAGACACCGACGCGCCGCAGGGGTGGAGCGACAAGGTCCGCAAGGTCATGGACGGGCTGCCTCGGCACATCGAGGACTTCCACAGGTTGATGACCACCAACGAGATCTTCCACGAGCGCACCAAGGGCATCGGCATCCTCACCAAGGAGGACGCCCTGGCCTACTCCGTGACCGGGCCGACACTGCGCGGCAGCGGCGTGAAGTACGACGTCCGCCGCGCCCATCCCTATGGCATCTACCCCGAGCTGGACTTCGACATCCCCGTCGGGGAACTCGGCGACTGCACCGACCGGTACCTGGTGCGCATCGCCGAGATGGAGCAGTCCCGCCGGATCATCCTGCAGGCGCTGGATCGCCTCGATGCCACCGAGCCCGGCAACCTGGGCAAGGCGCCCAAGGTCTTCAAGCCCCCGGCCGGCGACGCCTACGCCGAGGTCGAGGGTGCCAAGGGCGCGATCGGCTTCTACCTCAAGAGCGACGGCGGCCCCGAGCCCTACCGTGCCAAGATCCGCTCCGCGTCCTTCATCAACCTCCAGGCGCTGCCGATGATGGTCCGCGGCTGGAAGCTGGCCGACCTGATCGCGATCTTCGGGTCCATCGACATCAACATGGGTGAGGTCGACCGGTGACCGGGTCCATTGACATCATCGAGCCCATCGGCAACTGGCTGCGCCAGACGCTCTACGGGTTTGGGGTGCGGGGCGTTCTCCTCGACGGACTGCTGGCCTTCATCGCGGTGTTCGTGGTCGCCAACTTCGCGCTCGCCAACGGGGGCCTGATGAGCTTCGTCTGGCGCCGGGAGATGGCGGTGATCCAGGACCGCCTGGGCCCCAACCGGGTGGGTCCCCAGGGCCTGCTCCAGTTCATCGCTGACTTCCTCAAGCTGATAACCAAGCAGGCGATGGTGCCGCGCCGCGCCGACCGCGTCGTGTTCATCATCACGCCCGCGGTGGCGGTCTTCCCGTTCGTCATGGCCTACCTGGTGATCCCCTTCAGCCATGGCGGGGCTCTGGCCGACGTCAACGTCGGCGTGCTCTACCTGTTCGCCATCACCAGCCTGGCCTTCCCGGCGATTTTCATGGCCGGCTGGAGCAGCAACAACAAGTACGCGATGATGGGTGGGATGCGCGCCATCGCGCAGCTGCTGGCCTTCGAGGTGCCGCTGACGATGTCCGCGCTGGGCGTGGTCATGCTCTCCGGGACGCTCGGTACCCAGGGGGTGATCGCGGCCCAGCACAACCTCTGGTTCATCTTCCCGCAGGCTCTCGGCGCGCTCATCTTCTTCATCGCCGGCATGGCCGAGAACTCGGCCCATCCCTTCGACCTCCCGGAGGCCGAGTCCGAGCTGGTCGCGGGGCACCACACCGAGTACTCGGGGATCATGTTCGGCCTCTTCTTCCTCGCCGAGCTCGGCACCACCTGGACCCTGGGCGCGGTCTTCACCACCTTCTTCCTGGGCGGTTGGCAGTCGCCTCTGCCATTTGCGTTCCTCGACATCCCGCTGTTCTGGTTCCTCGCCAAGAGCTACCTGATGTTCGGGATATTCACCCTGGCGCGATTCTCGATGCCGCGGTTCCGCATCGACCAGTTCCTGGGCTTTGGCTGGAAGATCCTCACGCCGCTGGCCTTCCTCAACCTGCTGGTCGCCGCGGTCGAGGTCCTCTGGTTCGGCAACGTGTTCAAGATCTCATGAGCCTCAAGACCAAGAAGTCATTCCCCGGTTTCGGCATCGTCCGCAGCGTCGGGGTGTCCTTCCGCCATATCTTCCAGCGCAAGCACACCGTGCAGTATCCCGACGAGGCCGCCGCGGTCGGCTTCCGCTTCCGCGGCCGCCACATCTTCCACCAGGATGTCTGCATCGGCTGCACCCAGTGCGAGCGCGTCTGCCCGGTGATCGCGATCAAGATGGAGACCCACAAGGACCCCACCAGCCGCAAGGTGGTCACCGACCGCTTCGCCCTCGACCTGGGGATCTGCTACTACTGCGGCCTCTGCGAGGAGGTCTGCCCGACCGACCCCAAGGCGATCCACCTCGGTCCCGATTTCGAGCTGGCCACCCACGACCGCCGCCTGCTGATCTACGAGATGGACCAGCTCACCGGTCCCAGGCCGCTGCCGACCAGGCCCAAGCCGGCGGCGAAGGCCGTCGACGGCGCCGCTCCTGTGGCCGCCGCGCCCGCTCCCGCCGCCCCTGCTCCGGCGGCCGGACCGGCCGCGGAGAAACCCGCTCCGCCCGCTGCCGAACCGGCGGCGGAAAAGCCTGCTGCGCCCCAGGCTTCCGCCGACGCGCCGGCGCCGGCCGAGGCCCTCGCGGACAAGCCCGTACCCGAGCCGCCGGCACCCCAGTGATGACCCATCCCCGGGGCGCCCATGGCGGCGCCGGCATCGCTTCCATGCGGAGGTCGGCGTGAGCAACTCGGTCGTCTACTCGATCGCCTTCTACGTGCTGGCGGTGGTGACGCTGACGGCCGGCGTGATGACGGTGACGCTGCGGAATATCGTCCACGCCGCACTGGCGCTGATCACCACCTTCTTCTTCATCGCCTGGATGTACCTGCTGCTGAACGCCGACCTCCTGTGGGTGGCCCAACTGCTGATCTACGCCGGCGCCATCCCGGTACTGATCGTGTTCGCGATCATGCTTACCCGCCGCTCGATGTCCGACACCAGCAACCCGGAATCGTCGAGTTCGGGCTGGGCAGCGCTTATCGCCGCCGGGGTCTTCGCAGTCCTGGTCGTGGTCCTGATGCCGGCCGCCTGGCCTGTCGGCCATTACCCGGACCAGCTCAAGGGCACCACCGCGATCATCGGCGCCGAGCTGGTCAACCGCTACGCGGTTCCGTTCGAGGTGGTGTCAGTGCTGCTGCTGGTGGGCCTCATCGGCGCGGTCGTGCTCGCCCGCCGAGAAGAGCAGGACTGAAGGGGGAGGGGAAGGGATGTCGATCGGCTACATCGGCCTGAACCACTTCCTTGCGGTCAGCGCAGGGCTGTTCGCGATCGGCATCTATGGCCTCCTCTCCCGCCGCAACGCGATCAGCCTGCTGATGTCCGTCGAGCTCATGTTCAATGCCGCCAACATCGCGCTCGTTGCCTTCGCGCGCTTCGGTTACCACGACGCCCAGCCGTTGGCGGGCCAGGCCTTTGCGCTCTTCGTGATCACCATCGCCGCCGCCGAGGTCGCCGTGGCCATCGCCATCCTGCTGCTGATCTATCGCCTTCGCGGCACGGTATGGGTCGACGAGATCGACCTGATGCGCTGGTGATGCTCACAGAGAGGGCTGGCTGATGCCCTACTCCCTGATGTGGCTGATCCTGGTGGCGCCGCTGGTCGCCTTTGCGCTGATGTTCGGGCTGACCTACGAGAACAAGCGGGTATCGGCGTGGTTGGGCATTATCGCCGTCGCGGTCGCCGACGCGGTGTCGATCGCGGCGCTGTTCTCGGAGCTGCAGCACCCCATCCACGTCCAGTACGGGTTGGGCCCGTTCGGCGACTTCCTGACCTTCGCGGACGTGCATTTCTCGATCGGGATCCTCGCCGACCCCCTGTCGGCAATGATGGTCGTGGTCGTCTGCAGCGTCAGCCTGCTGGTGCAGGTCTACTCACTGGAGTACATGCGCGGCGAGGAAGGCTTCGTCCGCTACTACGGCTTCATCTCGCTCTTCACCTTCTCGATGCTGTTGCTGGTGCTCAGCACCAACTACTTCCAGACCTACATCGGCTGGGAGCTGGTGGGTGTCTGCTCGTACCTCCTGATCGGGCACTACTTCAAGCGCCCGGCGGCTGCGGCCGCCGCCAAGAAGGCGTTCATCGTCACCCGCTTTGGCGACTTCCCGTTCTTCGTCGGGATCGCCTTCATCTTCTTCCGCTTCCACACCCACATGGGCGGCGCGGCCGACCTCGACTTCTACGCCATCTCCGGGCTGTACAAGACCGGCCTGGTCAGCCAGGCCGGCCTCTTTGTGATGGCGATGCTGGTCTTCAGTGGGGCTGTGGGCAAGTCGGCGCAGTTCCCGCTCCACGTCTGGCTCCCGGACGCGATGGAGGGTCCCACACCGATCTCGGCGTTGATCCACGCCGCGACCATGGTCGTGGCCGGCGTCTACCTCGTCGCCCGCACCTACCCACTGTTCGCCGCCAACCCTTCGTCGCTCGCGGTGGTCGCCAGCATCGGGGCGCTCACCAGCGTGATGGCCGCGATCTGGGCCGTGGCGCAGGACGACATCAAGCGGGTCATCGCCTACTCCACCCTCAGTCACCTCGGGCTGATGATGTTCGGCCTCGGGGTGGGCGCCTACAGCGCGGCGATGTTCCACCTCTTCACCCACGCCTGGTTCAAGGCCCTCCTCTTCCTCGGCGCCGGCTCGGTGATCCACGGCGTCCACACCCAGAACATCTGGGAGATGGGAGGGCTGGGCAAGCGGATGAAGATCACCGCCTGGACCGTCGGGATCGCGTCGTTCTCCGCCGCCGGAATCATCCCGTTCTCCGGCTTCTGGTCCAAGGACGGCATCATGGCGTCGGTCTTCGCCTCTCAGAACCCGGTCTTCATCGCCGCCGCCGTGGCGATCACGTTCTTCTCAGCGCTGTACACCTTCCGGCTCTTCTTCGTGGTCTTCACCGGCGAGCCCGCACGTCGTCGCGCCTTCGACCCCAAGAAGATCCATGAGTCCGGCGCGTACATCACTGTCCCCCTGGTCGTGCTGGCGATCCTCGCCGCCTTCATCGGCTTCACCGGCATCCCCGGGAGCAAGCAGGGCTTCGGGCAGTTCATCTTCTACGGCCAGCACCCCGAGACCGAGGCCGTGAACTTCATCGCCATCGGCGTCTCGCTGGTGGTGGCGCTGGTGGGCCTCGGCGTCGCCGCGCTCTTCTACTGGCCCCGCTTCCAGCGCTTCAGCGCCCCCGCCCTCAACGCCCGCTACGCGCGGGTCTATGACTGGAGCCACAACAATGGCTACTTCGACGAGATCTACCAGGCCTTCTTCGTCAGGGGCCTGGTGCTGCGCACCGCCGCCGCCGCATCGTGGTTCGACAAGAACATCATCGACAGCTACGTTGATGGTCTCGCCGAGGGCTACCAGCTGGCGTCCGGGCGGCTCCGTCGCCTGCAGTCCGGCCGCGTCCAGGGGTACGCCGTGGGGTTGTTCGCCGGGGTCCTGGTGATCACCGTCCTGGCCCTGGTCTTCGGCTCCGGGGGCCACCTCTCGTGATGCTCGCTGCCAGCCTGGCCCATTTCGCCGCGGCCGTGGCCCCGCTGGCATCGCCGCCCGCCGGCTCGACGGTGCCGGGGGCCAACACCAGCGCCGGGTTCCCGCTGCTGTCGCTGATCGTCTGGTTGCCGCTCGCGGGGGCGCTGGTCATCCTCCTGCTGCCATCGCGCACCGAGGACGACTGGGGCCGCATCAAGAACGTCGCCCTGACCTTCACCTTCTTCCCCTTCTTCCTGGCCCTGATCGCAATCTACCTGACCCTCTTCGTGGACCTCGGCGTCGTCTACTCCGGCGGTTTCCGTTTCGAGGAGACGATCTCCTGGCTGACTCTGTTCGGGGCCACCTACCACATCGGGGTCGACGGCATCAGCCTGCCGCTGGTCCTGCTGTCGACGCTGCTCTTCTTCGTCGCCACGCTGGCCTCCCTGAACCAGAAGACACGGGTCAAGGAGTACTTCTTCCTGCTTCTCCTCCTCGACGTCGGGGTCACCGGCGTGTTCACCGCGATGGACCTCCTGCTGTTCTTCATCTTCTGGGAGATCGAGCTGATCCCGATGTTCCTGCTGATCCTGATCTGGGGCGGCAAGCGCAGGGTCTATGCGGCCTGGAAGTTCCTCCTCTACACGATCGCGGCATCCGCGGCCCTGCTGCTGGCGATCCTGATCCTGTATTTCAAGGGCGGCGCGCACACCTTCGACATGACCGTCCTGAGCCAGGCCCACCTCGCCCCGGCCCTGGGCGGAACGCTGTTCTGGCTCTTCTTCCTCTGCTTCGCGATCAAGCTCCCGGTCTGGCCGCTGCATACGTGGCTCCCGGATGCCCACGTCGAGGCGCCGACGCCGATGTCGGTGCTGCTGGCGGGGGTCCTGCTGAAGATGGGTGGCTACGGGATGATCCGGATCTGCGTCGGCTTCTTCCCGGGCGCGGCCAAGTACTACAGCCTGGCCATCCTGGCCCTGGCCGTGATCGGCATTCTCTGGGGGGGCTTCGCCGCCCTCGCCCAGGACGACATGAAGCGCATGGTGGCCTACAGCTCGGTGTCGCACATGGGTTTCGTGCTGCTGGGCATCTCCGCCCTCACCCCGCTGGCGCTCAACGGCGCGGTCTTCCAACTCTTCGCGCATGGCGTGGTCACCGGCTCGCTCTTCCTGCTGGTGGGGCTGGTGTACGACCGCACCCACACCCGTTCGATCAGCGAGCTGGGCGGACTCGCCCAGCGAATGCCTTACCTCACGGTGGCCTGGGTCGTCGGTGCCCTCGCCTCGGTTGGCCTGCCCGGCTTCGTTGGCTTCATCGCGGAGTTCGAGATCTTCGTCGGCAGCTACAGCGCCCACCACGTCGGCACCTTCCTGGCGGTCTTCGGTGTGGTCCTCTCCGCGGGCTACCTGCTCTGGATGCTGGAGCGGGTGTTCTTCGGCCCCCTCAAAGAGGCCTGGACCAGGCTCAAGGACCCCAGCGCGATCGAGCTGTTCTACATGTTTGGCATGCTTGCGGTCGTCTTCCTCTTCGGGATCCTGCCGGGCAAGCTGACCCAGCTGATCGACTACGCCGTCGCCCCGCTGACGCAGCGCCTGGGCGGGAGCTGAGGCCATGACGACCCGGACGCTCTCCTACTTCGTGCCCGAGATCATCGTCATCGTCACCGCCCTGCTGGTGGTGGTGGCCGGCCTGCTGATCGAGAGCGATCACCAGGCGGACGACCGCGGCGGCGAGCGGCCGCGGGTCGTCGCCACCGCGCTGGCGCTGCTCGGTTGTCTGGCCGCGCTGGTCAGCGTGGCCGCCCTGGTGGGGACCAGCAGCACCCCCCTGAACCCGCTCTCCGGCACCTTCCTGCTGGATCACTTCGCGCTCTTCTTCGAAGCCATCCTGCTGGTCTTTGCGATCGTCACGGTGCTCCTGGGATACCGCTTCTCCGAGCATTTTCGCCCCCATCAGTCGGAGTTCATCGCCCTCATCCTGCTGGCCACGGTGGGCGGGATGTTCATGGTTTCGGCGCGCGAGATGATCCAGCTTTACGTATCGCTGGAGACCCTCTCGATCGCGCTCTACGTGATGGTGGCCTTCAGCAAGACCTCGCGCCTATCCTCGGAGGCCGCCTTCAAGTACCTGATCGTGGGCGCGGCAAGCTCCGCGATCCTGCTCTACGGGCTGGCCATTCTCTACGGTCTGACCGGCCGCACCGAGCTTGACGCCGTGGCCCGTCAGGTCGCCTCCGGCGGCTCCAACTCCCCGGCCCTGGTGCTGGCGATGATCTTCGTGATCGGCGGACTCAGCTTCAAGATCGCCGCGGTGCCCTTCCACCAGTGGGTGCCCGACGTCTACCAGGGAGCGCCGACACCGGTCACCGCGTTCGTCTCGGTTTCGTCCAAGGCGGCCGGCTACGGCCTTCTGATCCGGGTGCTCAACTCCGCCCTGCTGCCGCTCAGCCACCAGTGGGCGATCTACCTGGCGGTGATCGCCGTGGCCACCATGATCGTCGGCAACGTCACCGCGCTGAGCCAGACCAGCGTCAAGCGGCTGATGGGCTACAGCTCGATCGCCCACGCCGGGTACATCATCATGGGACTGGTCGCGATGTCGGATCCCAGGACCGCGACGCTGGCGATCGGCGCCGTCCTCTTCTACGTCCTCGTCTATGGGCTGAGCAATCTCGCCGCATTCGGCGCCCTGCAGGCGGCGCAGGAGGGGGTTGGTGGCGACGACCTGGCGTCGCTCGCGGGTCTCGGCCGCACTGGCGGCGGCGTTCCCCTGGTACTCGCCCTGTCGATGCTCTCGCTGACCGGGATCCCCCCGCTGGTGGGCTTCTTCGCCAAGTTCTTCGTCTTCCTGGCTGCCGTGCAGGCCGGCTACGGGTGGCTTGCCCTGGTGGGCGTCGTCAACAGCGCGGTCTCGTCCGTCTACTACCTGAAGGTTGTGCGCGCGCTCTACTTCGACGACGGTCCCGAGCGCAAGCGCCTGCACGCCGGACCGGCGATGTGGACCGCCCTGAGCATCGGCCTGCTGGCCATCCTGCCCCTGGCCCTGTTCCTCAACGTCTTCCTGCAGCGGGCCCAGGAAGCAGCGGCGGCAGTCCTGCGCTAGCCGGGACGGTCGCCTTACCATGACCGAAAGGCATGGTGTCGCGGGCGGGAGCACGCTCGGACCCCGACCGCGCCGCCGCTCCACCCGGGCGCCGTCCGAGGCGCCGGGCCCGGCTCGGCGGCGCCACCGCGGGCGGCGCCGCTGGCTTGTGCTCTCGGCGATGCTGCTGGCGCTGGGGGCCCTGGCCCTCGTCGCCGGCGCCGTGTGGGCGGGGTACTCCCAGGACCTCCCGTCGGTCGACGGCTTCGGGACCGCCACGCTGTCGCAGATCACCCGCATCTATGCCAGCGATGGCACCACCCTGCTCCAGGAGCGCTACGGCCAGAACCGCACCGTGGTCCCGCTGGACCACATCTCACCGTCCCTGCAGCGGGCCACCGTGGCCATTGAGGACCGCGACTTCTACAACCACGGTGGCTTTGACGTGCCCCGCATCGCCTCGGCCGCCTACTACGACATCACCCACCGCGCCGCGGCGCGGGGCGCCAGCACGATCACCCAGCAGGTGGTCAAGAACTCCCTGCTGTCGCCGGCCCTGGCGCAGTCCCGGAGCGCCGACCGCAAGATCAAGGAGTTCATCCTCGCCATCCAGCTCGAGAACCGGTACGCCAAGCCGCGCATCCTGGAGATGTACCTGAACTCCATCTACTACGGCAACGGGGCCTACGGCATCGAGGCCGCCAGCCAGACGTACTTCGGGCTCCACGCCAAGGACCTGCCCGTCCCCGAGGCGGCACTCCTCGCGGGCATCCCCCAGAACCCCACCCTGCACGACCCCCTGACCGCGGACGGCTACCTCTCGGCCAGGGCGCGCCAGCACGACATCCTCAAGGCCATGGTCACCGCCGGGTACCTCCCGCAGGCCGACGCCGACCTCGCCTTTGTCAAGGACCTCAAGCCCGAGCTGGACGCGGCCCAGAAGCAGCAGTCGGCTCCGACGGCGAGCCTGGCCCCGCATTTCGTCAACTATGTCCTCGACCAGCTGCGCGCCAAGTACGGCCAGGACGTTGTGGACAAGAGCGGTCTGACCGTGATCACCACGCTGTCTCCCAAGGTGCAACAGCTGGCCCAGGCCTCGGTGTCCAGGGAGGTCGCGGCGGTGGCCCGGATCACCCCGACCGGCCGCGACCCCGAGGACGGCCAGCCCGCCTATGCGCCCAACACGGGCTCGATGCTCGTGCTCTCACCGCAGACGGGCGCGGTGCTGGGCATGGTGGGGAGCGCTGACTACAACAACAAGGCGATCAACGGCTCGGTGAACATGACCGTTGACGATCCCCACCAGGTGGGCTCGAGCTTCAAGCCCTTCACGTACGCCACCGCGTTGGCCAACGGCCTCACCGCCGGTTCGGTCCTGGAGGATGGCAACTCCAACTTCCTCACCGACAAGACGTACCACCCCAAGGACTTCGACGGCCGGGAGCTGGGACGGATCAGCCTGGCGACCTCGCTGCAGCAGTCCCGCAACCTGTCCTCGATCCACCTCTTCGAGCAGATGGGGGCACGCCGCGTCTTCGCCACCCTCGAGGCGCTCGGGCTGCCGCCCCAGTACCTCAAGAACACCGGCCCCAGCGCCACCCTGGGCACCAACGATGTGCGCATGATCGACCACGTCGCGGCCTACGGCGGCTTCGCCGACGGCGGCAAGCGGCTCCACCCGTGGGCGATCGCCAAGGTCACCGACAGCCAGGGCCGTGTCCTCGAGGACAACCGCGCCCCGAAGATGGAGCAGGCCATTCCCAACGACGTGGCCGCCCAGCTCACTGACATCCTTAAGGGGTCAGAGAAGCCCGGCGGCTGGAACACCAGCTTCCCGGTGGCCATGAAGTCGGGCACCACCGAGCATTGGACCGACTCGTGGTATGTCGGCTACACCACCGACCTGGTGATGGGGGTCTGGATGGGGCACACCGATGCCCACGGCGGTCGCTTCCACCAGAACCGCATCTACGGGGAGAACGGCGCCGGCCTGATCCTGCGCGACTTCGTCCACGACTGGTATCAGGGCAAGCCCCCGGTCGATTTCCCCAGCAGCAAACGCCTGACCTGCCTGGCATCGCCGGTGCCATCCTCCAGCCCCCGGGCGGCGGGCGGGGGTGCGCCTGCGGTGCCCTACCAGGTCGCCGATCCCGGGCAGGCGGGTCCCCCGCCATCGCCGCTGAAGCTGTGTCCCTCGCCGCTGCCGCGGCGGCCTTCGCCCTCCGCCAGCGCCAGCCCGGGTGCCGGGTCGCCGGCCGCCTCATCGCCGGCGCCCTCGCCCGGCCGCTGATGGGCGCCCCCAGGACCGAGGGGGAGATGGCGCCCAGTCCCTTCCTCGACGAGCAACTCGGCATGCTCCGAAAATCCGGATTTGACGGCGCCGCCTGGCGGGTCTTTGGCGCCGCCTTCTGGCGTCGCGCCGCGCAGAACGCCGCCGCCCGCCCGGACCTCGTCCGCGAGCTGCGGGCGATTCGCCGCGTCGGCTTCCTGCTGGCGCTGGCGGTGGGGTTTGCCCTGCGGCGGGACGGCGTCCCCGTTCTCGCCGAGGTCCTGCTGCCCTCCCTGACCTGGCTGCTGCTGTGTAGCTGGGTGGCGGTCGAGCTGGGCCTGGTCCGCCATCCCATCACCGACGCGCCATCGCCGCGCATCGGCCCCGCCAACATCATCACCCTGTTCCGGGGCTGGACCGCGGTGCCCATCCTGCTGATCGCGATCTACAGCCCGCGCCCGACCATCACCTGGGTCGCCCTCTGCCTGCTGGCGGGGGTCACCGACCTCGTCGACGGCACGGTGGCCCAGCGGCTGGGCCAGGAATCGAGGTTGGGGCGCCTCCTCGACCCGGTGCTGGACGCCTGCTTCTTCTCCGCCGCGGCCTTCTCGCTGTCGCGCTGGGGACTGCTGCCGGGCTGGCTGGCAGCGCTGGTGACCCTGCGCTACTTCGCCCCGGTGGTCGGGGGCCTGGTGCTGCTCTTCGTCCTCGGCCGCAGCCTACCCGTCCGGCATACGCCCTGGGGCCAGAGATCGACGTTTGCAACCTCGATGGCGCTCTTCACCACCTGGTTGTCCACGAGGGTGCCGATGCCACCGTGGCTCCTGCCGGCTCTATACGCTGTGGCAGTGATCAACATGGCGCTCGCGCTCGGCGGGATCCTGCGGCGCGCCCCCAGGGCGAACTGAGTGCACGCCTCCTGGACCTGGGCGCTGCTGCTGCTGGGCTCCTACCTGTTCGGCAGCCTGCCGTCCGGCCTCTGGGTGGGCAGGGTCACGCACGGGGTGGACGTTCGCCGCCTCGGGTCCCATCGCACCGGCGCAACCAACGTGCAGCGCAGCCTGGGGACGGGCGCTGGAGTCACCGTCGCGGTCCTCGACGTGGGCAAGGGCCTGGTACCGGTGCTGGCGGTGCGGGCCCTGACCGGCGACCCCTACCTCGCCGCGGTGGCGGGGGTGGTCGCGGTGGTCGGCCACGTCTGGCCGGTGTTTGCGGGGTTCGACGGCGGCCGTGGGGTCTCCACGACCGCGGGGGCGATCGCAGCGCTGGCGCCGGTGCCGTTTTTCTGCTGCTTCCTGGTCATCGCGGCGGTGGTCCTGGTGACGCGGTATGTCTCCCTGGGCTCGATCGCCGCGGCCTCCGCGGCGGGACCGCTGATCGCGGCGTGGTTGGGGCACGCACCACAGTCCGACGCGGCGCTGATCGTGGGCCTGGTCGCCGGCGGGCTGGTGGCCCTCAGGCACGCCGACAACGTGCAGCGCCTGCTCCGCGGTACGGAGCGTCGGCTCGGTGGGGGGCGGGCGGCGCGTGACGGGACCGACGCGGCGGGTTAAGAGTTGTGAATGGGGTCGCGGATGGGGTGGTGGGCCCATACCATAGGCAGGTGGCCACCCCTGTTCCGTCGCGCCGGGTCAGGTGGTGTGCAGGTGATCGCGGCAGCCGCCTGAGGTTCAGGCTCCTCGCTGCGGTCTCCGCGTCCCTCGCGCTGCTGGCCCTGGCGCCAACCGCGATGGCGCGCCCCGGCGCCCCCGCGCCCTCGGCGGCGCTCCTTCCTTCGGTCCTGCCCTCGGTCTGCGTCGGTGGGGTGCTGCTCTGTGGCGGCAGCGTCGTGACGCTGCCCACCCCGCCCCCCGTCCCGGTCCCGTCGGTCTGCGTCGGCCCCGCGTGCACCGGCGATGTCATCGGCCCCGGCAACCCGGGTGCCAACCCTCCCCCCACCGGCAGCGGCCCGCGGCCGGCGCCGGGTGTCAGCTCGACGGCGACCACCGGCCCCGCCGCCGCGTCCACTGCGGCCGGCACCACGGTTGTCGCGGCGGCCGCCCCACTGCCGGCCCCGCCGGGGGTGGGCCTGGTGCGGGTGCCCAATGGGGTGGTGCAGGACAGCCTCAGTCCCGACGCCCTGGCGACGGTGCTCTCGCTGTCGCTCAGCGGTGGCCTCAACGGTTTCAGGTACCACGTGTGGCCCTGGTTGCTGGCGATCCAACTGGTCCTCTGGACGGCGATCGCGGCCGTGGTCTGGTCGCGCCGGCTCAGCTCTCCGGCACCATCGCGGCGTAGCTGACCGTGCTGGCACGGCTGCGCCAGTCGTTCGCCGCCAAGCTCGTCGCCTTCGAGATCGGGACCATCATCGTGGTCTCGCTGGCGGTGGCCGCCCTGCTGGTCAGCGCCCGCCTGCTGCAGACGCGCGACCTGGAACAGAGGGTGGCGGCAGCGTCGGCCGACGGATTGCGCACGGACCTCGCCACCGCGGGCGCCAACGCCTACAAGGTGACCCAGGGCCTGGCCGCCTTCCCGGCGCTGCGTGATGAGTTCGGCAGTGCCGACCACGCCCGCATGGACGCTCTGGTCTCGGCCGAGGTGCAGACCTTCACGTCCAGGGGCGAGACCCTGGTGACATACGACGCCCAGGGGCATCCGCTGCTGGCCCGCGAGGCCAACGGCTCCGGCGGGGAGGCCGCCGTGGACGCGACCCGGTTCGCGGTACTCCCGGTGGTGGCGCAGGCGGGCCAGGGGCGTGACCTCAGCCTCGGCCTGGTGGAGCCCGGGGCCGCCGGCCTGCGTCTGGATACCGCCAGCCGCGTGCAGCGCAACGGCGTCACCGCCGGCTACATCGTCGACAGCCAGGACGTCCAGGAGTTCCTCTCCCATGTTGTCAGGCACAACAGCGGGGTCCAGTACAGCGTCTTCTATGGCGGACGGCGCCTCGCCACCACCCTCCCGGGGGACCAGGCGCAGCCCACCGTCCCATCCGCCCTGGGCAACCCGGATGACCTTGGGGGGCGGTTTGGCGTCTACCAGCTCGGCGGCCACACGTACGCCGGCTACCTCGCCCGCGTCCAGCAGGGTGAGAACGTCTTCGCGGCGGCGGATGTCGACGACTCGATCTTCGCCGCGCAGACGTTGAACGACGTCCTGGTGGCGCTCTTCGCCACCACCCTGCTGGCGACGGTGATGTCGCTGATCGCGGTGTACTTCGCGCGCCGGACCGCGATCAGGCCACTGCGGATGCTGACCGCGGGCGCCGAGAAGCTGGGCGCCGGGGACTACGGGGCGACCGTCAGCGTCGATTCCGAGGACGACTTCGGGCGGCTCGCGGGGACCTTCAACCAGATGGCCGGGCAGATCCGCGAGAACACCCTCGAGTTGGAGCGGCAGCGCGCCCGCCTGGACGCGGCGCTGACCAGCCTGGGGTCGGTGTCGCGCGCCCTCACCACCACCACCGCGGGCGAGGCCCGACTGCGCCAGGCCGTACTCGAGGCGATGCTGGAGATGACCGGGGCGGATGCGGTGGCAATGTACGAGGGCGCCGAGCGGCTGCGGGTCACCGCCGGCCGCGGGTTGGAGGCCGGCCAGGCCCGGGGGCTATTGGAGCACCTCGACCTGGAGGCGGTGCTGAAGCGCGGGGAGAGCACGTCCACCACCCTTGACGACGCCCCCGGCGAGTACCGGGGCTGGAATGCGCTGGCGGTGCCGATGATCTACCAGGACCGGCCCGCCGGGCTGATCGCGGCGTACGGCCGCAGCGCCCTCGATGGCACCGACATCCCCTCCCTGGGGGTGCTCGCGAACCAGGCGGTGGTCGCCCTCCAGAACAGCAGGCTCTTCGAGCGTGAGCGCGAAACGGTCTCGCGCCTGCAGCAGCTCGACGCCATGAAGTCCGACTTCCTGGCCACGATCCAGCACGAGCTCCGCACCCCGCTGACGGCGATCATGGGGATGACCGACCTCCTGGAGATGGCATGGGGCAGCTGGGGCGACGCGCAGAAGCTGGACGCGTTGGGCGATGTCCAGGTCTCGGCCAAGAGCCTCTACGAGATCGTCGAGACCATCCTCGACTATTCGATGCTGGAGACCAAACGCGTCAACCTCTCGATCGGGTCCTATGGCCTGCGGGACATCGCTGAGGAGGCGGTGGAGGACCTCAAACCCCTGATTCGGCGCAGCGACGTCACCATCGACATCAGGGTCCCGGCTTCGGTCAAGGTCCGCGGCGACGGCCAGCGCCTGATCCAAGTGATGAAGGCGCTGCTGGACAATGCGGTCAAGTTCAGCCCGGAAAAGGCCAGGGTCCAGGTACGGGCCTCGCAGCAGAACGGCCGGGTGCAGCTCCAGGTCGTGGACCGGGGTATCGGGATCGCGCCCCAGCACCAGAAGCAGATCTTCGAGCGTTTCTTCCAGATCGACAACACCGCGACCCGCCGCTACGGCGGTACCGGCATGGGCCTGGCGTTGGTGAAGCAGCTGGTCGAGTTGCAGCAGGGCAGGGTGACGGTCGAGAGCGCCGAGGGCAGGGGTTCGACCTTCACGGTGGTGCTGCCCGTCGGCGAAGCCCTAGCCACCCGGCCGGGCCCCGGGGGCGGGACCTATAATCGGCGACGGTCGCGCTAGATGGGGAGTCAGCGGTGCCCTGCACCCGCAATCCGCTATAGCGGGGTCGAATTCCCTTCTGAGGGTCTGGGAACCTGGGTGGTCCCTGGCTATGGCGTTGAGGACCGGGCCCTGCGCAGCTCGAAACCCACGAACCCCGTCAGGTCCGGAAGGAAGCAGCGGTAAGAGGGTGACGGGGGTGCCGCAGAAAGCTCGGTCTGAGCCGTGGTCGGGCAAGGCGCCCGGGGGCTCCGGGGACGAGGAAGGGTGCGCGACCGCTTTCCAGGCTCACACGCATTGACTGCTCTATACACCCGCTACCGCTCCCAGCGCTTCGATGCCCTCGTGGGCCAGGACGCCCCTGTCCGCACGCTCAAGAACGCGCTGACCGGGGGGCGCCTGGCCCACGCCTACCTGTTCACCGGCATCCGTGGCACCGGCAAGACCAGCACCGCGCGGATCCTGGCCAAGGCGGTCAACTGCCTGGCGCTGGTCGAAGGTGAGCCCGACAACACCTGCGTCAACTGCGTGGCCGTCAACGAGGGGTCGGCGACCGACCTGATTGAGATCGACGCCGCCAGCAACCGGGGAATCGATGACATCCGCGACCTGCGCGAGAAGGCCCGGTACCTGCCCGCGCTGCTCAAGCGGAAGGTCTACATCATCGACGAGGCTCATCAGCTCAGCGGCGATGCGTTCAACGCATTGCTCAAGACCCTTGAGGAACCGCCCGCCCACGTCCTCTTCATCCTCTGCACGACGGAGGCCCACAAGCTGCCGGCGACGATCGTCTCGCGCTGCCAGCGCTTCGACTTCCGACGCATCGGCGAGGAGGAGATCGCGGGCCGGCTCAGCTGGATCGCCGAGCAGGAGGCCCTGGCCACACGACCCGACGGCCTGGCCCTGATGGCATCGATGGCCCAGGGCAGCATGCGCGATGCGATCACCATGCTGGACCAGATGGCCAGCGCCGGGGTCGAGGCCATCGACGCCGCCACGGTACGGCGCCAACTCGGCCTGGTCACCCAACGGGAGTTGGCGGGCCTGCTGGCGGCGGCTGCCGCCGGCGACGCCGCGACCGCGCTGCGCGAGCTCGACAACATGGCCACGCAGGGCGCCGACATGCGCCAGCTCACCGCGAGCCTGGCGGACATGGCCCGCCGGGCGGTCCTGCTCACGATTGGGGCCGGCGACCCCGCGAGCCTTGGCATCGAGGCGAGCGCCGCGGCCACGATGGCCGAGGTCGTCTCCACGGGAGGAAGGGACTTCGCGGCCCGGGCTTTCGAGCTGGCCGTCGGGGCCGGGACCGAGATGCGCCAAACCCACGAGCCGCGCCTGCTGTTAGAGCTGACCCTGCTCAAGCTGTCCACCGGGGCGCGGAGTGACCTCGTCCCGGCCGCGGTCGCGCCGGCGCAGACACCGCGGCCGGCCGACACTGTCCCGCGGACCGCGCCCGAGCCGGATCCCCCACGCGCAGTGGCCGCCCCGGCACCTGGCCCGGCTTCCGCGCCGCCGCCCGTGGCCCAGGCGGCGGCCGCCTCACCGGTGACGGCGGAGCTCGGTGAGATCCAGCGTCGCTGGCCGGCACTGTTGGAGGCCCTCCGAGGGGGGTCGTTCGCCGCCACCCGGGTCCGTGCCCTGCTGGCGGACGCCGCCGCGGTGGACCTTGAGGACGACCTCCTCACGGTGGGCTTCCGCTTCGCCATCCACAGCGAGAGGGCCCAGGAGAAGGTCAACCGCGAGGAGTTCGAAAAGGCCGTCAGCCAGGTCTATGGACGGCCATTCAGGCTCAACTTCCGGGTCGTTCCCGATCTCCAGGGCGGCCGCCTCACCGCGGCGTCGTCTGCGGCCGTCCCCGCGCCGACGGCTGCGCCCTCGCCCGTCCGGCCGCTCGAGCCGGCGCCGCCCTCGAGCACCGATGATCAGCCCGCTTCTGAGTCGGTGACGGCCCTCCAGGGCGCCCCCGCCGAGGACGCCGCCGGCGGCGAACGATTGGTGGAGGCCGCCGTCGAGATGCTGGGTGCCCGCATCACCGACATCCGCCCGCGCCAGAGGCCCGCTGGGTAGAATCCGTCCGTGGCCGGGAACATGAAGATGATGCGGCAGCTGCAGGAGATGCAGGGTCGGATGGCGCAGATCCAGCAGGACCTCGGCAGCAAGGAGGTCGAGGGCACCGCCGGCGGCGGCGTCGTCAAGATCAAGGTCAACGGCCATCAGAACATCCTGGCCGTCGAGATCCAGCCCGATGCCGTCGATCCCGAGGACGTCGAGCTCCTCCAGGACCTGATCCTGGCGGCCACCAACGAGGCCCTGGATCGCTCCCGCGAGCTGGCTGCGAGCGAGCTGGGTTCGCTGGCCGCGGGCCTCGGGTTGCCGCCCGGCCTGATCTAGGCCGGGACCGCTGACCCGGTCGCGGGGACCATGGACTTTCTTCCACCCGCACTGAGCGCCCTGATCGAGGAGCTCGGGCGCCTCCCCGGAATGGGCCCCAAGAGCGCCAACCGCCTCGCCTTTCACCTGCTTCGCACTCAGCAGGGCGCGGTCGAGCGCCTCTCCAAGGCCCTCGCCGGGCTTCACGACGGCGTGGGGTTCTGCCAGACCTGCGCCTTCATCTCGGCCGGCCCGATCTGCCCGATCTGCCAGGACACCCGTCGTGACGACTCGGTGATCTGCGTCGTCGAGGAGCCCACCGACGTGATCGCAATCGAGCGCACGGGCGAGTTCCGCGGCCGGTACCACGTGCTGCTGGGCGCGATCTCGCCGATGGACGGGGTCGGCCCCGGGGAGATCCGCGTCGAGGAGTTGCTGAGCCGGCTACGGGCGAGCGCGACCCGGGAGGTGATCCTGGCCACCGACGGGGACATCGAGGGGGAGGCCACCGCCGCCTACCTGGCCCAGGTGATCGATGCCCTGGGGACGGGGATAGGGGTCACCCGCCTGGCCCGGGGCCTGCCCATGGGCGGGGAGCTCGAATACGCGGACGAGCTCACCATCGCCAGGGCCCTGAGCGGCCGGCGGCCCATCTAGGGACCAGTTGCCCGCGGCCAGAAGTGGGTATACAATCAGAGGTCGCATCCCGGCCCGCCAGGTTCGGGAGGCACCTCCGTCACCGGCGGTGGTCCTCGCCCAAAAAGCGGAACCGAACCCGGCAGCACCTTAACAGTTGAAGAGTGAAGAGACTGATCCGCTAGGTAGCGGAGAACCTCCGAGGGTGCAAGCCCCTGAGGAGGCAGTCGCAAACCAGGCCTTGACCCCGCGGTGGGGAAGAGGCCGATAGCCAGACCCGTCTAAGACATAAATCCATAGGCTGCGAAGCCCATGGACTTAAGAGGTCTTTTTCGGAGAGTTTGATCCTGGCTCAGGATTAACGCTGGCGGCGTGCCTGACACATG